>JAQGOU010000520.1 GCA_028293445.1 Verrucomicrobiales bacterium | reverse complement strand
CGTTCTTCGGTTATTTCAACATTACCACGTCACACGAAAGCAAGATTCGCGCATCGCCCGAATCCTTTGCGGAGCTCACCGCAAAGCTGAAGCCGTCCGACCGGCATGATCCCAAGAACATGGTGTTGCCGCCGTATCATCCAGATACCCCGGAGGTGCGGCGTGATCTGGCGAATTACTACGACCTCGTTACCGCTGTGGATTATAAAATGGGCGAAGTCCTGGCGACGTTGGAAAAGTGGGGCATTGCCTCGAATACGGTCGTGATTATCACAGGAGATCACGGTCGTGGTCTGCCACGGAGCAAACGCTGGATCTACGATAGCGGTATTCACGTGCCGCTCATGGTGCGCTGGCCGGGACAGATCAAGCCGGGGAGTGTGCGGGATGATTTAGTTAGCTTTATTGATTTTGCGCCGACAACGATGAATCTGGCCGGGGTGCTGGAACCGCTACGGAAAAAACTTCCCGAGCCCGTTCCTGGCGGCGCGAATAAAACACTGCAGTTCTATCCTCCCATGGAAGGAGCCATTTTTCTCGGCCCTCAACAACAGAAACGCCAATACATCTTTGCTGCCCGCGACCGTATGGACGAAACCTACGACCGGATCCGCGCGGTTCGCGACCAGCAGTTTAAATACATCCGCAACTTTGAACCGCAGCTTCCCTATGCCCAGCGCATCTCTTACGGAGAAGAAATGCCCACGATGCAGGCCTGGCGTAAAGCGAATGCCGAAGGAAAACTCAACGCGACGCAAAAGTTATTCTTCGCTCCAACAAAACCGAAGGAAGAGCTCTACGACTGCAACGTCGATCCACACGAAGTCCACAACCTCGCCAACGACCCGAAGCACGCAGCAAAGTTGAAGGAACTCCGCAACGCGATGGATAAATGGATGGAGCAAACCCACGACATGGGTGCCATACCGGAAAAAGAATTAATCAAGCGAGGGATAGTCGAGGACCGGTTGACCGAATACGAAAAACGCAAGACACCGGCCGCGGAGGAGAAATAATTTCAAACCACGGGTGAAGACGGTGTAATTCGTGTCAACCATCCGTCTTCGCCTGTGCTTTACAACTCCTGATCCCAGCGTAATTTACAAACCCAATGTCGGATTCCGGAAAGACACGCGTCGTTGTTGGCATGAGCGGAGGAGTTGATTCCTCGGCCACGGCTGCGCTTTTGATCGAACAGGGTTACGACGTTGTTGGCGTCACGCTCAAACTTTGGCCGCAGGACTGCGTGAATCGCGCGGAAGACAAATGCTGCGGACCGCAAGCCGTCATGGATGCGCGCGCGGTCTGTCACAAACTCGGAGTCCCCTACTATCTCATCGACGAAGCGGAAGAATTTCAAAAGCAGGTCATCGCCTATTTCGCCTCGGAATATAAAGCCGGACGCACACCCAACCCGTGTGTCATGTGCAATCAGAATTTAAAGTTCGGCAATCTCATCACGCGCGCCAAGAAGCTCGGTGCGCAGAAAATTGCCACCGGCCATTTTGCTCGACTCGAAACCACGCCCGAAGGACGCACCCTCCTGCGCAAGGGTCTCGATACGCGCAAGGATCAAAGTTATTTCCTCTTCTCGTTGCGCCAGGACCAGTTGGCGTTCGCGCTCTTTCCGCTCGGGGAAAAAACCAAGAGCGACACCCGCGACGTCGCACGTCATTGCAATCTCAAGACGGCGGACAAGGAAGAGAGCATGGAAATCTGCTTCGTGCCGGACAACAACTACGGCAATTTCCTGCAACAGGCGAAGCTCGTCGAAAAGCATCGCGGCGAAATCGTCGATGGCCACGGCCATGTGCTCGGCTATCACGATGGCATTGAATTTTATACCATCGGCCAGCGCAAAGGTCTCGGCATCACCACCGCGAAACCGGTTTACGTGGTTGAACTCGACCCCGAAACAAATCGCGTGATGGTCGGCGACGAAACCATGCTTGACCGCGATGAATTCTTCGTCGAACGCTGCAACTGGATTCCGTTCGAGAACCCGCCGGAGTCTTTCGACGTCACCGCCAAGATTCGTTACAACCATCCGGGCACCAGCGCGACGGTTATTCCCCTCGGCGAAGGTCGTGCGAAAGTAAAGCTGCACATTCCGCAGCGCGCGATCACGCCCGGTCAGGCCGCAGTATTCTATCAAGACGACCTCGTCGTCGGCGGCGGTTGGATTACCAGAGGGTAATCACGGTCGTCGTTCGGTCCACGACTCATTTCCGGCAACAGCACGGAAAGACAATTTGTTCCTTGCGTTGGAAGCATCGGCTTTGTCAGCTTTTTACTGATGAACGAAAACAACGGTTTGCAATTAATTGCGCCCAGGATCAAACCTGTCCTCGATCCCGATTTTCGTCCTGCCGTTTTGGCCAATCGCCACTACCGTGCGCAAGCCAAACAAAATGGCGGCATCCCCGTTCGCATCGCCCTGGAACAAGCCGATGGCTCCGTCTTTCATTTTGTCAGCGAAGTTTTTCCGGAAACTCATCCTCTCGCGGCGGGGAACTTTATTTACGTCGAGCGCATCGTAAAGTTCATGCTCTGGTCGCGCGGCGGCTTTCGCGTCTACTTCGATGGACCACGCGCGATCGGTGAACAGCTGCAGAAATACTTCCACGAAGCGCCGACCGGCAAATTCGATGCGGACATCATGGGCAATCGGATTTACGAACGACCCTTTGAAGTTGTCATCACGAAAAACGTTCCGGCCGAACGCGCCAGCACCACTCCGCTCGGTCGTCATCTGAACGGCAATCGCATCGGGTTCGATCTCGGCGGCAGCGATCGCAAAACGGCCGCTGTCATCGATGGCAAAGTCGTCTTCAGCGAAGAAGTCGTCTGGGATCCTTACATGCAGCCCGATCCGCAATATCATTTGGATGGCATCATCGACTCGCTGAAAAAGGCCGCCGCACATTTGCCGCGCGTCGATGCGATCGGCGGCAGCGCTGCGGGAGTTTACGTGAACAATCGCGTGAAGGTGGCGTCGCTTTTTCGCGGGGTGACGAAAGATCTTTTCGAGCAACGGGTCAAAAACATGTTCCTGGATATCAAGAAGCAGTGGAACAATGTGCCGTTTGAAATCGTGAACGATGGGGAAGTCACGGCGCTCGCGGGTGCAATGTCGCTCAATCAAAATTCCGTCCTCGGCATCGCGATGGGGACGAGCCAGGCCGGTGGTTATGTGACACCCGAAGGCAACATCACGAGCTGGCTCAATGAACTCGCATTCATGCCGGTCGATTATAATCCGAATGCCGCGCGCGACGAGTGGAGCGGTGATTACGGTTGTGGCGTGCAATATTTTTCCCAACAGGCGGTCGGCAAACTGATCCCTGCCTCTGGCCTAGAAGTGGATGCGAAGCTTGGCCTGCCCGAGAAATTAAAAGCGGTCCAAAAAGCGATGGAGCAAAACGATGTTCGCGCGCTGAAAATTTATCAAACGATCGGCACCTACCTCGGCTACGCGGTGGTTCATTACGCGGACTTCTACGATTGCAAAAACGTCCTGATTCTCGGGCGCGTCACAAGCGGTCGCGGCGGCGACGTCATTATCGAAGGTGCGAAAGAAGTATTGAAAGCGGAATTCCCGGAACTCGCCGGGTCCATCGCGTTTCATGTGCCCGACGAACATGACAAGCGTCACGGCCAGGCGATCGCAGCCGCCAGCCTGCCGAAGATTTAGCCAGAAGTAATTTCCGGATAGACCGAAGCGTAACGGACCGCGGCTGTCTCAGCCGCAGCGGCCAATGATGTCAACGCGGCACCGGTTTAACCTAACGTTTTAGGTCTGATTAAGCTGCTGCGGCTGGGACAGCCGCGGTCCGGGATTTGGACAACACACCCTTTCTTTTGGCAATCAGTTATAGCCTCTTCGTCATTCGCACGACCGGTAAACTCAGGCCATCCGCCATCGGCAGCTCATAACGGTTCATCACGGTGTACCCGAATGCTGCGTAAAGCGGCTCGCCAGCCAATGTCGCCACGATATCGACAGTTCGAAAACCCGCGGCGATAATTGCCTGTTCACATGCGATCATTATGTTCCGCGCAATTCCTCGACGCGCCCATGCCGGATGAACAAAAAATGCGCGAACGCGCGCGGCGTCGTGTGCCGGATCAAGCTCGGGATCGGGTTCAGTTCTCAAAGAGTCGGCTCCGTAAAGTGAAAGGCGTCGACTCCATCCGCCGCAGCCCACGATGTGACCGTTCTCCTCTACGACAAAGTACGTGCCGTCGCGAATCAACTGTCGATCAACACCGAACACGCCGCCTAACGCAGCCTCCATCTGCGCCGGGGAATAATAGGTTGCCTGCAAAGCGCGAACGGAGAGCGGTATCAACGTCTGTAATGCCGGCACATCCTCCTCGCGCGCCAGTCGCAACGGCAAGGTCGCAGCCTTGGGAGGCGAAGGTATCGAGTCCATGGGACGGAGTGTGACGGAATCAGGCAACGCTGGAAAGACGAAGGTCGCATCAGGAAGATCTCCGTGCGCATCCTGACACCACTACGGAGCGCGGCTGTGTGAGGGGTGGGGTCATCAGCCGCAGCACGTTGATATTTCAAATACGCTTTGAACTTCCGTTGCTTTTCTCTCTTTTCACACGCTGCGGCTGGTCCCCCACCCCTACACAGCCGCGGTCCGCCGTAGCAGTGTCAAGATGCGCCCGCTCACGGCACAATAAAAAAGCCCTACCGTGTGGCAGGGCTTAAGAAAGAAAACGGGCGATTACTGCTTGAGGACTTCTGCGCCTTTAACGTTGGACGCTTGCTTCACGGACGCTTTTCCATGGCATGACGCTTTAGCTTTCATGGAGCAGGCGCTCTTTTCGGTTGAACAGCAGGCTGCTTTGGCGGCGGGCTTGTCAGATTTTTCAGCGGCAAACACCGGCAAAGCGAGAGCGGCAACGAGGGAAAGGCACACGAGTGATTTTTTCATAATGATTTGATAGCAAAGCCGCCGCGCCTAGCACAGCAGATTCTTGCTGATTAGACGCGACCGAACGCTGATTCGTTCATTCTTGATCGGGACATTCCCGATACATCTTCCGCCATCAGACATTTGATTTTATTCAAAGCTTCGTGAAGTATGCGCTCTTGCGGTTAATCAGACTTGTTTATCTATGAAAAAATATCTGGGCATTCTCACAGCGCTTGCTGTTTCCTTCACTCTTTCTTCCCACGCTCAACGCGGCGGGATGGGACCTTCCACACCACAATTCGGTGGTGCGATGTCGAAGTACTTTGGCGACAACTCCAATTTTAGTTCCGACATTGAGATGCAATCCAAAGACCCGCAAGGAAACGCCATCTCGATACCCGGGAAAATGGCTTTTTCCGATGGCAAGGTCCGATTTGAAATGAACCTCGCGGAAATGAAGAGTGGCAACAAACCGTCCCCCGCCGCAGCCCAGATGAAAGCCATGGGGATGGAAAGTATGGTCACCATTTCACAACCGGCAAAAAAGGTTTCGCTCATGATCTATCCCGGAATGAAAGCTTACCTTGAAATGCCGGTCCCGGAAGCTGACGCCTCGGAAAATCCGAAAGAAGATTACAAAATGGAAATGACGGAACTCGGAAAAGAAACCATCGATGGCCATCCTTGCGTGAAGAACAAAGCCGTCGTCAGCGACAAAAAAGGAACCAAACACGAAGCGACTATCTGGAATGCGACTGACCTGAAGAATTTCCCCGTGAAGCTGGAACAAACAGAACAAGGCCAGCACACGACGATGCTGTTTAAGAAGGTTCAATTCGCCAAGCCGGATGCCGCGCAGTTCGAGGCGCCGGCTGAGTACAAGAAATATGATGATATGCAGGAAATGATGCAGGAGATCATGATGAAGAAACTGGGGGGTGGACAAGGTTTTGCGCCGCCACCGGCCCAGCCATAACGTTTTTGATTTAAATTCGTACAAACAAAAAGCCCTGTCTGACGACAGGGCTTTTTGCGTTAGAGCGGAAATATTACAGCGTACGCTTCACGCCTGGCTTGGAGCCTTTGCCCTTTTTGCCTTTCTTACCTTTTTTGTGGTGCTTCTTGTGATGCTTGCGGTGTTTCTTATGCTTTTTATGCTTCTTGTGCCACTTGAGCTGTTGGGTTGATTTAGCGCCAGCGGCTTCGGTTTGCGGCATCAAGGGACCAAAGACAAACCCCAGCAATGTCAGGATAAGAATGATTCTCTTCATAAGATTAATCAATTAGACGGACGCTCGCGGCAATAGTTACATCATTTCTGAGCATGATAGCCATGATCCGAATCGACAAAATGAAGGATTTGCGGTGCCGACCAGATGCTTGAAAACTCAACGTCGTAACTCGTTCCATCCTCATCATTAGATCGCCAGATTTCGGTGACGTGGCTATCGTGAGGTCCTTCCGTGCGGATCACCGCCTGCAACGGAGCCGGCAAGTCGGCCAGGGCAATTTTTTCATCCTCGCTGCTGAGCAGACCATCGTCCCCAAAGCTTAAGACAATCTCCCGATCACCCTTCTTTGTTTCAACGTCATAAAAAACATCCCCATCCTCGGTGCTCTTGCTGATGTTCTCGATTTTACTGTCGCTCGTTTTTTCGCGAATGGCATCCTGCACCGCTTTCGGTAATTGATTGAATGCAACCTCCATGCTGATCAGATCACCATCCATATCAACGCTCAACTCGAGAACCTTGCCGTTCTGCTTCTTCGCTTCGATGTCATAACTGATTTCGCCGTCCTCAACTACTTTTGTGATCTGGTTGATTTTGGCATGACCGATTTCGCCGCGGATGGTTTTCTGCACAGGCGCCGAAAGTTTCTCAAACGCAATCGGCTCTTCGGAGCTGAGCATTATTCCCAGTTCAGTGAGACTGAACGAAAGCTCCTGCGTGCCTTTAGCGACTTCGATTTCGTAAGTGAGCTGTTGGCCATCGAAGATTTTGGTAATGCTGGATAACTTGGCGTTTTGGGAGACCTTTCGGATCTGCTCCTGCACGCGTGGTTGGATCTCGGCGAACGCAATCTCTTGTTCTGAGTTGAGCAACTTGCCGCCACTCGTCACTTCGAGTTCCGCATCTTTGCCCTCTTTCGAGCCGGTCATGTGAAAGATAACCTGATTGTTTTCGGTCTTCCGTTCCACGACGTCCGGTTTATCGAAGAACGACTTCGCAATCGTCTGCGCCGCAGGGGCAACTTGCGCCCATGCAATCTCCTCTGCGCAACAGAACGCACACAATACCCACCCTGCTACCTTCAATCTCATATTGATTTAAGCGCCGACGAGTTGCTTCGCCTTCGCCAACGCTTCGTCGAGTTTCGCAACCTCTTTACCACCGCCGCGTGCATTGTCGGGTTTACCACCGCCTTTGCCACCCACGATAGGCGCAATGGTCTGGATGATTTTTCCTGCCTGCACTTTGGCGGTAAAATCCGCCGTGACGGCAGCGATCAATGAAACCGCTCCGTTAGCAGCGCCACCGAGAACAATCACGCCTTTGAACTGAGCTTTCAGCGCATCAGCAACCGTCTGCACCGTATCACCATCCGCTTCGCCGAGATTTTCGATGATGGCAGGAATGGAATTGATGGTTTGCGCAGACGCAATCAGTTCCTTGGCTCGTCCAGCAGCTTGCTTCTGTTGAGCGACTTTGAGTTGCCGCTCCAGTTCCTTCTGTTGCGCGAGGAGGGATTCAATTTTCTTTTCAACTTCCGCAATCGGCGAATTGATTTTGCCCGCGACGCTCACGATGAGTTCGCGTTCGAGATTAGTTTTTTCGTAAGCCTGCAAACCAGCGACGGCTTCGATACGACGCACCCCGGCCGCAATGGCATTCTCACCGACGATGCGGAACAAACCGATCTCACCTGTGGCACGCGTGTGAGTGCCGCCGCAGAGTTCCATCGAATAACCGTTGAACTCCCCTGCTCTGCCGCCAATCTGCACGACACGAACTTTGTCGCCGTACTTTTCACCGAAGAACTGCATCACCTCTTTGCGACCTTTGATGTCGACATAAGGCACTTCGGTCCAGCTCACGGTGGCATTCTCGAGAATCCGTTCGTTGACGAGTTTCTCGATATCCGCGATCTGCTCCCTCGTGAGCGGAGCGCTGTTGAAATCGAACGTGAGTTTATCCGGTCCGACGAACGAACCTTTTTGTGACGCTTCTTTGCTCGCAACTTCGTGCAACGCCCAATGCAACAGATGCGTAACGGTATGATGGCGTTGGATGGCGTTACGACGATTGACGTCGACCGCGAGTTGAACTTCCATTCCCGGCACGAGCGTCGACGGTTCCTCAGCGAGAACATGAAGCCAGGTATTGCCAACCTTTTGTGTGTTATTGATCCGCCAGAGTTGGCCACCGAGAATCAATTCACCGGTATCACCCACCTGACCGCCCATTTCCGCATAGAGCGTCGAGACATCTAAGATGGCTGCGAACTTACCTTTGAGATCAACGACCTCGAGAACCTTCGCGGATGTTTGCAGAGAATCGTAGCCGACGAATTGCGTCGGACGTGATGTATCGATGTTGGAAACGGAAACGATTTCTTTCTTCTGCGCCGCACGGGCGCGAGATTTCTGTTCCTCCATCAACGCCTTGAAACCCGCAACATCGACAGAAAGACTACGTTCTCGCGCCATTAGTTCGGTCAAATCGAGCGGAAAACCGTATGTATCATAAAGCTTGAAAGCAAAATCCCCCGAGAAGCTTTTGCCAGAAAGACTTTTTGCCTCGTCGTTAAACAGGTCGATTCCTCTATCCAAGGTTTTGTTGAACGACTCTTCCTCTGCTTTGATGATGTCTTCGACATTATGGTGCTTCTCACGAAGTTCTGGAAACACGTGACCAAATTTTTCTGCGACGACATCGACAAGCTTGTAGAAGAACGGTTCGTGAAAACCGAGCGTACGACCGTAACGCACAGCGCGTCTCAAAATACGGCGTAAAACATAATTGCGTTCGTTGTTGCCTGGAGAAATACCGTCTGCGATCGCAAAGCTCAGTGTTCTGATGTGGTCAGCGATAACGCGGAAAGCGATGTCTCGGGCTTCCGCATCACTAGCAGCTGCCGGAACTTGTTTTTCTTTGTCGCCTTCTTTAACAGTGCGCGTTCCGGTCGGGATAGTTCCACCGTATTCTTTACCGCTTAGTTTTCCGACGGCATCAAAAATCGGACGGAAAATATCCGTTTCGTAATTGGAGATTATCTTACTGAAATCAGTAAAATTCTTTGTGTTTTGAATGATGCCGGTCACGCGTTCGAATCCCATGCCGGTATCGACGTGTTTCGCGGGCAATGGAGAAAAGGTGCCATCCGGATTTGCCGTGAATTGAATGAACACGAGATTCCAAATCTCAATGCACTGCGCGCTTCCTTTATTAACCAGCGCACCTTTCGTGTCGCCGTTCGGCGTGAGATCGACATGAAGTTCGGAACACGGACCGCACGGGCCGGTTTCACCCATCATCCAGAAGTTGTCTTTCTTGTTCCCATTGACAATGTGGACAGCGGGATCCAACCCGACAGAGCGGAATTTCTCCGCCCAAAAATTCCACGCTTCCTGATCGAATTCGCTCGGATCGTTCTCGGATTTATCAGGATTATAGACGGTCGCGTAAATCCGTTGCGGTGGAAACTTCCAGATACCCACGACTAACTCCCACGCCCACTCGATCGCTTCTTTTTTGAAATAATCCCCGAAGCTCCAATTGCCAAGCATCTCGAAAAAAGTGTGGTGATAGGTATCGAGCCCAACGTCGTCGAGATCGTTGTGTTTGCCACCGGCGCGGATGCACTTCTGGGTGTCAGCGGCGCGCGTGTCGCTGCCGGGAATGACGCCAGACCATTTGCTCACGTCTGGCTTGCGTTCGTTGAGGAAGATCGGGACGAACTGGTTCATGCCGGCATTCGTAAACAACAATCCCGGAGAATCGGGCATGAGACTCGATGAAGGCACGATCGTGTGTCCCTTCGATTTGAAGAAATCGAGGAACGATTGGCGGATTTGGGCGCTGGTCATTTTTTCCGAGTTCAATGTTTAAGGTTCAAAGTTCAAAGTTGGTGTGCGACTGAGGGCAATTCAACTTTAAACTTGGAACCTTGGATTGGCGTCAAGCGAGCGGTGAAATTAGGCAAAACGTCCGCGAAAAACCAGCGGAAGTTTTGGAGAGAAACTGGATTCATGACCGGTGCGGTCATGAATCCCAAAACGGACGTGAGATTCTATTTAACGATCGCGCGATAAAAACGATTTGAACGCGTCACAGCATTTGTATCGTCCAGCGTGAGTTTGTTGCTGATCATGAGAGCATCACCGATGTTCGTCCAGGCCGCGCCCAACGCGTTCGCCGCTTGAATGGTGTAAACAGGATTGGTTGCGCCGGACAATTGAATCAGGACGTGCTTATTTGTGAGCCTCTGGGCAGTGACGGTTGGAATGGCAGGAGGTTGAATCACAAGCGTGCCGTTCGTCACGCTGAGGACGTAATTCCCCAGGCGACTCCCCGGGTCGGCGAGCGTCGGCACGATTGGATAAGTTCCCGCGGCATTGGTGGCAGTGGCGGCGCAGCCATAGGTGGCGGTGATGTTATCACTATTCACCTTTCCAGAAATACTCCCCGTGAAAGTGGGATTCGCCAAACCGTAAGGGCGTGTCGCATTGCTCACGACGACCGATAAAGTGGGTTTCGTGACGTTGATCGCGACCGAGGCGGCGTTCGTGACGTAATTCGTCGTGTCGGTGGGAACGAAATTCACCGACAATGTTTGGTTGGTCCCGGCATTCAGAACGGTTCCGGACACAGGGGAATAGGTAAACGCACCAGCAACAGAACTGGTCGCATTGAGCTGCAGGGAACTCAAGGCGGTTCCGTAAGTAATCGCAACGGGATTGCTCCAGGTAATCGAAGGCGTTTTCTTCGTCACGGCAAACATCGCGCTCAAGCCATTCGTAAAACCAGTCGCAACGGCTTTCAATTGATAGTTGGTTCCCGCGACGGTCGTGATTTGCAGATTCGTGTGCGTGAGCGTTCCCTTGGCGCCGGCGGTGCCGATGTTATTGGTGCGTGTTCCGAGCAAAGGACCCGTCCCGGTATTCAAGCTCGTGACCACCGTCACCGTTGCGGCGAGTCCGTTCGTGGAATAATTTCCAAACTGGTCCTGCGTGCGAATAACAGGCTGCGTCGTGAAGACGGTTGCCAATACAGCACCTGCCGGGTTGGTTGCAAAGGCTAGTTTGCGGGGTGTTCCCCCGATTTCGGTTAGGGCACAGAAACTTGTGCCGCCAGAACCATCCGTATTGGCGGTGGCAGTAATGCCAGCGATTGTAGCGGTTCCGCCATTAGTCGAGGTCGGGCGGTAGATGTTACCAGGGGCAGCCAGTGGAGTTCCAACCAAGGGGCGGATCTGAACGGATTTAATCGTCAGCGAATCTTGGTTCGCCACGCCCTTTACGGTAATCGTTGCCGTAATGGTATTACTCGTGATTCCAATGGTGGCGGCGGAAATATCCTTCTTGGTCGTAAAGGCAATTGCTGGAGCAGCCGCGCTGTTGAATTGAAATCCGGTCGGCACCTTAACGATCAACGTCTTATTGGTCCCAGCCGCCAAATCCCCGTTGGAAACTTCCGTAAGGGTAATAGTTCCCAGGGTCGTCCAGGCCGCGTTGGGCGAATTTGCAGATTTATCGGCAGAAATGTTTCCGCCGGTCGCCGGGGTAACGGTGGCTGCTGAAAGGTTGACAGCAAACCCGACTGATATAATGGCGAGACAAGATAAATTCTTCATAGGCGAATAACTGCCCAGACTTTGAGCGTATCCCTGATGCCTGTCGAGGGAAATTCCCCTTTATAGCATTTGCTAGACGTCGGGGCCTGTTTGCCTAATCAAATTTCCTTACCAGTTTGGAGTTGGGAACCAGCGCCTGCCTTTTGGCGACCGCTCTCACACAACATCCGCTGATCGTAGCAACAAAAAGCCAGCGGAAGTTTTCACCTCCGCTGGCTTGCGAGATTAAAAACGATTACTGCGCGATGCGGTAGAACCGCAAGGCGTTTGTCGGAGCAACGTCCTGGAATTCCTGCACGCCACCATTGAGGGTCGTCGTGCCGATAGTCTGCCATCCGGAATCTAACGTTTCCGTGGCTTGGATCGTGTAGGTCACGTTCGTAGGGCCAGTCACTTGGAGAGTGTAATTGCCGCTGATGTTCAGAATTGGCAATTCATTGATCGTCAAACTGCCGTCGGTGCTCGACACATTGTAATTCACGAGGCGCGCGGATGGATTCAAGCCCGCCGTGATTGTATAGACACCAGGGGCAGTGCCTTGCGTGGCCGAGCACAAATAAGTCGCCGTGATGTTATCGCTATTAACCACACCACTTAATACTCCAGTGAACGTTGGGTTTGCTTCACCGAAGAAGCGCACGAAGCTGTCAGCCGTTACACTCAAGTTCGCTTTATCGACGTCGATGCCAACCGTATTGGTGGCCGCCGTGTAGTTTGCGGGATCAGCCGGAACAAAGGATGCAGTCAATATCTGGCCGTTTCCTGCATCCAATACCGTGGTGCTCGCGGGAGAATAGGTTACGATGCCGGCCGTGCTCGGGCTGGCGTTCAATTGTGTTCCGTCCAAAGCAGTGCCGTAAGTGATCGCACCCGGCGGGGTCCAGCTAATGGTGGAAACGGTCTTGCTACCATTTTCAGCTAATTGGAAGGTGCTGAATCCGGTCAATCCGTTCGCTTGCAGGCTCGTTGCCGTGCGTGTAGCCACTGCAGGATACGACCAGCTTCCGGAAGAGTAATCGCCGAGGATCAACAAGCTGGAATCAGCGCCACCATCGAGATCGCCTGCCGTGTAGTTGAAGGTCACGCCGTAGGTGCTCAAAGCAAGCGTGCCATCCTTATTAATGTTCCAGTTGGCGTTCACTGATTTACTCGCATCCAGGATAGAGGTGCCAATCACGCTGCTGTCGCCTGCGTTTGCCGCAACGGTCAAACTGCCTGCGACGGAGACGTTCGCGATCGTGATCGCAACAGGATTGTAAGCAGTGGAACCGACTTCAAACGTGCGTGCCACTCCTGCGCCGATCGCGAAGCTCTTCTTCAGATTGCCAACCACGTAACCAGCCGTCCGCACCGTCGTGCCGTTAGCCGTCAAAGTATTTGCACCTGTGTTCAAATTACCAGCAATCAGGCGCAATGTTCCAGGAACACTGGCCGATTGGGACAACGTGACACCGGCTGCGTTGCTGACGGAAAGATTCCAGACTGCGGGAGGAGCCGCCGGGATTTCAGTGCCAGTCAATTGCACGCCTGTGCGTCCGTAGAGCAGCGTCGCGCCGGAGGCGTAGGTTGGCGTGACACCAGCATAGGAAACCGTGTCCTTCAAGGTGAGCGTGCCAGTCGCGGCAATATTCACTCCAGCCGATCCCGTCTTCACGCCAGCCCCGGACAAAACGAGATTAACGTAGCTGGCTGGAAAAATGGTTTGATTGCCCGTTGCATAGTACTCAACCGTGCCGGCTGTGGCCGTCAGTGATCCACCCTGATTCACTTGAACGAATCCACCGCCGATTTTGAATGTTCCGGCTGCCGTCAATTCAACCTGCGCCAGCAAAGCAGCCGCAGTAGTATTACGATCCAGAGTGACATTATTGGTCACAGTCACCACTGCAGCTGCATTGTTCAAGCGCAGGAAGGCATGAATCTTGTCGTTGTTAGACACGCGACGCGCCACCATGTTGACATTACCGCAGTTCAACGCCCCGGATACGGTAAGGACATTGTTTAACATGCCATTATTCGGCGTGACATTTTGGCCGATCGTAACGAGGCCGGCCCCCCCGCCAACCATCAACGATTTGGCTGCTTGAATAGTCAGGGCAGGAACCGCGCTAGCAGTATTGCTGAGTATCAACGAGAAGCATTCGGCAGCGATGTCTACGGAGACTGTGGCGCCTGCTGCGATTACAGCGTTATCTGCAGGGCCGGGGACAATTCCACCAACCCAGGTGCCGACTGCACTCCAAAGGCCACCGGTCGTGGTGCTAACGATTGTGCTCGTCGGAGAAACCGTCAAGGTACCGTCGACGAACGTAATGTTATAGTTACCCGAGGTCGCTCCGCTTGGAACAATTCCATAAAAACCCGCAGGGCTAAGATTATCCGCCGGTGTCGTGAACGTGACCGGCGTCGTCAGGCTGGCAGCCGTATTGCCGGCAACAAAGCCGGTGTAAGTCGCCGTGAACGACGGGTTGGAGGCACCCACCAGACGAGTGGCGTCGTTAGCTTTGATCGTCAACGGGACTTTCAAAACGTTGATGCTCGCCGTCGCGGTCGCATTGCTGTAATTCGCGGAACTCGGCGTGAAGGTCACAGAGAGAGTCTGGGGACTACCTGCGGCAACGACCGTTGTGAATGTTGGAGAATAAACGAAGGCTCCAGCCACGGGCGCACTCGCATTTAACTGCGTTACGCTTAATGGCGTGCCGTAGTTGATGTCAGCTGGATTGTTCCAGGTGATCGTTACCGGTGCCTTCGCAACATTGATTACGACACTGCCGTTAGCGTTGTTGTAATTCGTCGTATCATCCGGCACGAAGCTCGCGTTCAAAGTTGGATTCCCTGCGTTTAGAATCGCTCCATTGGTCGGGCTATAGGTCATTGTGCCAAGCACAGCGCCAGCGGATGCGTTCAGTTGGGTGCCGTTGATCGGAGTTCCGTATGTGATTCCAGCTGGTGTATTCCATGTGATCGTCGGGGTTGCTTTCAACACTGTGATCGATGCCGTCGCCGTCGTGTTTGTGTAATTCGCCGTATCATCTGGAACGAAGCTTACGCTCAAGGTTTGACCAGCGCCCGCATTGAGTGGCACTCCGAGGGCAGGCGTGTAAGTGAAGGTTCCCGACACGTTGGCAGTCGCATTGAGTTCATTGGTGGTCAGAACGGCACCGTAGGTGATGTTCGCAGGATTTGCCCACGTGATCGAAGGCGTGGCTTTCACCACATTGATCAAGGCTGTCTTGCTTGCGCTATTGTAATTGTTCGTATTTGCCGGGACGTAATCGACTGACAAAACCTGTCCGTCGCCAACGCCGAGCAAGGTGTCGTTCGTTGGATTGTAAGTGAAGGTTCCACCGATGATATCAGCGCTCGCGTTCAATTGCGTGCTGCTCAACAACGTTCCATAGGTAATATCACCGGGATTATTCCAGGTCAGGACCGGCGTCGCTTTGTTGACCACGATCGAAACCGTTGCATTGGTTCCATCGTAGTTGGCCGAATCAGTCGGCGTGAACGTCGCGGAAAGCGTATTCGTGCCCGCATCCAAAACCGTCGGGGCCGCCGGAGTATAAACCATCGTTCCAGGAATCGATCCGTTCGCATTCAGTTGCACTCCCGAGAGCGCCGTTCCATACGTAATGTCCGCTGGATTGCCCCAGGAAATTGTCGTGGAAGCCTTCAACACGGTAAGAGAAACGTTCGCCGTTGCCGCCGCATAATTCGTATTGTCCGGGACAAAGCTCACCGAAAGATTCTGACTTCCAGCCGTCAACGACGCATTCGTGTCAGGCGTGTAGGTAAACGCACCAGCGACAGTCGCGCTGGCGTTCAACTGGGTGCTGCTTAACAGCGTTCCGTAAACAATATCCGAAGGCGCACTCCAGCTCAGCCCTGAACTTGCTTTCAAGACATTGATCGACGCGGTCGCACTCGTGTTGTTGTAATTCGTGGTGTCCTCAGGAACAAAGCTCACGCTCAACGTCTGCGCCGCTCCAGAATCCAAAGGAAATCCTTCCGCAGGCGTGTAAGTGAAGACTCCGGGCACATTCGCCGTCGCATTCAGTTCGTTTGTAGTCAACACAGCACCGAATGTGATGTCCGCCGGGTTAGCCCACGTGATCGAAGGCGTGGCTTTGACGACAATCAGAAAAACATTCGTGGTGACCGTGGCATAACTTACCGTGTCCGTTGGAGTAAACGTAACGGATAATTCGTTCGTGCCGAGCAGCGGGAACGTTCCAACATCCGGCGTATAAGCAAACGCGCCCGGGACATTCGCCGTGGCATTCAGTTGATTTGTGCTCAGCGCGGTGTTGTAAGGAAGATCGGACGGCGTATTCCACGTAATCGTCGGCGTGCCACTATTAACATTGAACGTTTGATCCACATCGACAGCAGCGTTGTAGTTTGTATTCCCGGCCTGTGAAGCACGCACGGTCACCGGCCCAAGTGTTCCAGTAAGCGTAACCGTATCGATTGAGATGGTGGCTGGACCAGTAAAGATGCTAAAGGTAACTGGCAGCGGTGAAGAATTCGTCGCACTAACGGTAAATGGAACGTCGGTGCTTACCTTGTCCGACAAGGCACCAAACGTGATCGTCTGATCTGCCTTGGCAACATTGATCAAAACGGTCTTTGTGACATTCGAATAGTTAGCAGTATCGGTCGGGATGAACAACCCGGACAACACCTGATTATTTCCCGCATTGAGAACGGTCGTTGCCGCAGGGGTATAATCGACCGCACCCGGCACCGAACCGGAAGCGTTCAACTGCGTTCCGTCCAAAGCCGTTCCGTAAACAATGTCCGAAGGGTTATTCCACGTCACGGTAGGAGTCGCTTTAGCCACGGTGAAACTCCTCACCACATCGGCAGCGGCATTCCAGTTTGCATCTCCTGCTTGTGAAGCTGTAATTGTCACCAAACCTGCGCCGGTGATTGTCACGTTTGTTCCAGTGACCGAGGCGGGTCCCGACACATCGAGAGTCACTGCTAAACCGGATGAAGCGCTAAAGCTAATCCCAAACGATGCGTCACCGAACGTGTGATTCGCAATCGCTGGAAACGTGATGGTCTGACTGCCTTTGCCGACGGTGAAGACACTGCTCAAGCCGTTCGTCAGGGCCCCGAAGCTGGCACTCAACTGTTTATCGGATCCCGCAGAACCGATGCGCAAGTCCGTATGAGTGATCACTCCACCCACGAGCGTTCTGACCGTTGTTCCGGTCAGCGGGCCAGATCCTGCAGCCAAGGCGGTTGTAACATTCACCGTTCCGGTCAGGCCGGTTGTGGAGTTATTTCCAAATTGATCGCGCGTGCGAATAATTGGCTGGGTAGCAAAATTAGCTCCCACATTCGCTCCCGCAGGTTGCTGAGTAAAGACGAGCTGCGTCGCATTTCCCACTACCATTGAAAGAGTCCCGAAGCTATCCGCACCGGCACCATTCCCACTGGAACTGGTAGCGAGGCTGTTCAATGTCATCGTGCCGCCGCCCGTGGTGGGGCGATAGATGATGCCGTTGGTCAAAACATTTCCAGAAATCGGGCGAACTCTCAGACCTGTCGTGTTACCAATCGTGATCGTGTCGTTTCGTGCAGCACCGTTGACGTTGACTTTAATGGTCACGGAACCACTCGCAACTGTCACAGAGGGGGCCGAAAGATCGGTCGGCGCGTTAACAATCGTGATGTTCGGAGCGGGTGCCGCGGTGTCGAATTCAAAACCGGTAGGCGCCTTCAAAATCAAAGTTGCGTTAAGTCCGCCACCGATAAAGCCTTGCTTCGAATTCCCAGTGCCTTCGTCGATGGTAATTCCACCGGTTAAAGTTGTCCATGCCGGCGAGGCAGCATTGGCGGCTTTATCGGCCGAAATATTTGATCCGCCGGTTGCGCCGGTAATACTTATTCCGCTGGCCGCCGAGCCGCTAAGGGTTGAGATAAGAACCGACGCGATTACCGCGAATCCAACTTTAATTTTCATAATTGAGAATACTGAACTGTTCCTGGGACAAAAACGCCTCTAGCAGGACCAAGCGTTGGGGACTATGGGAAAATCCCTTATCTATGTCGAGGAAAAATTCTCAAATTTGGGAGGAGAAAATACGGATGCCCTGGCCTCCTGTTACCGGAGGTCAAAGCACCCGAAAGACGAATTGAGCGATGATTAAGTTGTTGGGCTACCGCACGATAGAGCCTTTAATCTAAACGGTTTATGTATTTCGAAATTGCATGTGCCATTATGAACCAAGGAAAATGCCGCGCTTGTCCTCCGCTCGTGTGCCCTTGCGGACACACGAGCCACAGTCGAGGATCGCTTAGAATTTAACTGCCCGATAGAACCGGATTGGAGCGCTGGGGGCTGCACCATCGGTCAGTTCATACAGGCCGTCCAAGGCCAGGGTTGTGTTCCCTAAATAGGTCCAACTTACCAGGTCTGAGCTGGACTCAATGACGTAATCAGAGACTCCATCACCCAGGAAACGAATCATTTGCGTCCCGTCATTTTGAGGGATCAACACCAGTCGCCCTTCGTTTGGCGCATTCACCTGAAGAATAACAGGCCGGTTCGTGGTCGTATAGTTTATGTCTCCGAGGTAGGCACCACGAATTACGTGAGCACCTGCGTTGGTCAGAACCAGGTCAATGCTGGCTACACCTGACACGATCGGAACCGCCGCGCCAACATTCACAGTATCGACCGAGAATTGAACCGTACCTGTGGGCTTCGGATTCAGGGCACTCGTGACGGTAGAGGTGACCTTTACTGATTGAGCCAACAGGACTGGATTGTGATCGCCTGCGATCGTCATGGATACCAGCGCTTTGGTAATGGTTAATGTTCCGGCATTGGTCGTAACGACGTAATTCGCGAGACGGCCACTAACGTCACTCAGGATCGGCAGGATCGGGTAAGTTCCAACCGGCGACGAGGAGGTCGCGGCGCTAGCGTAGGTCACCGTGATACTGTCACCGGTCCGCAACCCAGTGGTTAATCCAGAGAATGGAGGATTGTTCAGGCCGAACGGACGGCTGGCATTGCTGACGGATACAGTCATATTAGCGAGGTTAACATTGATGAGCACGTTCGCATTCGCACCCGTGTAGTTATTCGTGTCGGCTGGCGTGAAGCTTACGGACAAGGTCTGGTTCGTTCCGGCATTCAAGACAGTTCCGTTTGTCGGGCTATAAACCAAGGTTCCAGGGATTGAAGCAACCGCATTGAGCTCGTTCGTCGTCAACGCCGAACCGTAGGTGATGGCAGAAGGTGCGCTCCAGGTGATCGAGCTATCAGCTTTCAACACGTCGATCGAAACCGTCGTGCTCGTTCCATTGTAGTTCGTGTTGTCAGGCGTCAGGGTAACGGACAGCGTTTGATTTGCTCCAGAATCCAAAACGGTTCCGGCAGCCGGCGTGTAAGCCAAGATTCCAGGCACCGACTTCGATGCATTCAACTGCGTGCTACTCAAAGCCGTTCCGTAAGTGATGGCAGAAGGGGCACTCCATGTGATCAAACTATCCGCTTTCAACACGTCGATCGAGACCGTGGTGCTCGA
>JAQGOU010000517.1 GCA_028293445.1 Verrucomicrobiales bacterium | reverse complement strand
AGGAATTCACGGAAAACAGCGACACGCTGGCCCTGGACCTGAGCTCAGCTTACGCGGTTCCGAGCCTCAAGAAGTTGGAGCGAACGTTTAGGTTTAAACGCGGGGACGCACCGTCACTGACGGTTATCGACGAGGTAGAATTAACGAAACCAGAATCATTCGCGACCGCGCTCGTGACGTGGGGCAAGTGGCAGAGAATCTCACCCACCGAGATTCTTTTCACGGAAGCTACCGGAGCCGTGCGTGTGAAGATCGATACGGGTGGAGTTCCTTTCGATATTCATACTAAACAACTTCAGGCGGATGTGCCAACGGCAACCAAAGCGATGCGGTTGGGCATCGCCTTGAATGGTCCCATTCAACATGCGCGCGTGACTTTGACAATCACGCCTGAAGCGTTGTCGACTGATTCGAAGGCGACCAAACCATAAGCGCGAGCGCCATTCCAGACCACGTCACTCCTTCAAATTTTTCGGCGTGGCCGCCTGCTTGGCCAAGACTTCATAACGTTCACGCAGTTCTTTCACCTTGCCCGGATTTGCGTCCGCCAGGTTCTTTGTCTCACTCGGATCGTCGCGGAGATTAAACAATTCGAGTAAGTCGGCCTTCATTCTCTTCGATCCCGCTTTCTTGCCGACTTTGGCATCAGGCGCTTCGCCGTCCACTTCAGAATGATTTCCTGCGAGCACCAGTTTCCAATCACCAATACGAATCGCTCCGTTGTAAGGCGTGGAATTAAACAGGATCGCGTCATGCGGCGAGCGTTTTCCCTTTGCGATCGTCGGCCAGGCATCGAGGCCGTCAAGCGGGAGTTTCTGTTTCACTGAAGCATGCGTTAGTTTGGACAACGTCGGATACCAATCCACCATGTGCAGTGGTTCATTCACGCTGGTCCCCGCTTTGATGTGGCCGTCCCACGCGACGAATGCACAGACGCGCACACCACCTTCATAGAGAGTCCCCTTCCCCGCTCGGAATGGAGTGTTGTCGGTGACTTTTCCGGGCGCGGGACCCCCGTTGTCGCTGCTAAAAATGAACAGAGTATTTTTGCGGCGGCCTGTCGAATCAATCGCCGCGACGATTTTACCAACCCCTTCATCCAATGCCGCGAGCATGCCCGCGTAGGTGCGCCGTGGCTCGGGCAGATTTTTGTAAGGTTCTTTATAGCTCTCTGGCACTTCGTGCGGCGCGTGAACGGCATTGAAGGGAACGTAAAGAAAGAGCGGCTTATTCTTCGGCTGCGCTTTGATCACGCGCTCTGCTTCGCTTGCGATCAGATGCGTTGAATAACCTTTTTCCTTTAGCACTTCACCGTCACGATACCAATCCAGTTTGCCGTCGCGTTCATGCGTAAAGTAATCAATCGCGCCAAAGAGATGGCCATAATGGTGTTCGAAGCCGCGATTGGTCGGCGCATATGCCTTATCGAAACTGCCAAGATGCCATTTGCCGAGAATCGTGGTGCTATAGCCAGCACTGCGGAGCGCATCAGGCAACATTTGCTCTTCGAGCGGCAGCCCGTAATTTGCCCACGGGCGAATCACACCAACCTGCAGGCCATAACGCATCGGATAACGCCCGGTCATCAACGAGGCACGCGTCGGCGAACAAACCGGTTGGACATAAAATTGTTTCAACACCGTGCCGCCGGCTGCAAGTTTATCGAGGTTCGGCGTCTTGATTTCTTTCCCGCCGGCGAACCCGACGTCGTTGTAGCCGAGGTCATCGGCGAGGATGAACACAATGTCCGGCTTTTCAGCGGCGTGCAGCGTGGCGCCGATTGTAACGGCGCAAAGCAATAGAAGAGTTTGTTTGATGTTCATAGGTTCGTTCAGAATTATTTTTTTGTGCCGGAGGTAGAAGTTACGTTGGCTCGTTTGGCCCACGCCTCCCAATCATTACTGAGTTCTTTCACTTTGTTTGGCAACTTAGCCGCGAGATCATTCATTTCCGTGCGATCCTTTTCCATGTCGTAGAGCTCCCAGGACTTGTGATCCAGGGCGACCAGCTTCCACTTCCCATCGCGCACCGCGCGATTACCTTCGTGTTCCATAAAGATCGGACGCGACTTGGCAGTCTTACCTTTTAGCACGGGCACGAGACTGTCTCCTTCGCATGGAAGAATTTCGTGACCCTTGAGTTCCTTCGGATAAACCGCGCCGGCGAGTTCAACGCAAGTCGCCATGATATCCGGTAGATACGACGGACGCGTCACGAGTTCGCCTTTGCCCTTCATTCCCGCGGGCCAATTCATAATGCAAGGAGTCGAAATACCACCCTCGTGTCCATAATGTTTGTAAAGGCGCCACGGTGTATTGCAGGCGTTCGCCCAACCGCTGCCGTAACTCACGTAACTCCCTGGACCGCCAACGTTCTTTAAATCATCGCCACGATGCAGAATGTTTGTCGCGCTCGAACTGACATCGAATCCATAAGGATCCCATTCGGCACACGCACCGTTGTCACTGAGAAAGAAGATCGCCGTGTTTTCCAATTGGCCGGTTCGTTTCAAATGTTCGCGCACACGGCCAATCGCACGATCCATGCGATCCACCATCGCTGCGTAAACGGCCATGCGACGCGCCAAATCTTTTCGTCGATCCTCCGGCAATGCATCCCACGCAGGATTGTCTTTATCCGCCCAACCAGTTTCCTGATTGAACTTGTTCACCGGAATGTTGCTTCGTGGAGTCAGCTGCAAATCCTTCGGGACCAGACCAAGTTGCTTCTGCCGGACCAGACGTTGCTCGCGAATCTTATCCCAGCCTTGTTGATACGTTCCTTCGTATTTCGCGATGTCCTCTTCGTACGCGTGCAGCGGAAAGTGTGCTGCGTTGAAGGCGAGGTAAAGAAACCACGGTTTCTTTTGCGCTTGTCCCTCGTTGATGAAATCGAGCGCGTAGTCGGCGAACACGTCCGTCGAATAGAAACCATTCGTCGCATAATTGCGCTTGGAACGTCCTTCCGGCAAACGGCTGTAATACGGCTTCTCCTGCCAAAAAGAATTAAAGCCACCGAGCATGCCGTAGAATTCATCAAACCCGCGCACGACCGGGTTCACCACATTGCCCAGGTGCCATTTACCGACCATGTAGCAGCGATAACCCGCGGGCTTCAGCACTTCGGGAATCGTGGCACAGCGTTCGTTCAGCGGCCCCCGCATATCGGGCACGCCCGCCTGGTGCGGATGCAAACCGGTGAGTAAGGAGGCGCGGGACGGACAGCATCGGGCTGAATTGTAGAACTGCGTAAAGCGCACCCCGCCTTTCGCAAGCGTGTCGATATTCGGCGTTTTAATTTCGCTGCCGTAGCAGCCAATGTCAGACCAACCAAGATCGTCGGCGAGGATGAGAAGTATGTTCGGCTTTTCCTTTGCAAGAGTTGTGAAGCCGAAACCGAACAGCAAACCGGCAGCGAGAATCAGGAGCTTCTTCATTTGATTTCTTTATTGCCTGCCGGCACCGGTTCCGGTCCCGTCTTGTTGTCCCCCTGCCCTTTCCGCCAAGTCACGAGACGCGCTTCCAGATCGCGTTTAACATCCGCATACGCCGGGTCCTCGGCGAGGTTATGGACTTCAAATGGATCCAATATCACATCGTAAAGTTCTTCGCGTGGACGCCAGTGATAACGTTTCACCGTTGCTGCGGCGCGGGGATCGCTTTTCGCGGTGGCTTCCCAACTCGGCCAGTATTCGCGTCCGCCGTCGTGGTCCCGGGCCTTGTCGATGTGGGTGGTGTATTCGTTTTGCGGCGACAAATTCAAAATGTATTTGTAACGCGCCGTGCGCACGCAACGCATCGGGCAGAGATTCATGGAACCATCCTGCGAATGCGTCGCGAAAATCTCGTCGCGATGGGAATTGGTTTTACCTATCAGCACAGAGGCGAAGCTGCGTCCGTCTAAATTTCCGGATGGTTTGCCGCCCGCGATTTCCATGAAGGTCGGCAACACATCGACCAACGAAATCATCGCGTCAGTGGTCGAGGCCGATTTAGTTTCTCCCGGCCAACGCACAATGAACGGCACATGAATGCCGCTATCGTAGAGGTTCCATTTGCTGAATGGCCATTGCGCCCCCTGGTCACTCGTGTAGACGAAAACAGTGTTTTCCGCGAAGCCATGTTTTTCGACGCTGGCCAGAACTTTCCCGAGGTTCGCGTCCATTTTCGTCACTTCACCGTAGTAACGCGCCCGCGCCTTCCGCGTGTCAGGGGTATCAATATGATTCGGCGGTACGGTAATAGCGTTGGGATCGTAATCCGCTTTATCTGACCAGATCACGTGCGGACTATGATCGCAGACCACGAGGCAAAACGGTTGCCCGTTCGTGACGGTTCCCAGCCATTGATCGACAGCCTCGACATTCAAATCCATGCGGAGCATGCGATTGTTCTCAAAGCCGGGCTCCGGCACTTCAGAGTTCGCCACGCGCTCGAATGGAAAGACGGACTTCGGCGCAAAATGCGTTTTGCCTGCCTGGGCGACACGATAACCCAATTCCTTTAAATAATGTGGGAGCGAACGAATCCCTTCGCGGCATTGCGATTCAGTTTGCAGATTATTGGCGTGGGCACCATTGCGAATCGGCATCAAGCCGGTAAGCAGCGCCGCACGTGAAGGCATACAGGTAGGCGATGCGGCAAAGGCGCGTCGAAACAACATCCCATCGCGCGCGAGTCGATCGATATTCGGGGTGCGAACTTCCTGATTACCATAAACCCCGCAATCGGCGGCGGTATGATCGTCGGCGACAAAGAGCACCAGATTCGGTTTCGGCGCAGAGTGGAGGGAGACGGCGAGCAACCAGGCTCCAGCAACAATCAGCGTCAACTTGCGCGAAATCGAAGAAATCATTTTAAGGGAGTGTTTTGCGCCAGGCCAACGCTTGTTCTTTCAAACGATTCACGACGGCCGGATTTTTTTCCGCCACGTTTTTCTTTTCACCCTTGTCACTCACCAGATTGTAAAGTTGCAGCTCTGTTCCGTCGGCATTGACGAGACATTTCCAATCGCCATCACGAATGGCGAGATTGGGACTGCGATCGAACCCTTTCGGAAAATGAAAACCGGTATTGTTGCGTCCATACTCCCAGAGCATCGCGCCAGTGTGCGACGCCGTTTTACCTTCAAACAATCCACTGACATCGTTGCCATCAAACTTCGCGTGAGGCGGCAGAGCAGTTCCACTGAGCGCACAAAATGTCGGAAATAAATCCACCGCATTGAAAATGGATTTCTCATCGACACGTCCGACCGGAACATGTCCCGGCCAACGAATGATGAAAGGCATCCGGATGCCTCCTTCGTAAAGACTAACCTTGCTTCCGCGCAAGCCAGCGGCGCGTTTGCCATCGAGTGTCGGCAAAGGACCGTTATCGCTCGTGAAAATCACGATCGTATTTGTCTCCATTCCAAGCTCCTTCAAACCGTCCAGTAAACGACCAATCTGCCGATCGTATTCTTTGAGCACCAAACGGAATTTCGGATCCGCTTCGTCGTCTTCTTTAAACTTCTTTGCCTCCGCCCCATTCGGAACCCATGGCGTATGGACGTCATCCGGCCACAAGTTCACGTAACAGGGCCGGCCTTTGTGGCGGCTCAAAAAGTTGAGTGTTTTATTAACGAAGTACCCGGTGCGATCCCAGCGCTTCACATTGTCTTGCGAGGACCAGATCCAATTCGTCGCGGTAATCTCTGGATCCGGCTCTGGACTTTCCCAAGTGCTGCAATGTTCATCAAAGCCGTAAGCCGAAAAGGGAGGTGCATTGGTCACATCCCGTCCGCCGCCCATGTGCCATTTCCCAATATGGGCTGTCGCATAGCCGGCGCCCTGCAACGTCCGCGCAATCGAGGGTGCTTTCGGATCGAGAAAATCGGCCTGTTCACAATCCCGATTGCCCGCGCGCGTTTGGAGGAAACTAGTGATCCGCGAGCGTGCGGGATACATGCCAGTAAGAAATCCCGCGCGTGACGGCGAACAGACTGGCGACGATGAATAATATTGGGTGAAGCGAGTGCCTTCTTTCGCCAATCGATCGATGTTGGGTGTAGGGACGAAATCTCCACCGTAACAATGGGCGTCCGAGAACCCCATATCGTCGGTTAAAATGAAAACAATATTCGGACGTTCCGCCGCCCGGAGGAGGGTCGGCGTAAACCCCATCAGCAACGCGACGAATAAGGCTCGGAAATTCAACATTGGTTAACGATGAACAGGACGAACCTACAAGACAAGTGGTTACGCAGGCTTATCGATGGACTATCAGTAGCCCGCAAAACCGATCGATTTCCATGGCAGAGAAAGCGCCACTGCCCTGTTTTCAGACCGGAAAAAGCCTTGCAGAGCTCAGCACGACTTTTTCCAGAGCGGAAATTTCCTTGCGGAGCTCAGCAAAGAAATTTCCAGAGTTGCAAAGGGGGGTATTGGCAAGGACTTACAACTTTTGCCTCGGTTTGGGCTCTGTTTCAGCGAAACAGGCTTCCCGACGCATCAGACGACGTCCATTTCTTCAATTATTAGAATCTTTTCTCGTTTTTCTAACTGCATGAATCCTCGGTCTGCACTAAATGTTTTCGAAATAGAAGAAAATCGCTATGAACCAAATGCACGAAATTGATTACAAGATTTATGGGGACGACATGCAGTTCGTCGAAGTCGAACTCGATCCCATGGAGGCCGCAGTCGCGGAAGCCGGCGGGATGATGTTCATGGAAGATGGCATCGAAATGGAGACCATCTTTGGCGACGGCTCGCAACAGAACAACGGATTCCTCGGATCGCTCATGGGTGCAGGCAAACGCCTTCTCACCGGCGAATCCCTTTTCATGACCGTCTTCCAGAATCGTGGCGCGGGCAAGAAACGAGTCGCCTTCGGTGCACCCTATCCCGGCAAAATTATTCCTGTTCGTCTCTCCGACCTGGGAGGCGAAATCTGGGCGCAAAAAGATTCATTCCTTTGCGCCGCCAAAGGGGTGAGCGTCGGCATCGCTTTCAATAAGAAGATGGGTGCGGGCTTTTTTGGCGGTGAAGGCTTCATCATGCAACGACTGCAAGGCGATGGCTGGACGTTTCTTCACGCGGGCGGAACTATTTACGAACGCACACTTGGGCCGGGCGAAGTGTTGCGGGTGGATACGGGCTGCGTCGTCGCGTTTCAGCCGCAGGTCGATTTCGATATTCAATATGTCGGCAAGATCAAATCAGCGCTCTTCGGCGGCGAAGGTCTGTTCTTCGCTACCCTCCGCGGCCCTGGGAAAATTTGGCTGCAATCTCTTCCGTTCAGTCGCATGGCCGACCGGATTATTGGCGCGAGCCGTGGCGGAGGACGCGAAGAAGGTTCTGTGCTGGGCGGACTTGGCCGCCTGATTGACGGCGATAATTCCTAGACTGTCGTCACTCGGTTTTATTCTGCGATGCGCCAAAGAGAAATCTTTGGCGCATTTGTTTTGCCGAGACGAGGCATGTGGCCACGCGCCGATTACTCAAATTTCGACGCTTCTGCTTTTTTGGTCTGTGCGACTTTTACTTTCTCAGGGTCTGGCGGCTGATACACCTGCAGCTCGTGAATGGACCAGAAGAGGCCCTTTGCAGTACTTGTCTGCATGATGCGGATGAATTTCGTTTTCGTCGGAGGGAATGAAATCTCGGTCGTGCGTGAATTGCCGTGTCCCGTCGCAACGGATCGCCCCCACTTCTTCCCATCGTCAGAAACGTCCACCTTGAACGCACGCGGGAAATCGTTGTTGGAACTGGAGGCATCGAGCAACAGACCGCTAACCTCAGTCGGTTCAGGCAGCTCGATTTGAAACCACATGCCAGGCACCTGCTCTTTGCCCGTGGTGTAACGCGTTTCCGATTTACCATCGATCGCCTTGGCGACTTCGTTCGTATTACTATTGTAATTCGCAGTTACTTTCCAACTCGCACGATTGGTTAACGCTTGCGGCAACACGCCGCGAAGTTCATCCAACGTCCACGGTTGCGTTCGTTCCTTGTAGGTTGCACGGACCTGCGCGACGTCATTGGATCGAACCATAGAGGCGTCGTTGCTGAAGTTGTTGCGAACATATGAGGCAATCGCGGCGATCCATTCATCGCTGTTACTCTCCATCGAAACCATCTGCGCATCGTACTTCTTGTTATTCACCGGCCCGGACAACCCTTTCAACAGAACATTGATCGAGCCGTCCCGCAGTCCGGTCACCGTGCGCGACCAGGAAAGCGGCGGCGCCATCGTCACTCCGGCGGCAGCGCCTTGCAACGGCATGCCTTTTCCATCCTGACCGTGACAGGTGAAACAAAGTTCGTTGTAAATATTTTCACCCTGACGCAGCAGCATTTTCTCCACGTGACTAAACTCTTTTCCTTCGGCAGCGGCCGGCACCATGAGTTGATTCCCGATTTCTTGCACACCACGAGAACCGTTTCCTTTCATGGTCTTCTCGACGAATGTCTTCGCATCTTTCCAATGCAGAAAATTGGCCGTCATCATGATTTGAATTACCACACCAGGATCGCGGTCTTGAGCGAGTGCCTGCATGTCCGGGATAAGCGATGTGTCGCCTTTCTTACAAAGAGTTTCGCTCGCGCGGATTGCGGCGATGCGGACTTGCGGATGTTCATCACGAAGTTTCTCGCGCAGGAATGTCGCATCGATTGCGCCCAAGCCCTCCAACGTCCAAAGGGCGTGAATCCGAGCCAGATGATCCTTATTCGTGCGTGCCATTTTCAGCAAAGCCGGAACAACCGATTTGTCGCCGTGAAGAACAATCAGCTTTTGCGCGGTATCACGCCACCAACCGTTCGGATGGGCGAGATACTGAACGAGCTTCGACGGCTTTTCCGTTTGTAATTTCGGTTTCGGTCCCGGTTTGAAATTGTCATGCACCAATCGCCAGATGCGGCCGCGACCGAAGTTCTTGTCCATCTGATATTGCTGAACCACTTTTCGCAGATAGGAACCTTCCTTGACCCAGTTGCCCTCTTGAATGATGCCGCGATACATGTCCGTGATATAAAGTGTCCCGTCCGGAGCAGTGGCGAGATTAACAGGACGGAAGTTTGGATCCCGGGAACGGATGAATTCAGATTTCTCGTAGGGATTGCGTAAAACCGTGACGCCGTCCTTCACATCGATTTCCGTCCGGCGAATCATACGACCAACAGGTTCCGCAAAAAATAGATCGCCCCGCATATCCGCAGGCAACCGATCGCCACGATAGATTTCCCCTCCGCAAGCCGCCGTGAGATGGTTGAGGGTCTTGTCGCTGGTGCGAAAACGAATCTCACCCCCCTGCACGTCCGCCAACCCGACGAGTGGCCAGACTTCCATATAATCCGGCGCCATTTCGTCTTTGATTTTGAAGCGACCATAAATGATCGGCTGCTGAAAATGAATCGGGCCGATTTCCCCGCCGGCGTTGACGAACCACGGCTTGCCATAATCATCGTGCGACAAGCCCCATTGTCCGCCCGCGGCTGGAGTGGGCTCTTTAATGATGTTGGTTCCATCAAAACGCAGACGACAATCGTTGACCGTCATGTAGAGCCAGTTATCGAGATTCCAAATCAGGCCGCTCTGCTGATGTTCAAGGTTACCGCCGCGTGTGCCCCCTTCGTAGATGCGGGTCTTGCTGTCGGAAATGCCATCACCGTCTTTGTCACGATACAGCCAAAGGTCATTTGAATCGGTTTCGTTGATCAATAGGCCGTCTGCGACCGGCAGAATCATCCGGGGCAACAAAAGGTGATCGGCGAAGATCGTATGTTTGTCGTAAACACCATTGCGTTTGCTCGACCAATGCAACGAAACACACCCGGCGTTGGTGTGCTCATTCTTTCCATCGATGTCCTGCATGTAGGTGCGCATCTCGGCGATGAACATGCGTCCATCACCATCGAATACCGTCACGACCGGTTCGCGGATGATGGGATCGCTGACGACAAGTTCCATCCGGTACCCTTTGGGCAGCACAAACGTCTTCGCTTCCTCGGCGGGAGACAGATAAGGAATCGACGACTGCGTCGGGATTTGGTTCGTCTCCGCGGCGGCGACCAGGCGTGTGCTCGAGACAAAAACAGCAAGAAACGAACTGAACAGAAACTTTGGCTTCATCAGGATTAGCTTTATTGAAAACGGATAGACGCCCGAGATGAAGAAAAACTTTAATAAATCTCACGATTGCTTCTGCTATTCGTAACGCGAATTTTCTCTACGCGGAGCCATGTCGCTTGTAAAGAACAGCGGTGCACGTCGTCTCGAAGTTCAAGAAATGGATTTTCACGCTGGAAGCGCTGAATTCTTTTGCCGCGGGTTTTTATTTCAACTGGATCTTTTTCTACACCCAAAAGGTGCTGCAGTTCGGAATCGTCGAGAATCTCATGCTGGTGGCCATGCATGGGTTCATCTACACCGGGGCGGCATGGCTTGGCGGTTGGTTTGGCCATCGTTACGGGAACTTCGCCGCATTGAAAATCGGCTTTGCGATCATGGGACTAGTCCTATTGGCTGGCGCATTCCTGCCTGGCGGCGCGAGTCAGGTGTCGGTAATTATGGGATGGACC
Organism: Verrucomicrobiales bacterium; assembly: GCA_028293445.1. GTDB lineage: Bacteria > Verrucomicrobiota > Verrucomicrobiia > Limisphaerales > JACDHS01 > CBHWET01. Next base: position 1,649 of record JAQGOU010000517.1, on the reverse strand, counting down.
TTCGGGATGTGTTTCACCTGGCCGATGCTGCAGTCGCTAATCTGCGCTGGCGAACCCGCGAAGGCACTCCCGAACCTTGCCGGACTTTATAATCTCACCTGGTCAGGCATCGCGGCTATTTCGTTTTTTATTGGCGGCACGATTGTCGAAAAGCTCGGGATGAAGTCTGTCTTCATTCTCCCTGCCGTGATTCATGCCTTTCAGTTCGCCTGGGTCTTTTCATTGGAGCAAACGCACAGCGCGTCGAAGAACCTCCCCGTCACTCCGCAAACCGAATCGAAAGCCGCCGAAACCACCAAACGGGATCCGCGACAAAAGCTATTTCTACGCCTGGCATTGTTGGCCAATCCCATCGCTTACGTGGCGATCAATACCGTGATCCCCATGATGCCCGAAGTTGCCAAACGATTTGAACTCACTCCGATGTGCCTTGGGTTCGTCGGTGCCACCTGGTTTTTCGTTCGGGCCGGCGCGTTCGTATTGTTCTGGCTCTGGCCTAAGTGGCACTATCGCTTCCGCTGGCTCATCATGGCGTGTGTCGCCCTGACGATCAGTTTCCTGGGGATTCTCCTTTCGTCGAATCTCCTCATCGTCATTCTCGCTCAAGTGATCTTTGGTGTCGCGGCAGGACTGATTTATTACTCGTCGCTATTCTACTCTCTCGATGGCGGCAATGCTGAAAGCGAACACGGCGGCGCTCATGAAGCGATGATCGGCCTGGGCACCTTCGTGGGAGCTTCGGTTGGGGCAGCAGCGAAATTTTTCTGGCCGAATGTTCCAGGGATCAGCATTTGGGCGGTCAGTGTCGTTTTGCTCATTGGCTGCGCCACGTTGATCTTCACGAAAACCAAATCGGCTCGCCCGATTGCATAAGAGATCGACAACGGACACGGTATTCCCTTTGACGCCTGTGCCGACGTGATGAACTGTACACCGCTATGTCATTGGCTCGTCTTTGTCAGTGTTTACTCCTGGTTATGAGTGTGGCTCTATCAACAAAAACCGCCGCCGCTGAAACGGAAGGTTTGGAAGCCTATTTGCAGCAGAAAGATACTGCCTTCGCATGGAAGCTGATTTCTAAAAAGACCTCCGGAGATTTCACGATCCTTCAATTGCAGATGGTTTCTCAGAAATGGCGTGGCAACAAGTGGACGCACGAAATGCTCGTCGTCCGCCCGAAAGCAGTTCGCAGTAGCGACATCGGCTTTCTTCTGGTCGGCGGCGGTGAAAGTCCGGCGAGTCACTTGACCTCCCTGAAACTCCTCGCCGAACGTGCTGGAGCAATCACCGCTTTCATTTCCCAAGTGCCGAATCAGCCGCTCTTTAACGGGCTCTCCGAAGATGCGCTCATTGCTTATACGTTCGATCAGTTCCTCCGCAGCGGTGACGCGACGTGGCCTGTTCTCTTCCCGATGGTGAAAAGTGCGGTGCGCGGCCTGGACACGATCCAGGCAGTCGCAGAGAAAGAATTCGACCAAAAGATTGAGCGCTTCGTTGTGGCGGGCGCGAGCAAACGCGGTTGGACCACCTGGCTTACGGCCGCAGTCGATGCACGCGTGGCCGGAATTGCGCCGATGGTCTTCGACATGTTGAACATGAAAGTGCAAACCGCATGGTCGCAGAAAGTTTATGGCCGCCAGAGCGACATG
>JAQGOU010000514.1 GCA_028293445.1 Verrucomicrobiales bacterium | reverse complement strand
CGTTTGCAGGTTCAACATAGGCATCCATTCTCAGAATTCAACGCTCTGCAGGTTCAACATGGAGGTGAACTGTGCCAGGTCAGTCGTTTGCAGGTTAAAAATGTCTCTCTTTTTTGGATTTCACCTCTTTGCAGGTTCAACATGGGCTTCTTTTTTGGAAAAGAACCGTTTTCCGGTTCAACATGAGCACGGATTTCGCGGCGGGAACCGTTTTCCGAAGCTGCATGGAGGCGTCCGACGCGTCGGGCACCGCTATGTTGAACCTACATGGCGATGACTTTTGGGGTGGAGGAGGCGTTGTTGCAACGGTTTAGGACGTCGAAGGTCATTTCGATGTTTGCCGCCGCGAGAAGATGTGTCGGCTGGGAAGGCGGTTGGACTGAATTGGTTCTTTATTTCCGGCCTAGGTGCGAAGGGAGGGAATGAGTCTTCAACTGAAAAACGTCGGGTCGTGCGAACTGCGGCGGCGGGGCAGGGGGCGGGAGGTCGGATTGTATTCAGGCTGCGGATGATTTTCGGACGGCGAAATGGGCGGCGTGGGAGGTGACATGCTTTACAAATGAAGGAAAGCTAATGGCCGGCTCGCTTCGCTCACATAGCCGATGGCCGATAGCCGACAGACTATTGGCTATATCGGTTTGGACGGGAAATCTGGCTGGACACAATCCCTTTAGAAGTGGTGCACCCACAAGGAGTTGAACCTTGAACCTTCTGATCCGTAGTCAGATGCTCTATCCAATTGAGCTATGAGTGCACTAAAGAGCAGGCGAACTTACAAGCCTCATTCCCCGTGTGCAAGAGGATTTTGCACGCAAAATCCCCAACGTTTACCAGACTTCCACCGGCCCCTTGGGCACAGGAATCGCCGTTCGTTGCGTGACAGAGGGTTCCTGCATAAACGACGCCACCATCGGCGCCGGACGATATTGAGCTTTTAGTTCTCCCCGGTCATCGAGGAACTGCATGCGCCAGCGACGATAGTTTTCCAGGATCTCGTAAAACTCCGCTTTGTCTCTGAGCTGCACCACGCGCTTGTTAAATTCATTCACGGGCCCGAATCGTTTTGTATACCACGGTGCCACCTTGCGGAACATCCGACACCCATGCGCCTCGCCAAATACTTCGATCATCAAATCCAAATGCCGACACATCACCCGCACGCGTTCGTCGAAGCTGGCCTCGGGCAAGAGTTCGCCCGTTTTCAAATAGTGATGGGTGTGCCGGAAAATCCAGGGATCATAAAAGGCGCCGCGCCCAATGCTCACCCCCGCACAACCGGTGTCATTGAACATTTTCTTGGCCGCTTCGGAAGTGGTGACATCACCGTTGCCGATCACGGGAATATTTTTCACCGCCTGCGCGACGGCTCGAATTCCTGCCAAATTGATCGTGCCGCTGAAGCCTTGTTCACGCGTGCGCCCATGGACGAAGATCGCCGACACCCCGACACCTTCCAGCACGCGGGCTAGTTCCGGCGCGGTAATATTCTCGTCGTCCCAGCCGAGTCGCATCTTGGCCGTGACGGGAATCTTGACCGCATCGACCATCCCTTTCACGAGCGCCGCGGTCTTTTCATGCTCCGTCATCATGGCTGAACCGCCGCCGACTTTGCAGACCTTGCGCACCGGACAGCCCATATTGATATCCACCGACGAAACGCCGATCGATTCCAGGTAAACCGCCGCGTCGCGCATCTCCTCCGGCACGGAACCAAACAACTGCACCGCCAATGGCCGATCCGCCGGGGAAGTTTCAATCAGCTTGAATGCTTTGGGGTTTTTCTCCAGCAACGAACGGGCATTGACGAGGTCGGTCGTGGCCAGGTCCAGGCCGCCGATTTCGCGCAACGTGAGGCGAAAGGGCAGGTTGGTGTAGCCCGCCAGCGGCGAGAGAAACAAATTGGATTTAAGCTGGAGTGAACCGAACTGCATGATTGACCCGCTCATCTTTCCACGAAATCGCGGAAATTCCACCAATTAGTGGGCATCGCTCGTATAACCAATCGAAAATAGTCGATAGACAAAAAGAGAGGCTGACGTTGGCGATTGCGATTCGTCCATCGGCTATGTGAGCGACGCGAGATTGTGGCCGGTGCTAACACTTACTTCATTTCGTAGATAAAACGCACCAGGGCCATGCCGAAGGCGAAGAGAAAGCCATAGCCAAATCTGTCCAGGCGGATCAGGTCCTGTCCCTTTTTGCGTCGCAAGCTGCCGACCGCGGTCATCGTGAGTCCGGCCAAAAGCGGTGTCACGAGCAGGTTCACAATTCGCCAGGTGGGACGGTGCAGGAGTGCGTGGTGAAAAAATAATAAACTGATGCCGCCGATGGCCGCGCCGAGGAGGAAGTGCCCAGTCCCCGCGAGCCACGGATTCTGCACTTCTTTCCGTTGAAATACCTGCCGCATCGACTGCATGCCGACCTCGGACAGCACTTCGGCAATAATTTGAAGGAAGAACTCGAAGAAAAACTGCAGGAGAATTTCGAGCAACGCTTCCATTGATGAGCCGGACACTAACCAGTCCTGTTCACAATGGTGAATTAGAATTTCGGAGTTAGATTCTAGCTAACGACTGATGTGCAGGGGCTATTGCTTATATTCAAAGACATCAGGTGCGATCTCGCGAATTCGCCAACTGCTCTTACGGGGGATATAAACGGGCGCATTAGTCGAAATCACCCTCTTGATCATTGGCGAATCTGGCCTGTTCCGATGCCAAGCCATTTATAGCTCGTCAGCTCGTCCAGGCCCATCGGACCGCGAGCGCCGATCTTGTCGGTGCTGATCCCAATCTCCGCACCCATACCGAATTCGCCGCCGTCAGTAAAACGCGTCGATGCATTCCAATACACGGCCGCTGAATCAACCTCGGCGAGAAATCGTTTTGCGTGCTTTTCGTTACGCGTGATGATGCTGTCCGAATGCGCGGAACCGTAGTGATTGATATGGTCGATGGCCGATTTCACATTGTCCACCACGCGAACGTTCAAAATGTAATCGTTATACTCCGTGAAATAATCCGCATCAGTCGCCGATTTCAGTTTGCCTTCGGGTGATTTGACGGACGCAAGAAGACCGCGCGTCGTGTCGTCCACACGGAGTTCGACATTTTTGCCAAAAAGATTCTGCGCCATCGCGGGTAAAAATTTGTCGGCGATAGATTTGTTCACGAGCAAGGTCTCCGCGGCATTGCAAACGCCGGGGCGTTGCACCTTTGCGTTCATGACAATGTCTTCAGCCATTTTGAAGTCGGCTTCAGCGTCGACGTAAATATGACAGACCCCTTTGTAATGTTTGATGACGGGAACCTTCGAACATTCCGTCACCGCACGAATTAAGCTCTCGCCGCCGCGCGGCATGCAGAGGTCGACGTATTGTGTGAGCGAGAGTAGAACAGGAATCGCCTCACGATCCGTCGTGGGCACCACTTGGATCGCGTGCTGAGGAAAATTCGGGAGCTGCTTCTTTGCCGCGCACACCATGACCTCAGCAATCAACATGTTGGAATGAATCGCTTCCTTGCCGCCGCGCAGGATCGTCGCATTGCCGGATTTAAAACAAAGACTCGCGGCATCAGCGGTCACGTTCGGGCGTGATTCATAAATGATCACGACGACGCCGATGGGGGTAGAAATTTTTTGCAGCTTCAAACCATTCGGACGCACTCGTGTGTCCAACGTTCTTCCGACTGGATCAGCGAGCGCAGCCACTTCGCGGAGTCCCTTGGCCATGCCGGCGATGCGTTTGTCGTCGAGCTTCAAGCGATCGAGCATCGCACCGGATAAACCCATCTTCGCGCCGGCTTCCATGTCTTTGGCATTCGCCACTTTCAAAGCTTCGGTGCTTTTCTCCAGCGCTTCAGCCATTGCGAACAGGCATTCGTTCTTTTCTGCTGTCGTAAGTTGGGCGAGTTCACGCGACGCGCTCTTGGCCTGTCGGGCCAATTGCATCATCTGTTCCTGCAAAGTCATGCGGCCAAGCTAAGGCAAAAGGGCGTTTTCAAAAAGTGCTTTCTTGGGAGCCCGCCACGAACCCCTTCGCAGGCAATTATCGTTTTCCTGCAGAAATTCGGTAACATCCGTCCGGATTTGTTTCTGAGATAGAGGTATGGACAATGCAGAGACGAAGCCAACGATGAACGGTCCCCAATACTGCCCCGACTGCGGCACGTCGCTGAAAAGCAATGCGTTGGGTGGATTGTGTCCGGCTTGTTTGTTGAGGCAAGCGGCAGGAGGAGATACGGTCAATCCCCGTCCGGCTGCGGGGTTCAATCCTCCGACGCCTTCCGAACTCGCCCCGTTGTTTCCGCAGTTTGAAATTCTCGAACTCATCGGCAAAGGAGGAATGGGTGCCGTTTACAAAGCACGGCAGAAACAACTCGATCGCATTGTCGCCTTAAAGATTCTTCCTCCAAGCATTGGTGAAGATGCCGCATTTGCGGAACGCTTCGCGCGCGAAGCCAAGGCTCTCGCCAAACTGAATCATCCCGCGATCGTCACCATCCACGACTTCGGGCGCGCTGAGAATCTATTCTATTTTTCCATGGAGTTCGTCGATGGGGTGACGTTACGACAACTTCTGAACACCGGCCGCATCTCCGCGCACGAAGCCCTGGCGATCGTTCCGCAGATTTGTGATGCGCTGCAGTTCGCACATGATCACGGCATCGTCCATCGTGACATCAAACCGGAGAATATTTTGATGGATCGACGCGGGCGCGTGAAGGTCGCGGATTTCGGGTTGGCGAAACTGGTCGGCGCCGTCAACGAAGCCGGTGGAACGATGGCGGGCGCAACCTCGGCACCATTGACCGAAGTCGGCAAGGTGATGGGCACACCCAACTACATGGCGCCGGAACAAGTCGATCACCCAAATGACGTCGATCATCGCGCGGATATCTACGCTTTGGGCGTTGTATTTTATCAAATGCTCACAGGGGAGCTGCCGGGCAAACGGATCGAAGCGCCGTCAAAGAAAGTGCAGATCGACGTACGCCTTGACGAAGTCGTCTTGCGGGCGTTGGAAACTAATCCGGCTCTTCGATACGAACACGCCAGCGATCTCAAGACCAAGGTTGAAATCATTGCCGCGACTGCCGGTGCAGCCGAACCGAATGAAACTCCACCACCAACGAATTCTGTCGCTCGCATTTGGACATGGGTGGGCATCGTCAATCTGCAGGTGGTCATGGCGGTTTTCCTGTGGTTTGCCACCGGAAAAGCCTTTTCGTTGGCGACTGCGATTATGGCGTCGCTCCTCATTGCCACGTTGTTTGACCGCCGCAAAATGGCAGCGAAAAAACCTCGTGCCGTAACAGCCGTGGCGGAGCCGTCCGCTTCAAAGAAGCGGAAGTACACGCCCGGAGAATCGTCGCGTTTCACCTCTCCGGAAGAACGTGAGATTTCCGCGCACATGACAGAGGCCGAGAATCAGGCCATGAAAAAGTGGGGCTTTTGGTTTGGAATCTGGAATTCGGCGACTTTCTTTTCGCCGATGCTTTTCCTGTTTTTTCTTCCGATTCCCGTGCCGCTTAACTGGATTCTCACCGCGGTTTTTCTGATGACAGGTCTGGCGTTTTATCCCATGTGGGGGAGAAAAAGAGTAAATATCTTATGCGAGACCGCATGGGCGAAGGAACGTGGCTACAATTCGGCGACTCTTCGTATCTCCCCGTTTTTTAGCACGGGAGTGATGATTATGGGTGTCGTTCTGTTCCTGATTATCGCAGGTATTTGGTGGCAAATCTACGAACCCGCGGGTGTCTGGTTGCCGCATCTTTCTGAAAGGTCCATTCCCAAACCGGACAGCGAATCAGTTGCCCGGGTCACCGATGTTTCGCAACATAAACAAGTCCTGCTGGCCCGAATTGTATTCCCGCAGGCGCTTGAGCATGGCGAAGTGATTGCAACGGACAGCGGCCCGCGATTCGCCTCACCCGACGACGTGATCGATGGGCTGCCGAAGTTGGATTGCCTCATGGCTCCCGACAAAAATCACAGCGTTGGAAAATCGTTGCTCGGGACCAATGAATTCTTCAACAAGGGTGAATATTTAGTCGGGTTCGTGTTGCCGGATGAACAAGCCGCAGCGCGGGCGATCGAACAGGTCCGCCGATTTTACGTCGGCAAAGGAAACGGCTTGATCCGCCTCGACGATTCGATGCCAATCTTCTCGCTTCGTCGCCGCCTGGGCAACGATGTCACCGGAAAACCCATCTTCGAAGATGTATACGGCAGCTTCATGCTGACGTCGCACCGCTTCCGGGCAACGTCCAAAACAGTGCGGTCCGACTACATTGGCCAGTCTTATTTCCCGCGAGGCGACTCCATTGAAATTACTTCCGTCGAGCGCAGCGACGAAAGCATAGTGGCAAAGGGCACTTACGATCTTGTGAGCGCAGAAAGTGCAGACCTGGCTCTGAACATCACCGTCTCTTCCACCAATCGCTCGTCTTTTGGACAGGGACCGAAACAATCCATCCGGATCACCAAGGGACGCGGAGAGTTTGAACTCATTCATCCTCATCCCGTCCCTGGAATGCCGCATATCGCTATGTATCCGGTCGAGGGTGGTCAGTCATTCGCAAATCTTTATTTTGGAACCGAAGCCGAAGCCGCGAGATCGCGAAAAATGAATCTTGAACCAACCTTGTCCTTCGGCCCGCTGATTGAGCGGGTCGTCAACGCCCCCGAGTGGACCAACAACTACTTTCTCGATTTGGATACCGGAAATTTCTTTACCGCCCCGGAAAGCGTCCGGTCATGGTCAACCGTGCGATTTTCAGTAGCGATGCAGAAGCCTCCCGACATAGATGAACAAATTGAAACCTGGGCGCGAAGCACCGGGGCGGATTTGATGGCCCCCAAGATCAGCCAGCTCGATTCGGTCACTCTTTATGGCGGGCTGATGTCGTCCGAGTTCGTCCTGTTTCACAAACTAACGCCCGCCGATGTCTTGCGAAAAACGCGCGAGCTGGCCGCACGGCAGGCGGCGAGCGGCCAACCCAAGCGCTTGTATGACGGTTGCTCCGGGTGCGATGCCAAGAACTCGATCTTCTTTGAAACACGCGAAGGGGCGATCGGTATTCTTCAAGTTGTCGGCAAATCGGAAGATGGATGCGGCGTGAAGATTCGCTACAAGCTGGTAAACCGGTCGGATCAAAAAGCCAATGCAAACCCGTCCCGGGCGAATTGATTTGAACCCTCACGAATCAAATCCACCGACGAATAAGCCGGGCGAAGTCTTTGCCACGACGCATTGGACGGTCGTGCTCGCCGCCGGAAAACGCAGCACTCCTCAATCCGAAAACGCGCTGGAGCAACTTTGCAAAACCTATTGGTTTCCGCTCTACGCCTACGTGCGTCGACGCGGCTATTCCAAGGAAGACGCCGAAGATCTGACGCAAGCGTTCTTCGCGCGGTTCCTCGAGAAAAATTATCTCGAGGGACTCAGCGCCGAGTGCGGTCGGTTTCGCGCTTTCTTACTCGCGTCGTTAAAACATTTTCTCATCAACGAATGGAAACGATCCAATCGTCAGAAGCGTGGCGGTGGCGAAACCATTCTCTCGCTCGACTGGGGAACGGCAGACACGCAGTTTCAAGTGGCCGCGGCGGTCGCAAGCCCCGACCAGGAATTCGACCGCGAATGGGCGATCGCTCTGTTGGCGAAAGTCATCGAGCGTTTGCAAATGGAATGGGAAGTCGATGGCCGATCTGAGGCGTTCAAGGAATTGAAAATTTTCCTCAGCTCCGGGAAAGGGACCATTCCTTACAGTCAACCGGCGAAGATTCTTGGCGTCGAGGAAGGCGCGGTGCGGGTGGCAGTCCATCGTTTGCGCAAGCGTTACCGCCAACTGCTCACCGAGGAGATTTCCCAAACCCTTGCCGATCCGACCCAGGTCGATGAGGAAATGCGGGCGCTGTTTGCCGCATTTGCACATTGATCGACAACCAAGTGACCCAGAGCCGGAAATTCCGATCTATAGGTTCCTCGCTGTTTCGAGTGGAATTTCCATGCGCCGGAGACGCAGCACGCCTGACGAAAATGATCCATTTTGCGGGATAATAGAGTTGTCGCAATGATCAGTTGGGCTTGGATTTCATTCCTAATCGCTCCATCAGCCGTGGTTTTAGGCCAAGAATTCCGCTTGAATTTCCAAGGGCGAACCGGGACTCGAAGAAGTCCCGATAACGTTACCGGAAGAAATCCTGCGCCAGTTCAATTTTTCACAGTGCAAAACCGAGCAAAACGTCCAAGTCCTTGTCGCGAGCCTGTTTGCACCTTCCTAAAAAAATTCCGCTAAAAAGCGGAAATTTTTTCGGAGAGTAAAAAAGAAAAAACTTTTTCGCCGAAACTTTTTCGGAGAGCGAAAAACTTTTATTTCTTTAGCGGAGCTTCTTTAGGAGCCTGCAAAACCTTAATTTTTCTGCCGGAAGTTTTTCGGAGAGTGAAAAAGTTTTATTTTTTTAGCGGAAAGTTTTTCGGACTCCGCAAAACATTTATTCTTTTAGCGGAATTGTTTTAGGAGAGTGAAAAAGGGGTTTCTGCGTGCCGAAGGTTTTTCGGAGAGTGGAAAAGTTCCGGATTTTTAGCGGAATTTTTTTCGGGAAGGTAAAATCAGTCGTTTTTTTAGCAACCCTTGTCCGGGGAAGGGATTTCAAACCAAATAAAAAGAAACCGGTTTGTCGGAGACCTTAAAAGCTCCGGCTTTTTGGCGGGAGAAAAAGAAAGGGGTATATTATGGTCCGCAAACTGACGCAGGTTATTTTCCATCGGTTTTTTAGCGATTCCAAAAAAACGACCGGCCAACGGCTCTGGTTTTGACGGTTCGGAGGCACGTTTTGTCGCGATTCACCCACAGCGGTGCAGCAGGCGACCTGGCGGCATGTCGCTTGGGTCTATCTGAAGATAACGATTACCATCCCGGACGTCGAAATTTCCCTTGCGCGAAATGACGGGCAAACCCCAAAGTTTTTCGTGCCCGAACCAGAACTTCACGCCACCACTGCGTTGTTTTTCCCATGACGGACAACGTTTCCCTCAAACTCATCGACCTGGTCATTTTTGGCGTCTACATGTGCGTCTCGATCGGGCTCGGCTTTTGGGTGGCGCGCAAAGGAAAGAATACCGCGCAAGGTTATTTCCTTGGGAACAAGACCATCCCTTGGTTTGTCATCGGCTCCTCGATGGTCGCGGCGGATATCAGCAGTGAACAATTTATTTCCAACGTCGGTCAGGCTTACAAGCACGGCATCGTCGTCGCGGCGGGCGACTGGAATGCGTGGATCATTTACACGCTGCTGATTTTCATCTTTCTTCCCTATTACGTGCGGACGGGTGTCAGCACGATGCCGGAGTTTTTGGAGCGACGCTACAATCCGGCGTGCCGTTATATTTTTGCGCTCGCTTCGATCTTCGGATTCGTCGCGGCCATCAATGCCGGTGCGCTCTATTCCGGTGGCCGCATGCTCGACAGCTTCTTCGGTCCGGATCTGGCCAACGCGCTTCCGCAGATAAAACTTTTTGGCAGCACCGTGTCTCCGGTCGTGACCTATATCGTTTTCTTTGCGGTGACCACTGGCGTTTACACGATTTACGGTGGACTCAAATCGGCGGCATGGACCGACTTCATGCAGATTATCATTTTGCTCATCGCCGGATTTATTGTGCCGATCCTGGCGTTGCACCACGCGGGCGATCTCACCGTCTTCATCAAGGAACATCCGGAACATTTTCAAGTGTTCAAACCGGTCACGCACAAACCGTTTCCAGTCAGCGGCCTGTTCACTGGGTTCTTGTCCGTCGGCATTTGGTATAGCTGCACGAGCCAGCACATGGTGCAACGCGTGCTCGCGGCAAAAGACGAATGGCACGCGCGCATGGGTGTGGTGCTGGCCGGTTTTCTGCACGTCATCATGCCATTCTTCTTCATCATCCCCGGCATCATCGCGCTGAAGATGTTTCCGAACCTGCCGCATCCCGATCAGGCGTATCTCGTGCTCGTAAAGCAACTCATCCCGACCGGTCTGAAAGGATTGTTGCTCGCCGGGATGTCCGCCGCGCTGATGGGCCACGTCGCTACCGTCTTGAACTCCGCCTCAACGATCGTGACGCTTGATCTCTACAAGAATCTTCTGAATCCGAAAGCCACAGAAGAACAGCAGGTGCGTGTCGGACGCTGGAGCGGTGTTGTCATTTTGATCGCGAGTATTTGGATTGCGATCGGCTTTACGAATTCATCGGAAACGCTCTTCGACAATGTTCAGACGATTCTCTTTTTCATTGCGCCGCCGTTCGCCGTGGTGTTCACGCTCGGGATTCTATGGAAACGCGCTAACGCCACGGCTGCCGTGACGACGATGATTGTGGGATTCTTGTGCAGTTTCCTTCTCTACAAATACGAACTGCTCGGCATCTATAATACCTTCAATCACCGCGCGCTCGCCACCTGGATGGTCTGCATGATCACGATGTTCATCGTCTCGGTGATCACGGCACCGCCGCCGGAGGATAAAGTGCGCGGAATCATCTGGAACAAATCGTTTCTGCAATTACCACCGGAACAGCGGGCCAAATATCGCGGAATTAAAGACTGGCGCATCTGGTGGGCTTTGTTCGTCGGGATCGTGCTCGTCATTTACGCCTACTTCATCTGGAGACGAATCCAATACCCGTGGTGATCCGGTCACTTCCAGACGTGAAGATGAAACCGCAGTTTCTTCTGTTGAAGCAACGCGCGCCAATCCACAAAAAGCAGCGCCGCCAGCAGAAGCAAGCCGATGACCACAGTGATAATGCCTTTGATGGAAAAGGTGCCGTGAATAATGTCACTGAGACTGCTGACTGCGTAGCGCCCGGTCACAACCATGATGGCGTCACTGACAAGTTTCGCGATCAGGAAAGGCGGAACAATCCGCAATGGATTCATGCGCGCCATGCCAGCCGCAGTGAACAACGGTGTGGTGGGCAAAGGGGTGAGCGTGTAGAGCAAGACGAAGGTCCAGCTCTTCCAGCGGCTGCGATTGAGCTTCTTTCCGAGAAACTCGAGGTCTTCTCGTTTTTGTCGCTTCAGAATTTTGTCGGACAGTTTCGGAATATAGAGACTCATCAGATAACGACCGATGGCAGAACCCAGCACGCCCACTAGGAGGACAATCCAAATATTCAAATCAAACTTCATCACGAAGAAAACCATCGCGGTCCAGGCAGGAGGGCCAATGATCGGTATGAGATCAACCAGCAGACAAGCAATGAAGACGGCGAGATACCACATGACAGTTAAGAATCGAAGGCTCGACCGATGGTGTCAATCGGGTGCAAACCGTAAATTTGCTTTTGCACCGCTCGCGCTTTGATACGTTTTTCTTCGCCCACATGAATAACACTCACGCTTTGAGGGCTGGCACCGGCCGGCGCAATATCACTCCGCCGCCGAACATTGCGCATGGTGGATGGGGCGCGCAGAAACACGAGCAGGCCGAAGGAATCGATATGGATCTCTGGGCGACGGTGCTAGCGCTCACGGACGGCCAGACCACGGCGCTCCTGCTTGATATCGATATTCAAATTCTCACGAACGAACGAGCAGACGCCATTCGTGCTGCGGTGAGCAGCGCCACGGGTATTGCGAAACAAAACATTCGCGCCTCGGCCACGCACACCCATTCCGGACCGGTCCCATACAAAAGCTGGATCGAAAAAGGATTCGAGATGGTGGGACCGTGGTTTGAAAAACTTTACGTCGCCTGCAGTGACGCCGCGAAGGAAGCGCTGGCAAACTTGCAACCGGTTCAGACTTTTGCTGGGCGTGGCGAATGTCATATCAACGCGAATCGCCGCTGCGCCACGCTAACCGGAGAACGTTTTCTCGGCGTGAATCCGGAAGGACCTTGCGACCGTGAAGTGCTCGTGGTGAGACTGGATTCGCCGGATAAGGTTCCGCTCGCGACGATTGCCAATTATGCATGTCACCCCACGATCATGGGGCCACCGAATCGCCTTGTGACGCCCGATTATCCCGGGGCGATGAAGCGCGTGGTCGAACAAGGCGTGGGTGGAAAATGTTTTTTCCTGCAAGGCGCGGCGGGCGATCAAGGGCCGCTGCTTGGCTTTCAAGCGGACACTACGGTTTACCGCAATTTCGGCGCAGTGCTGGGGCATGAGGTTGCAAAAGTCGCACTCGGACTCACCGGCGTTCCGGCCAGAGTAACCTTTCGCGAAATCGTCCCCTCCGGTGCGCCGCTCGGGATGTACAGCGGAGAATTCGCCGGATGCAGAAATGTCCCGCTCCGAATTCTCGACAAGGAAATCTCTGTTCCACTCCGCGACGGCCTGCCCGAGAAAAAGGTGGCCGCCGAGAAACTCGAGTTCTGGAAAAATAAGTTAAAAGCCGGACGGGAACAGAACGATTCGGCTGCCATTACCGAAGCGACTTACATGTCGCGCCGGGCTGATCTGCAATTGCGCATGGCGGACGATTTCGGCGGCAAGACGAGTGTCGGCGTGCGGACGCACTTCATCACGTTTGGAGACGTAGCGTTCGTCGGCTGCAACATTGAACCGTTCTGCGAAATCGGAATGAACGTTAAAAAGAATTCTGCATTTCCGATCACATGTTTGTCCGGTTACACCAACGGTCGATTGGCCTACATGCCGACGGCAGTGGAGTGGCCGAAGGGCGGCTATGAAGTCGATAATTCCCCGTTCGGTGTAGACGCCGCAGAAGTGTTGGAAAAAGAAATTGTAGCGACGTTGCAACAACTGCGAGAACCATGAACCGATTCGATTTACCAACCATGTCGCCCGAGGCGCGCATTCCAATTTGGCGCGAAGCCATCGCACACCTTCGCTATTTGAACGACGAAGTCTGGAAACGCTTCCAGTTTTTCCTGTCGGTTGACGTGGTTTTGATCCTTGCGAGTGTGTTGATCCTGCGAGAGCCAACGCGCCTCTCAGTCCTTGTGGTTCTGGCGTTCACGCTTATTGGTATCTTTCTGACGCTCACGGCGCGCTACATTTTAAAACGCAACCGGGTTTATTATTTGCAGATGCTTTTGAAGAAAACGCTTCTCGAAGAGGAAGCGGGGTTTTACGGATCAAAATTCAGCGAGTCGGACACAGATATGGCTTTCCCGTGGCGATTAACACCGGAAGTCATTAAAACCTTGCGAACAAATCCTGAAGAGTGGATTCAACAAAACATCGACGCCCCGGCAACCATTGCACGCCGACTGTTTCAAATTTATGAAATCGTGATCGCGATTTTCGGCGCGCTCCTCGTTGCCGCGATCGTCATCGGACTGAAACTTTGATTCGTTATTTCGCAGCCGCCCAGAGGATGCTGTTCTTCAACAAGGTGTGAAACGCCGGATTCTCGTGCGTCGCGCCGTCATGCCCGAGGGTAATGCATACGATGTGTGCCTTGGGATGTTTCACAACCCAAATCGCAGGGAACTTCTCCCCGGTTTTCAAATTCTTCGCGGTGGCCAACACATTGATCGGAGTCCCCTGAGGGTCAGGCTCAAAATGATAAAGCTCGTCCGTAACGCGGAAACTCGTCGGCAAATCTTTCGTGACGGCGTGCTCGGTGTTCTCGACGGTGACAACGAAATCACCATACTTGTCGTGCGACTTGGTTCCTCCGCCCACGAGCCTCTGATTGAATTCAGGCCAATCCAACCAGTTGTACCAGCATGCCGGGTGAATGATCACCATGCCATGGCCAGTGTCGACGAAGCTCATCAACGCAACCCGACTCAATGAATCCAACGGCTGATTCGCACTGAGATAAACCACATCATGTTTTAGAATTTCATCGGGAAGGGTTTGGAAGCTCTCCATATAATCCACTTTGGCCTTGGCCATGAAACAGATACCGGCAGAGTCGTTGTCGTTAAACCATTTGCTGAAATCATGTGAAGTGCCACCGCTGATCGAAAGCACATTGAGGTTGGCGGCACGTTGTGTCACATACCGGTCTCCCGTTGACTTATCGTTTTCCCCTTCGATCCTGGGTTTAGCAGCAGCTTTCTTGGGCAGTTGCGGCTTCTCTTCAGGCGGCGGGGTGACCGGATCCTTTCCGCAGCCAGCGAACAAAGCAGCAACGAGCGGTAAGAGCAAAATGCGTGGATTCATAAGCAATGTTTTACAGGAAACTTTTTAAAATTCAACTACGCGACTAATTTGCCACTTCTGCCGTAATCGACACAAAGGTCGGAGCCACAACATTATCGAAGCTCTCGATGGAAATTCTCTGAATCGTTCCGCGATTCTTCAAGAGTTTGCTGAAGTATCTCACTTGCCCCCGATCAACCAGGCCATCGGCCATTTTCGAGCCAGGCACTTCGTCACGGCCAACATAGTCGACAAGGTCGACGCCATTCTTGAGAATGAATTCTTCAATCTGTTTATCGGCGTAATGAACAATGATTTTGGCGGCCGGCAAATCCTTATTTGCATCACCGCCAAAGGGCCATGCCCAACCGCCCACGCCGCCGAGAAAATAAAGCTGCGTCGCTTTCAAATTTAGATTGGTGATTTCGACCTGTTGCGGAAGAGTTTTGGCAAAGCCACTTCCGCCACGAAGAACGATGAGATTTTTGCCGGTATTAATCTTTTGTGGATTGGCAATTTCAAATGGGATGTCGCCTACCTTCACGAGGCCGAATTTCTTGAAAGACAACGTTTCTGCGGTGCTTTCCAATGAGGAATAAATGCCCCGCCCGCTATCCACGGTGTAAGCCTGAGCTAAATCCAGGATTCGGTATTTGGACTCCGCTGCGCAGATATACGTGAGAATGTCCCTTAGTGTTTCAGCCCCGAGCGCTTCAAAACCTTCCGGCATCAACGAACGACCGGTATTTTTCATCGAGACGATTTCCTTCCGCGGGATTTCGTTGTCACCACTCGCGTTGCGCAAGACGACACGGCCTTTTGTTTCCGTCGCAACAATGCCGTCATACGAATCGCCTGATTTCGTTTCGATCGAATAGGAGGAGAAGTTCGGCTCGACGACGCGATTGGGATCCAGGACGTGCACGAGTAATTCCGCAGGGCCGTGCGCGCCCATGCCGGTAAGATCAGGCGCAACCTCTTTCCCTTCGCCATTGAATTTGTGACAGACCGCGCAGTTCTGAACGAATTGTTTGTGACCGTTCTCAACGTTTCCTGCTTGTGTGACCAGCGGAGTGAACTTTGCAATCAATGCATCCTTTTCTTTTGTCTCGGGGCCGCGAATGGCGTCGATGACTTCGTTGGCGCGTGTAGAGACATTTTTATCCGGATGTCCGCGTAAACGGTGCACCGCATTAGGCCCAAGGGTGGCGAGTTTTACTTTGCCGCTCTTCACCGCGTCAACCAGCGCAAGAGACCAGTCCGGACGTTTAATCATTTGATCGAAAACCGATGCCTGTAAATCCGCGGGCAACTTGGCATACGCTTCCGCGAAGATACTGCCTACTGCGGGGTCACCCGTGCTGCCGACAGCTTCAATAACTTTCTTTTGCAAAGCGGGCGAACTGGACGACCCCAGAATTTTTGCGACAGACGGCAATATTCCGGCGTCCAGGTGCCGAACAGTCATCAGACTCGCCACGATTGCGGCGCGATGTTCGTCGGTCTCTTTCTCGTCGTTGAGTTTTGTCGAAAGTTCTGCAGCGAAGGTCTTCACGTCATTGGACATTTTACCTGCTTTATCCAAACGAGAGATCACGGGCAGGGTCGCGGCCGCGACCGAGGGATCCTTCGAAGTCAATAATGTGCGAAGCGCTTCTTGCAGGTCGGGATACTGGATGATTTCAACTTTTTCATTGAAGGACTTTCCAACACTCTCCAGCACCACTCGTTTTAAAACATCGGTTGATGAAGACTTCGTCGAGATCATCTTCAGGAGGGTCCTCACAGAATAGTCAGTCCGGCACGCGAGTTGGGCGCTTAGTTCACCCACCAGATTTTTGAAAGGAAGCGGGCTGGTGGAATTGAAAGCGGTTTCGATAAATTGCAGAGGCGCCCTTGCAGCGACTTGTGCGAAGGCTGATTCGCTCCATTGATTGTTCAGACTTGGATAGAGAGAACTTAGATCGTTTACCACCGCAGGTTCTTTGGACAGGTCATAGGCCGCAATATAAAGCAGAGCATCCAACTGAACTCGTGCGTCGTTATCATGCGCCAGGCGCAGTGCTTCTTCGGGAACTTGCGCGGTATGAAAACCGTCAGCGGCAACCTTCATCGACGTTTTTCGAACGCGAGCATCCGCATCGTTCGCCGACCAGCTTACGCCTGAATTTAACTCCGGATGAGTATCTGGACCGGAGGTTCCAACGGTCAAAAGGCCCAATTGATCCAAAGTCCAAAGCGCAGCAATGCGTGTTTCAACAGAAGGATTTGAACTCAACAATCGCTTGAATTCTGTGTGGAGAATGAGCGGAGACCCGCTAACAAATATATCCTGGGCCGTGGGAAACTCTTCTATCAGCAACCTTTCGGCGGTCATCCGCACCCACCCATTTGGATGTCTCAACGCTTTCACCAATTCCGCCGGAACCGTGCCCTCGAGTTTCGGTAATTCAAATTTCTTCGCAGCGTTATGCTGCACGCGCCAGATACGCCCAAAGTAATGATCACGATCTGGACGTATCGCCGCGTTATTCGGACCGTGCTTGGGGCCGCGCGTATCGTTGTGCACGACGGCTTGGTTATAGAAATCTAAGATGTAGAGCGCGCCGTCTGGGCCCACCCGTGTGTGGACCGGGCGAAACCATAAATCCGTGCTTGCAACAAATTCTTTGTCCGGACGCTCCGGATCTCTACTGGCGGTGTAGGTGACGCCGTTCTGTTTCAGGAAGTCCTGATGCACGAGGTTCACCGTTGGCTCGGTGACGAAGAATGTGTTGTTATATTTTTCCGGCCATGCTCCGCCATTGTAAATGCACGCACCGGACGCCGCGGTGAATCCACCGACCACGTCGATCTGCACATAAGGTTGTTTGTCGTAATCGCGGATGGGAAAACTGCGGTCGTGATCTTCAATTGTTTTGAAACTGGTGGTGTTGCCAATTTTCCCACGGGCGAGTGCGCTCTCGGGCATCACGACGTGATTGATATGATTGCCGTTTGCTTGGGAATAAAAGATTTCACCGTCGGGAGCGATGTCGACTCCCCAGGTATTGCCGCCCTTTGACGAGACTTGCTCCATCGCGCTGCCGTCTGGTTTGAAACGCAAGACACCGGAACCAAAACTGCCGAAATCCTTTTTGCCGTCGCCGGATTTAATGCTTCCGCCACTGTATCCAAGTGTCATGTAAATCCATCCGTCCATGCCCCAGCGCATATTGCTGATGACCGCATGTGTATCGCGTGTCCCGAAACCTGCGTAGAGCGTGATCTTTTCGTCAGCCTTGTCGTCGTGGTTGGTGTCGCGCAGCCAATAAATATCAGGAGCCTGGGCGACGATGACGCCGTCTTTGTGAAAGACAAAACTCGTGACGAGTTCAAGCCCGTCGAAGAAAACCGACTTCTTGTCCATCACGCCGTCGTGATTCGAGTCTTCAAGAATTGAAATGCGATCGCGCGCCGGTCGACTTTCCATTTCACCGTCCGATTGCGTATGACTTTTCTCGGTCCATGTTGCGGTTGTCCCGAGTTTTGTGATGTGACGCCCCGCTGGATACTCAGGAGTTTCAGCGACCCAAAGACGGCCCTTGGCGTCCCAATCGAGTGAAATAGGTTTGTTAATCAACGGTTCGGCGGCGACGAGGCTGATATTGAAATCAGGAAGCGTTTTTATTAACGCTGCCGCTTTGTTTGGTTCAGTTGGACCGCCTGCAGGATAGCGCAAGCTTTGAAGTTCTTCTTTCGTCAACAATGAATCGATTTCCCTTTTTGCAGCCCAGGCAATTCCGCGCAGCAGGAGGGCTCGATAAAACGGCAGGTTGAAAGATTTGTAATTATGTCCAGGAATCGACACGAATGCGCGATAAGCTTCGCCGTCCTTCAGAGTATTTTGGTAAGTCCATATTTGAGGGACAATGTCGTAAACAGATGGAAGAACGCGGCCGGCACGGGTGTTGCGCTTGTCAGGGGCATAAGAGGCTGCAAGAATTTTCGCACTGGGCATCATGTGAAGGTCGTAATAGATTTCGTCATCAAAATCGAAGTTGGAAACTTCTTTAGTGATCGGGTGATCGACGTCCTGGAAGTACATCGCAATATCACCTTCGAACCATTTGGAGTGGCCATGCTCCCATGCACCGCCGATAATTGTTTTAAACCATTCCGGGTCCTTTCCACAGACGGCGTCGTGAATCGCGATGATCCCTCCTCCGCGTTTTAAAAACTTTTCGAGATTCGAGCGTTGATCCCGTTCTATCGTTCCCGCTTCCGCTGCAAACAGAATAAGAACGTCCGTTCTCTCAAGCTGCTCTGCATTTGGAAAATTCATCGCGCCTTCCACTGTTGCGCCGCGTTGCTTCAGCAACTCGCTCCAGTCCTGTAAAAACTTCGGATGATCGTGCTGCCCGGGTCCGTGTGTTTTTTCTCCCGCGCGCAGAAACACGCGGAGAGGTTTGCTTTCAGCGGCGCGGGAATACGCGAGAAATGTCGAGAGCCCAAGCCAAAAGGCAACTAGCCAAACAAGTCGTTTCATAAAATGCGGTTGAAATTGGACTGGGAGTTTAGGTGAGGCATTCAGAGGCACAAAGAAAATTTTTCAGCAATGGCCTGCAGAAAGCAAAAAGCCCCTTCCGATTTCTCGGAAGGGGCTTGAGGGTTCTAGATTAAATTAGAACTTGTAGATCACGTTCGCGGCGACCGTGAAGTCGTTGCGCTTCGTAGGCGTACCAGCAACGGTACCACCGAAGATCTTGCCACTGTCGGAGCGGTCCCAACGGACTTCCAAGCGGCTGATAACGTTCTGCCAGAGGTCATACTGGATCGTGCCAGTCGCAGCCCAGATGTGGGCTTTGGCCGGAGCGACACCGAGAAGAGCACCAGCGCCATGGTAATATTCACCACGAGCATGGAAGCTCAGCTTGCTTTCAGGAGCCGGGCGGAATGAAGCATACGCGCCACCAACCCAGGTGTGGGGAACGCCGACGTCAAACAATTCATCCCAGGTCGCACCAATGCGGAGACCTTCCAACGGAGTGGCCAAGGAGCCATTGAGGGAGATATCCGTAGCTTGAGCACCAGGAGCAGTGGTCGGGCCATGGAGAGCAGCCACATTCAGCACGGAACCTTTGAGGAAACCAGCCGAATCAGGAGCAGTCAACGTCAAGCCAGCCAAGTAAGCCTTTTGGCTTTCCGTGCCGTTACCGTTACGGGAATTCAGGGACAAGGTGTTGATCGTGTTAGCGACGCCAGCCTTGAGGCTCAGCAGGTCACTGACATGATACGCCATCAAAACACCGGTGTGTTCGGTAGGAGTGATCGTGTAACCATAAGAACGGGTATAGTTCGGGTTCTTATAGGCATCGCTCGATTCGAAACCGAGGATAGTGTCAAAACGACCGATCGTGAAATCGAGACCGTTGCCAACTGGAGCGCGGAGCACGACGTAAGCCTGGCGAACGTGTTCGCTCAAACCGAAGCCACTCAGAGGAGCGGTAGCCGGATTGTTGACGGCGCCGGAATCAGGTCCGAAGCTCAAGTCGAGCTGGTAACCTGAAGACCATTGACCTTCTTCGAGCGGCTTGGAGACGCTCAACATGACGGAGTCAATGTTGAAACCGTCTTGTTTGCCAGCGTTGAACGAGTACGGAGCCGGATTGGCGTTGCCCGTTCCCGGGTTCCAATGAGCTGACGTGTCGATATAACCACTGATCGTTGTGGAAGAAAGAGCGGTCAAGAGCGGAGTCGTGACCATCTTTTCTTCAGCATTAACTGCGAGACTGATGAGGCCAGCGGCCACGAGTCCAACAGTGCATTTATTAATTTTCATCTAGTTCCTCCTGCGATGTTATTGTTGTTTTACTACGTTTCTATGCGTTTCTCATGGGGCAAAAGACAATTTGCCCGCGCACCAAATCGTGCATTGGGGCGGACACTGTCAAAATCCGGAATTTTTGACAATAGTTTTTTTTGGGTTTTTTTTCGCGTGTTTACAGGTGTTTCAGCTGATTTCGAAGCAAACGTCTCTGTTTGCAGACGATTTTCGGCAGGTTTTAGCGCCAGAATGGCCTCAAACGCGATGACCTGTCTTTTCCGAAATAGCAGGAACAGCCATCAATCAACAAGGGTGGCCCGGAAGTTTTCGATAGAATCCGGAGGCCGCGGATACGTATTCAAAGCTACGTTCTGGCTTGCAGCCGTGTGAAATCACCTGTCAACAAGACACAGAATTGATTTTTGCCGGGAACCTGTTTCACTTCGCACATGAATTCCATTTCCCGTCGCAATTTCATTAGGTCCTCGGCTTTGTTAGGCCTGGTTGGGGCAAGCTCCCCGCTGTTTACTTCTTCCCTGAGGGCGATTGAGCCAATCAAGCGTTCGGGTCCACCGCGATTTCATCTGAGTTTGGTGGCGTATTCGTTTCGCGATCTCTTTAACTCCAAAGATGCGACCAAGCGCATTGATCTGTTTCAATTCATTGATTTTGCGGCCGAACATGGTTTCGATGGCGTCGAACTCACCCAATATTACTTCCCAAAAGAAGTCACTGCGGAATATCTGGCCCAATTACGCAGCCATGCCTTCCTGCGGGGCGTAACTATCAGCGGCACCGGCACGGGAAGCCGATTTGCGATGCCGCGAGGCGAAAAGTTTGATGAGCAACTCCGGGACGCCAGAAAACGTATTGATTATGCTGCGGCGATTGGCGCGCCCTTCGTGCGGATGTTCTCCGGGGGCGTCGCCAAGGACTTCAATAAAGCCGACGCATTGAAGAACTGCATTGCAGGCCTGGAAGAATGCGCGGATTACGCAGGGCAAAAAGGGATCTTCATCGGCCTGGAGAACGATCAAGGCATGACTACAACCGTGGAGGGCACTTTAGAGATCATTCAAGGTGTGAAGAGCAAATGGCTGGCCGCGAACCTGGATACCGGAAACTTCCATGAAACGACAGATGTATATGGTGATCTCGTGAAACTGGCCCCTTACGCCATCAATGTTCATTTTAAATCCCAAATCCATCCGAAGGGTAAAGATGCGCGACCGATGGATATTCAACGGGTTCTCAAGATTTTGCGAAATGTCAATTATCAGGGCTTCCTCGCGGTGGAATACGAAGGTAAAGACGAGCCTTTAAAGGCGGCTCCGGCGCTCGGCAAGAAGATCCGCAAGGAAATGAAGGCCTAGCGTTTTTCTACCCCCTAAAGGTTTTCGACCTCAAAACGCGGTATTTCGTTCCTCGAAACAACAAACTACGCGAAAAAACGTAACGTTTCTGACGCGGGAAGGTTTTCCGACGGCTAAAACGTTATGTTTTTGGGTTTGGAAAACTTTCCAACGATCAAAACGTTACGTTTTCGCCTCCGGAAAATTTTCCGGAGCCATTTCCATGACGTTTGAGGCATGGAAAAATTTTCCGACGACGATTATGGAGCGTTTCTGCCGTGAAATAATTTTCCGACGACGATTATGGAACGTTTCTGCCGTGAAATAATTTTCCAACGACGATTATGGAACGTTTCTGCCGTGAAATAATTTTCCAACGATGATTATGGAACGTTTCTGCCATGAAATAATTTTCCGGCGGCGAAAACGTAATGGTTTTTGCTTTTGGAAAATTTTCCAACAGTAGCACGGCGCTGTTAGTCAGAGACTTACACAAACTGCCCCCAGTCCTCGGTATTTTGGGGATGGGAAGCCATCAACCGAGTGCTCCGCCAGAAATTCTCAACGCCCTTGCAGATAAAAGTCTATTCCAACCGAAAGCTTGAAGGAATTGCATTGCGAGGGTCTGGAGACCTGAAAACAACGGCTTCTGGTCGAAAGAAAATAGAGAAATCCTGTTCTAAATGGTGAGAAGAGCGAAAATGTCGGTAAAAAGGATCCCCGGAAGAAAAAAAACCGGGCTAGTTGGCCTGGGGAAGGCCAAAGAGCCCGGGGAATATTCGAACAAAGGTACAACGTAGGATTACGTAGCTAATTCGATCACTGCTGTACGGACAGCAACCGAAATCTGTTGGGCTAACAAAGAACAATTTTAATTTCAGCCCGAAATATTCTGTAATCCGCCTCCAATTAATCATTTTCCCTAATTGGCGTCAAGGGCTTTTCTCACATATCACATTCCCTTAACCATGATCCCTGCTTTGCTTCTCACCTTGAGAGAGTGGCCTTTAATCGGAACAAGAATTCTGACGCACGCTTTATAGTATTATTCAAAGACTCTTTATATGTTAATTTTAGCGTGAGGCGAGTTTCGTGTTTACACGTTGCGAGCCTTTCTTCAACATCGCAAACCTTTCGTTATGAAAAAAATCGACGCCATCATCAAGCCTTTCAAGTTGGAAGAAGTAAAAGAAGCATTAGCTGAGATCGGTGTCGCTGGGATGACCGTGACTGAAGTGAAAGGCTTTGGACGACAAAAGGGCCATACGGAAATTTATCGAGGCAGCGAATACACCGTTGATTTTCTCCCCAAGATAAAATTGGAAATTGTTGTTCCCGATCATCTCGTGAAAGCTGCTGTTGACGCTATTGTG
>JAQGOU010000503.1 GCA_028293445.1 Verrucomicrobiales bacterium | reverse complement strand
ATCCCCATTAAATTCGCGTCGAGTTCTAATTATCTCGAATTTATCCGACCCGTTCTCCTGGCGACCACTGTCATTGAGGATTCTCTGGCGGTTGACCCAGTGACCATTTCCGCCTCCAGTGGCGGAGCTGCCGAAGATTTTAACTTTATTGATACAGGCCTAACTAACGGCCAGATTAAAATCAGCTATCAAATGTTCAGTGTCCCTGACGATATTCGGATTTATTACCAGGGAGTTCTACTTTATGACAGTGGTCTGGTCAGCGGGAGCAACAACCTTGTGATCAATTACAGTGGGGCATCTACCATTGTGGAGGTTGTGATGAATGAGGGGAACAACACCAACTCCGGTACAGCCTGGAACTATACTGTCTCGTTCCTTGCCGTTTCTCTCGCTCACGAGAACCAACGTTCTACAGGGGTGGCGATCAGCGGGAATGATATGTTCATCTCCGGCATTACCGGTGCGAGTGGCGAGAATGGAATTGGCGCCCGGTTCGGATTGCCCATGCAGGATAATTCCCATCCCATTTGGGAGTTAAATTATCCTGAGCTGGGATCGACCCGCTTCAACGGCGTGGCGGTGGCCTCCGATGGGGTATACATGGTGGGCTCAAGTGTGTCGCTGACAACCGACACTGTCGGTGCGGCGGAACCAAAAGGAATTGTGGTGAAGTTTCCATTGTCTCATCCACAAACCAACATCGCTGATGTCTATGGTTCCATTTGGCATGTGCAAACACCTGCCGATCCGGGAGAATTCGCCATCAGCGGACAAGAAGAGTTGTTTGCGGTGACGACAACGATTGAGACGACGAATACCTTCATTTACACCGCCGGGGTTGCGCAGGCGAACCCGACGAACTTTGGCCGGATGTTCATCAGCAAGCTGGACGTTAACGGGGCCATTTTGTGGACGACAAACGACGCGACGTCAGGGACGACCACCAATTATAGTTCCGGCCGGGCAATTACTACCCTCAATGGTAATATCTATGTTGCCGGGGGCAACGCCGATTCTGGTATTACCAATACTTACCTCGTTAAATATGATGCGCAAGGAACTAAAGTGTGGTCGAGAGTTTCCACTTTCAGCGGCGAGTTTGGGGGCATCGCGGCTTACGGCGATTCCATTTATACGGTTGGTTCAGCTGGGACGGACGGGGCGCGTAGTTTCCTCGTGCAAAAGTGGGATGAATCCGGCAATTCAATCTGGACCAATCAATTCTCGTTAAATGGATCAGAGGATATCCTGCGCTGTGTCGTTGGATATGCGGACAGACTCTATGCGGCTGGTTCAACGGCCATTAATGCAACCAATCGCGATTCCGTTCTGCTGGAGCTCAGTCAAGAGACGGGAGCGCTGATTACAAACGCAGCTTACAACGGTATCACTACCTATGGCGGTGGCGCTTTGGCGGATGATGTCATTAACGGAATTGCGACGGATGGATTTGACCTTTATCTGAGCGGCGAGACGCATCGCTTCTACACAAATCGAACTGATAGCGATGCTCTGTTACTGCGCTATCGCATCAAGGACGATTATCTGCCGGAGGAAACTCTATCGCTCTTCACTGGCGAGTATGCCAATGGCGATTGGCGCCTTGTGATTTGGGATAATCGCGCGGATCAGGTGGTCAGTTCGGGCAAGCTGTTGAGCTGGCAGTTACAGTTGACGCTCGCGCCCACAAATAATACCGCCGATGTTTTGGTCCATGATGTTCCGTATGGCGCGACCGTCAGCAGCAAAAATCCAATTCGTTATTTTATCGTCAATGTTCCTTTCACCGCCACCAGGGCGACAGTTTCGCTGACGAATCTTTCCGGCGGTGGCTTGAACCTGTGGTTTGATCAATACGGACTGCCACTTCCGGGCACGCCGACGAGATTTTTGTTACTGACCAATATTACGGCGGCCGCGAAAAATATCGATGATAGCGGTAGTATACCGACCCTGATTCCCGGACAACGGTTTTATCTTGGCGTTGAGGATGTCGGCACTGCGACACAGGATTTCCTGATCCAGGTGAGCTTCGACAGTGATGCTACAACCTTTATGACTGGAGGCGGTTCGGCCCAGGGTTCGTTTGAAGCCGGGTTCACTGGTAATAACTCCTATCAATTTCGAATCAACCTGTCCGATCCGACGATGGCGTTCCAATTACGGAACCTGACCGGCGATGTGGATGTTTACCTGCAACGTGGAAGTATTCCCAGCCCGAGCAGTTTTACTTTTCACCGTTCGTTTACGGGCACCAATTTCGGTCAGATCCTGATCGAACCGCAAGGAGACCTGAGCGATGTGAGCGGCACTTGGTTTGTTTCAATGCGTAACCTGGGTACAAATGCTGTGACTTATTCAGTGGTCCTGGCGACCGCGAACCGCGCACCGGTTGTTGAAGGGCCAAACGATAGGGTGGTCACGGAAGGAAACCTGTTGAGCTTCATCGTGCCAGTGGCGGATCCAGATCTTCCGGCCCAGCAAATGACCTTCAGCCTGGAACCGGGCGCGCCGGCCGGTGCCTCGCTCAACTCGACGAACGGATTATTCTCTTGGACGCCGACCGCAGCCCAGGGGCCGAGCAGTAATCTTGTCACGATTCGGGTAACCGACAACGGAGTTCCGCCGATGACGCTGACGCGCAGCTTTAGCATCATCGTGAATGACAAGGTGCCGGTATTCGCAACACCTGCCGTCGTCTCAGGCAAACTGCAAGTTACCTGGAGCAGTCTGACCGGACAAAACTATGAGGTGCAGACCTCTACGAACCTGGTGAACTGGACAACGGTCGCCACGAACTCGGCCTCTGGCTCAACGACAACCTATCTTGATCCACAGCCACAGACGAACAACGTCAACAAGTTCTATCGCATTCACCCGGTGCCTTAAGCATTCGGTTGGTATTTTCATCGCCCCGCTGAAATCGTTCAGCGGGGCGTTTTCGTTCCGTGGCCAACGACTGGCCGGTGCAAGAGCCTTTTGAGAAGAAAATAACTCTTGTATCACCGCGACGCGGACTATGTTAAGTCTTAGGAGGAGTTACATGACACCAAAACTATTTTCTGAACTGGGCCTTTCACCTGAATTGTTGAAAGCCATTGATAAACTGGGCTTCGAACAGGCATCGCCGATCCAAGCTGAAGCTATTCCACCCTTGCTCGAAGGAAGGGACGTCGTCGGCCAATCCATGACGGGCTCGGGCAAAACGGCTGCCTTCGCCGCACCGGCAGTTCAAAAGGTCGAGGTCGATAAGCGCACCACGCAGATCTTGATTCTTTGTCCCACGCGCGAACT
The DNA here is from genome assembly GCA_028293445.1 of Verrucomicrobiales bacterium. Classification (GTDB taxonomy): domain Bacteria; phylum Verrucomicrobiota; class Verrucomicrobiia; order Limisphaerales; family JACDHS01; genus CBHWET01. The sequence goes on along the minus strand of JAQGOU010000503.1, from coordinate 7,525 downwards.
GGCGGTGCAGGTTTCCGAAGAAGTCCACAAGCTCGCGTTGTTCAAACGTGGCTTGCACGCCCTGCCGGTTTACGGCGGCCAATCCTACGACCGTCAGCTCATCGGCTTGCGTCAGGGCGCACACATCGTTATCGGCACACCGGGACGCGTCATGGACCATATGCGTCGCGGCACACTGCGACTCGACACGTTGAAGATGGTCATTCTCGATGAAGTCGACGTCATGCTCAACATGGGCTTCCGCGATGACATCGAAACGATTCTCCAGGCGACGCCGAAAGAGCGGCAGACCGTGTTCTTCTCCGCGACGATCCCGCGCCCGATTCAGCAGTTGATCGAGAAATACTCCCGCAATCCGCAGCAGGTCCGCATTGAGCAAAAGGCGATGACGGTGCCGACGGTTGAGCAATGTTATTACGAAGTCGATCGTCGTTACAAAATCGAACTGCTCACGCGCTTGATCGATATCCACGATCTGAAGCTCGGAATCGTTTTTTGTAATACCAAGCGCATGGTCGATGATTTGGTCGACGCGTTAAACGCGCAGGGTTATTCCGCCGACCGTCTCCATGGCGATATGACGCAGGCAATGCGTGATCGCGTCATGAACAAGTTTCGTAAGTCGGGCCTGGAATTTCTCGTCGCGACCGATGTCGCGGCGCGCGGCATCGACGTCGATGACATTGAGGTTGTTTTCAACTTCGACCTCCCTTACGACGTGGAAGATTACGTCCATCGCATCGGACGAACGGGTCGTGCCGGTCGCAGTGGACGCGCGATTTCCTTCGCAGCGGGCCGCGAAGTTTTCCAGATTCGTAACATCGAGCGTTACACCAACATGCGGATTACCCGCGGAAAAGTGCCGACCGCTGGCGAAGTGGATGAAGCGCGCGCGAATGTGTTTCTGGATAAACTCCGGACGACGCTCAAGAGCGGCGAATACAAAAAGCAGGATCATCTGATCGAACGCCTGCTCGAGGAAGGATTTAGCTCCACGGATGTCGCCTCCGCGTTATTGCATCATCTTCAGGCCGACGGCGCCGCTGCTCCGAAAGCTCCTCCCGTGGAAGATCGCGCGCCACAAAGACCCGAACGCCCTCCGTATCGCGATCAACGCGACGAGCGGCAGGATCGCTTCTCGGATCGTGGAGATCGCGATCGTGCGCCGCGCTTTGATGATCGCCGTAACGACCGTCCGCCTCAACGTTTTGAAGATCGCGCCCCGCGTCCGGCACCCGCTTTCCCAGATCGTCCGAGAGTTGTCACTCCAATCTCCCGGCCTGCGGCACCTGTTGTAAAACCGGCAGCGCCTGCTCCCAAGCCAGCCGTGGCCAGCATGGCTGCGACGTTGAAGTCTTCTGAGGCAGCAGCGTCAGCGCCTGCCAAAGAAGTCAAAGCTTCGCCCGCCCCGGCAAAAGCTCCGGCCAAAGCGAAAGAAGGGGAAAGAACTTATTCCGACCAGGAAATCATGGGATCAATTTCATCGCCTGAGCCGAAGGTCAGGCCTGAAGTAAAGCCAGCGGTCGTCAAGCCGACAGCCGCAGGTAAGAGAGCTCCGCGCAGCACGCCCACTCACCAGACGCGGCTCTGGATGAATCTCGGCGAAGAGATGGGGGTCCTTCCGATTGATATCGTGAACGCTGTTTCGGGCGAGACCGGATTACCTGGAAAAGTCGTCGGCACAATCGATATCCGCGAACGCCATTTGTTCGTGGATGTGGCTGCCGAGCACGCGAATGCCATCGTCGCGAAACTGAACCGCTCTGAGGTCAAAGGGCACAAGGTAAAAGTAAAAGAAGCCTAAGAGATTACGGCTCTTTGTTTTTCAGGGCGGGTTGTCGCAGTGCGACAACCCGCCTCTCTTTTTTAATGGCCTGCGAGCGCTAAAAAGCGGTGGCATGAAATCCCTCCTAGCTAAGGCTGGGCCAAAACTTCTGTTGCGATCGCTTTGCCTTAAAATGATCAAAATAGGCATCTGAATCGCCCCAAAAATCGAAAACAGAGTCCCCAAAGCTTCGATTTTGACTTAAATCACCAAATTTTTACTCCGGTAAAACGGTCGCCGAGCTCGGAACGTGAATTTTCGCTCTGAAAAAGAACCCACCGAGCTCGGAAAGCGAATTTTCGCTCTGAAAAAAGCCTCGCTGAGCTCAGAAAGCAAATTTCCATTCTGGAAAAAGCTTCGCCGCGCTTACAACTGAGTTTCCACTCTGGAAAAAGACCGACGGAGCTCAGAAAGTGAATTTCCGCTCCGGAAAAAGATCCACCGAGCTCAGAAAGCAAATTTTCACTCTGGAAAAACACGTTTCGAGCTCAGAAAGCAAAATTCCATTCTGGAAAAAGACCCGCTGACCTCGGAAAACGAATTCCTGCTCTGGAAAAAGTCTCATCGAGCTCAGAAAATGAGTTTCCAGTTAGACGGCTTGAGCACGATTAGTGATCCGCCACGACTGGGTGAAGCTTTAAACTCAGATTCCGCACCTGCATTTCCACATCGAACGTTCCGGGTAATTCCCAGCCCATATTCATACCACCAATGTAATAATCACCGATGCGTTTTGATTGGGTAAGAAATCCCTGCGCCCAGGCCGTTTCCAACGCCTCTCGCATCAACGGCAGCAAATCTTTGTCGATGACGATCCATTTCCCATCGTGCGCACTTTTTGGCGTAAATGTTTTTCCTTCCGGCATGAAAATGAACTTCTTCGTCCCGCCAAAATCCTGCGCTTTGAACGCTTTGGTAAAACGATCCCGGTTGTCATAGATCGGCACCCCAAACCAAAGCAGGTCCCCATGCCCGGACGATTGCTGGTTTCGATTTTGCACGGTGAAAAAGAGTTGGAATTGCGCCGCATGCACCTCGGGCGAATAATCGCCCTTGTGCAAATCGCGTGCGTGGAGCAATCGCGTTTCGATATGCAACGTCGCGGAAGCAGTATTCGATAAAGGGGCCGGAGGATTAAATTCCTGCTCCACCAGAAGATGCACCCATGGATCGCCGGCTTTACGCGCGTGTTCGCCGTATTCAGGCCCGGTATTGACGGCCATGGAGAAATCCGCTTTCCCAGTCTTCGTCGGCCCGAGCGTGATCCCTTTGGCGGAATTGCTGCAGACTGCCACGCCGTCTCTAACCGTCAGCGTCGCAGGATCAAGCGGAAATTTACTGCTCCACTGCGACAAGCCCCAAACCGCCTTTGCCTTCGGCTCACGACCCTTTAATTCGCCGTAGCGGACATGCTGTCCCGGTTTTGGTTCCCACAGCGTGAATCCATTCGCAAAGTGGGTATCCAGGATTAGCTCCCGCTCCGCAGCGTGGCCGGCTAGCGTTTTCAACATGAAAATCCCAACGAGAACGAGCCAGCCAGCGGGTGAGGGGATGGGACCTTTCATCTGGATGGTTGATACCCGACCAGAACCGTTTAGGAAAGTCACGAGAACGGTGGATGTCGAGTATCCCAACGCATCTTGCCTCCGAAAAACCGCTTCGCAGTTTTTGCATCCCTTGTAACACTGCAACGGGAATCAGCGTCAGGGAGATTGTCCTCATCGGAACATTCCCATGCGTTGATCGTCTGCCGAAATATGAAAACATCTAAACTCTTTGTCCGGGCGGCCCTGGTTACGCTGTCGTTTGCACTGCTCATCGGATCTTCTCACGCGCAAAATCCGCGCAAAGGTGGCTCGAAACCAAAGCCTGATCTGGCCGACGTCAAATACGGCCCGCATGACCTCAATGTGTTTGATCTGTGGAAAGCCAAGTCCGACAAACCGACGCCTCTGGTCGTCTACATTCATGGCGGTGGTTTCCGCGCCGGCAGCAAAGAGTTATTATCCGCAGCCCTCCTCGAAGGACTGCTTTCGAACGGCATCTCCGTCATGTCGATCAATTATCGACTCTCGCCCGCGGTGAGTTTTCCGACGCACTTCATGGACTCAGCCCGCGCGATTCAGTTTGCTCGGTCAAAGGCCAGCGAGTGGAACATTGACCCCAAGCGAATTGGCGCGTCCGGCGGGTCAGCCGGTGCGGGGACATCGCTCTGGATCGGTTTTCACGATGACATGGCCGACGCGAAAAATGCCGATCCCGTGTTGCGCCAGTCGACCCGACTCAGTTGTATGGCGGTTGCCGGCGCCCAATCGAGCTACGACCCGCGCGTGATCAAGCTATGGATCGGCGAAGCCGCTGCGAATCACCCGGCGCTCCAGGATTTTTACGGCTTGAAGGCCGACGAACTCGACACCGACAAAGCGCACCAGCGTTACGAAGCGGCTTCCGCCATCATGCTTCTCAGCAAGAACGATCCGCCGGTTTATGCATTTTACAATGAGCCGCGCGGTCCGCTCCCCGTGAACGCACGGCCGGGCCAAGGCATTCACCACATTAATTTCGGTCTGCGCCTCAAGGAGCAGATGGATAAACTGGGCATCGAATGCGTTGTCCGCCATCAAGACCAAGGCGCGCAGATGGATAAGGAAATGGTGGAATTCTTCGTAAAGCACCTGCATTGAGGTGCGTTGCTGAAAAAACTTGAGCCGAAACGATCGGCGCGGGCGGCAACAGAGGCTGCGAGCACATTCCAACAGGATCCTGTAATTTGAAAAAATCGGAAATGAAAGTTGACGCGGCGAACCACCATTTGTAAGTTACGCCTCCGTTTTGGGTTCCAGAGTAGCTCAATGGTAGAGCACGCGGCTGTTAACCGTGATGTTGTAGGTTCGAGCCCTACCTCTGGAGCCATTTTGAAAACGCCCTGTTTTCAATAGTTTCCTCACGGTAGGCAAGCATTTAACGAGCGACTGCCAGCGGTTTTGCCAGCAAAAAGAAACAGTTTGCCGCTAATCGCTAGGAATCGTGCGAAGGGAGAGGATACCCTTCCATTGCTCATTAACGGCTTTTCTCGCGCTCTCGTAAGCTTTTCAAATCTTATGAGAAATCAATTCAAGCTCTACAATCGAAATGGCGTTTTCTACGCGGAACACATCCAAAGCGGCAAACAGGAAAGCCTCCGGACAAAAGACAAAGACCAAGCAGAGCGTTTAGTCACAGCGAAAAACGAAGCGGCGCAAATGCCGATGCTTATCCGTGAAGTTGGAAAGGCGTATCTCACTGCCAGCGACCCAATGCTTGCAATCAGAACATGGAAAGTCGCTATGGATGAACTCGCTTCACACGGTGGGGAATCCAGTCGGCTCCGATGCCAACGCGAAATGGAATCCAAACCATTCCGCCGAATTCAGAAGAGCATCATCATTGAGACGACTGCCGACGACTTGAAAGGCGTTTTGAACGCGGGACGCAGTTCCACGAACAATTATTTGCGACGCTTACACAATTTGGCGTTGGGATTGGGCTGGCTCCATTGGCAAATCATACCCATCAAGCTTTGGCCGAAACCGGCTAAAAAGGAAAAGCGCGGTATTACATTAGACGAACATAACAAGATAATCGGTGCCGAACAAAACGAGGAGCGGCGCAATTATTATAAAATGCTTTGGGAGATTGGTGCTGCTCAAACTGATTGCTCTCTCCTGACTGCCGAGAACGTCAACTGGCAAACGCGAGTGCTTTCGTATTTTAGGAAGAAAACCAAGGAAGGCTCTCATTTGGCCCTAGGCGTGCAACTGGAAACCCTTTTGAAGCAGTTGCCGGATAAAGGCTATCTTTTCCCGAGTATAGCAGCAACGAGCGATAAAGACCGCTCAGCCGAGTTTTGTCGTAGGCTCCGACTGTTGAAGTTTACAGGAATCTCTTTGCATAGTTACCGTTACGCGTGGGCAGAACGGGCGCGGGTGGCTGGCTATCCTGAGAGGTTTGCGCAAGCTGCTCTAGGTCACAAAAGCCGTGCGGTGCATCAGGCATATGCAAAAAATGCGATTGTCGTTTGTCCATCGCTGGAAGATGTCGAAAGAAAAATCCTGCCGCTAAGCGAAGCTTTTGAGATTCGGAAAATGGCTTAATCCATGAAGCTAAACTCTCAACCGTTCATTGGACAAAAACGGTTGAGGGTTCAGCCTCTACGGAGTCAACGCTGGTTCAGCAACAACCTGTTTCTTTTTCGCATTCTTAACTTTCCAAGTATCAGCCACAACTTTTGTCGCCTTGTGTAGCCAAGTGGGGTCTTGTGCAAACTGCTGTAACTGCACAGTCGCGAAATGCTTCGGGCCGTTGGGTGATGGATTGCCAAGCGGCTTTAACAAACGAGCGGCAATCAGCACCGATATATCGTGGTCATTAAAGCCCAAAATTGTTGCCGCCTGCTCCGCGTCAAGTCTCGCAGGAAGCCGGAAAACACTTAGGCTCCATTTGCTACGGCTGAGAGCAGAATTTGCTTCTGAAATCACATCAAACGGCGTTTTCATTTCCCCTATTATTTCAGAACAAGAGGGAAAACTACTATAGGGGAAGTGAGAATCTTAATTTAATTAGATTAAGATTTTAGACGTAATTACATATTGCGCAGCAACTTACAACGTAGCTAATGAGCTAAACTTGAATTAGCTCAGCTAAAACTTTCTGAATATCTGTAAAGGGGTCGATTTTTGCGCTTAAAACGGCTGATTCACCTTTGAAGGATATGAATTCGCCCTTTTCGAGATACTATGTTGTCTCTTACTCCATATCGATTCAGCCATTTGTTAAGAAAGGCGTTTGCGGTTCAAATCGTGGGAACATCCCAAGCACTTGAACTTTATTTCATGTAAAATGACCAATGATAAGGGGGGCGCGGCACCCTCCGCCCCTATTTCTGAAAAGTTGCCATACTCACAAAATGCGGGGGGGGCGGGGGGGCTATATTTCTCTCGCTCCACTGAAACGGGTCGATTTTGCTTTCCAGATACCTTTAAACCTCTGGCGAGCGTAACTAAGGAGGCGGCGCAATCGCATGCAATCGGGGCAAGGTTGAGAAGGTTGAGCTTTACCGGCTACCGGCCATGAGGACAGGAACGAAGCGGCTTATCGCAAACCTTACACCAGTTCACAATGTCATTAACCCTCTGCCTTTCTTCCCACGTCAATTCGTTTTCGCGCCCTTGGTCAATTTTCTTGGTAGCTCTTTCGAAAACCCCGTCCGTCTTATGCGAATTCGACGAGCAATTACCCGCAAGAAAAAGGAGGGTGAAAATTCCGCAAACCGTAATCCATACGCCTAAATTCCCGTTGTTCATACAGAAGCCTGCTTTTTTGTGGAAACGGCAACACACACAATGCCTGACAGAAAGCACACTCCGGCAGCTCCTGCCCAAAGCAGAATTTTTTGATTTCGTTCTGATTTGTATTCATCCCCTTTGCGCTGAGATTCCGCCAAACTCGCTAGGGATTCTTGCTCTCTGCCATATTCAAAATCAGGGGCGGCCTCCCCTCTTTTCTCGTATGCGCTTTCGACGATGGCGCGAAGTGCTTTCGTTGTTTCCTTCACTTTCAGGCCACTCTCAATAGCCCTATCGTTGTATTCCTCCACCGTTGTTTTTGAGGTATTGCTGTAGCTCATTATCGCGCAGCCCAGGGCGACGACGATTAAAAGTA
>JAQGOU010000501.1 GCA_028293445.1 Verrucomicrobiales bacterium | reverse complement strand
GCTGCAATCCTGTTTCCGTTCGCAAACGCAAAATCCCTCGCCCCACGACCTCCATCAAACGTTCCTACAACTATCAACGCTATGCCAAAAAATGTGTCTTCTAACCCTTAACTAAATGGCAGTGGCCTTCTCCCCTGAGGGGAGAAGGGATGCGCGCCTGTGCTTACTTGCTCATTCGGTTGCTCCACCGCCCTGTGTTCATGCGTGTCCATCCGTGGTGAGAACTTTTCGTTTGATCCCGATCTCCGGATCCGTCAGCCAGGTGCTCTTGCACTTCGGACATTTGGAAGGCTTGCGCAGTTTGTCCGTGCCGAACACAAAATCGCAACGGCGACATTCCGCGGGATAAATATCGGGGACGAATTCGGTGTGCTTGAGACTCAGGAGCAGATGCTCCAGATGGTCGGAAACGTCTTTCGGCGATTCATCCACAAGATGCGCGATCTTCGGGACGCTCATCGGATTGTCCAAAAGGATTTTGATGAGATCTTTGCGGAACATCGTGATTAAAAATCCACTGGCTATGGCACAATTTCAAGTTCGATCCAGTTGGAAACCAGCGTTCCTTCCCACACATTCTGAATCGCTTTTAATGCGCTGGCATCGTTTTCTCCGAGCGGAACACCCTTGATCGATGCATTCCTTCGCGCCGTGTAATGCACCCGCACTTTATATTTTCCCGGCGGAAGCTGATAACCTGCCGGTGTAACCGAAGTGCGAAACACTTCACCCTTCGGCAGGAGGACCACATCTTCTCTTCGCAGCGGATTAACATTGCCACAGCGAGGTCCTGACTTCGGCTGAAGCACGGTGCCATCCGGCGACACTATTTCGAAATCGTAGAAGGGATAACGCCAATGAACATTCGAGCCATCCAATTCAGGCATGACCGCTTGGGATTTCGTATCGTGGTTTTGGAATCGCAGGCTGATTGGCTTTAAGCCCTGAGCTTTCGTCGACGTTGCGGGTTCGCCCTTTCCAATTTCCCAACCGATCATCAATGACATCGTCGCATTGGTCGTTGCTGACGGAATCGATTCTAAACGTCGCACCATGGGCGCCGGGTTCGTAGCCTGACTTTTTACCGCGCTCTCAACCGCTGCGGAACTGCCGATCCACAGCATGATATTCATCGCCACAAAGAAAACTCGTTTGCACATAGTTCTTTGTTAGACGGACATGGTCAGAAACTACTCCCCATCAACTCAACAGCTTCCGGCACGCCGTCCGAAGCAATTCGAGATTCTTCTTCGATTTGGCTTCGAGGTAACAACGGAACACCGGTTCGGTGCCGCTCGCGCGGAACGCCACCCATTCGCCATTCGGCAAAAGGAATTTATAACCATCGATCGTGATGAACTTCTCCACCTTGAACGCGCCCACCTTTTCGAGGCCGCCGCTCAGTCTCTTGAGCAGTTCGTCTTTCTGCGCGGGATCGATGTGGATGTTGATGCGGTCGGTGTGAAACTCGCCGGTCTTTTTCTCCAGCTGTTTGAGAATTTGGCCGAGCGATTTCTTTTCCGTGGCGACGAGTTCTGCCATGAGGAGGCAGGCGAGAATGCCATCCTTTTCCGGCACATGACCTTTGACACTCAAGCCGCCGGATTCTTCGCCGCCGACGATAATCGGTTCGCTTTGCATCAGGGCGCCGATGTATTTGAAACCAACCGGCGTTTCGTGAACTTTCACACCGAGCATCGCTGCCACAGCATCCACTTGATGACTCGTTGGGACGGTGCGCACCACGGCGCCAGTCCAGCCGCGGTTCTTTTTAAGATGATAAAGCGTGAGCGCGAGAATCTGGTTCGGCGTCATCCAGGTGCCATCTTTGTCGACGACGCCGAAACGATCGGCATCACCATCGGTCGCCAAACCGAGTTGCGCTTTGCCGGTACGGATGGCGGCTTTGACTTCATCCAAATGATCGGCGCTTGGTTCGGGGGGATGGCCGCCGAAAAGTGGATTCAGGTCGGCGTGAAACACCGTCAGCTTCGCGCCCGTTTCAGCTAATAAAGTATCGAGGTAGCCGCGTCCGCAGCCATGCATGAGATCGACCGCGATCTTCAGCTTGGCTTTCTTGAGGGTTTTGAAGTCGACCAACTTCTTGATCTGCTTCACGTAATCCGGCATCGGATTGATCGTTTTGCATTTAAAGGTCCCGATCACGACCGCTTTGAAACTCCAGTTCGCCGCCTGCAACTTCTCAATGCGCGCTTCGAGTTCTTTGGTCACTTCACCCGGTGCCCCTGCCCCGTCGTAACGCGAAAACTTAAACCCGGAATATTCCGGCGGATTGTGACTGGCGGTGATGTTGATGCCACCGATCGCTTTGCGTTTGCGAATGGTGAAGGCAAGAACAGGCGTCGGAATATCGCGATCACCCAGGAGCGGATTCAATCCGTTCGCGGCGAACACCTCGGCGACGGCAAGGGCAAATTCGCGCCCAAGAAAACGGCAGTCGTACGCGATAATGATATCCGGCTTGCGTCCGTGAATCGGCGAGTTCGGATTCGCGAGTTCGGTTTTGAGATGGTCGGCGACCGCTTGCGAAGCGAGGCGAACTTTATCGAAAGTGAATTCACGCGCGATTAAAGCGCGCCAACCAGCCGTACCGAATTTAATTTGAGAAGACATAAGGGCAAATGCGTAAACGCGGACGTGGTTCGAGACAATCGGGCTTTCCCTAGTCGGCTAACTCTTCCAGTCGAATGCTTTTTTCTTCAGGGCGTAGATGTAACCGATAAACAGAATCCCAAGAAACGAAACCATCGAGCCGAGAATGACGGGACCGTTGGTCTTGAGCATGTCCCGGTAAACGACGGCCCATGGATACATAAACACGACTTCGATATCGAACAGGATGAAGAGCATCGCCACGAGATAGAATTTCACCGAGAGCCGGGTGTTCCCTTCCCCGACGGCGATCATCCCGCATTCGTAGGGAGTATTGATGTTCTGATTCTTGGCGCGGTTTTGCAACCGACCGCGATTGGCCCAACGACCGAGCGCGACGGACGCAATCAACATCCCGGCGGCGGCGCCAATCGCCACGAGCAGCAAAATCAGAATTGGGATGTACTGGGTCAACTGCGAATCCATGGGGGAGAACTTAAAAACGCGAGGCAACCTTGGCAAGAGGGAATTCCGGTGGAAAACACCAAAAACCAAAGACCAAAAAAAGATGGGAAGCTTGTGAGGCCGATCGAACGACGTTCGAGCCTGCCGCAATCTGAAGGTTCTTTAAACTTGGTGTTTGAACTTTCTTTGGCGTCTGGTCTTTGGGCTTTGGTGTTTCTTTCCATCTCTGGTCCGGTTCCACTGAAAACGTTGAAGAACATTCCCTTGTGACTGAAAATCAGTGCGTTGCAAACGTCCAGCACGTCGTGTTGGGCCAAAAATTTGTTGCGAAAAAAGTCCCAACACGCGTGTTGGTTCAAAAAGCTGCGCCCGGAAAAAAAGAAAACAGCCTGCTGGACTAATTTTCCGCGGAAAAAAAGCTGTAACACGCGTGTTGGACTATTTTCCGATGACCGGAAAACTTCCAACACGCCTGCTGGAGAGATTTTCCGTCCCGGAAAGACGCCCAACACGGCTGCTGGGTCATTTTTTGGCGAAAAATAGCCAGCAACAGCGTGCTACGTCTCTTTCCGGTGACCGGAAAAGAGTCCAACACGCGTGTTACCTACTTTCCCGGGACCTTTTTTTAGTACAACAGCGTGTTGTCGGAATTTTTTGCGACAATTTTAAAGTCCAACAGCCTGCTGGAAACTTTTCCGGCGACAGAAAAAAAGTCCAGCAGGCTGTTGAAAAGATTTCCCGCCACGGAAAAAAGGTCCAACACGGTGTTTCCGCCTTTTCCGGCCAGAGAAAATCAAGCCAACAGCGTGTTACCCATTTTTCCCGCCACAAATTTTTACCCCAGCAGCCCTGTTGGAGGAATTTTCCACCGTGACTTTGAACTCAGCGCGTCTCGACCTGCTGCCACGGGTCTGATTGTGCTATAGTTTTGAAGGGGCGTTTTGGGTAATGAAAAAGCGATTGTCATTCATCGGGAGTCCAAAGCATCTTCGTCGTGCGCCAGCTTTGGTTTTGCTTCTCTTGCTGCTGTTTACTTTTACGGTGACGTTTTACCTGTACAAAACCAACCGCGCCAGCAGCCTGACCCATTTCACGAATGCGACCCTTCAAACTCAGGACAACATTCATGATAATCTGGACGCCTTCATTACGTTGTTGCGCGGGACGGGGGCGTTGTTTGCAGCTAACGAACAGACGACGCAGGAGGAGTTCCATGCCTATGTGCAACGCCTGTTGCTTTCCGAACATTATCGGGGCATTCAGGGCATTGGCTTCGCCAGCCGGGTGGCCAAAGCGGAAAAAGATTCTTTCATCAATCAGGTGCGCCAACAGGGAAAGGCCGACTTCACCATTTTCCCCGAAGGAGACCGCGAAGAATATTTCCCCATCGTTTACCTCGAACCACCCGACCGCCGCAACCAGGCCGCGATCGGCTACGATATGTTTAGTGAAGCGAGTCGACATGCCGCGATGACTTCAGCCATGACGAATGGCATCGATACTTCGAGCAAAGTCACCCTGATTCAGGAAATCGGTCCCGCGAAACAAGCAGGATTTCTGATTTATCTCGGTCTCTATCGTGGGGGTGGATTCCCGGCCACCATTGCCGAACGCAGGGAGAAATTGACCGGCTTCGTCTACATCCCCTTTCGTGCAGATGATTTTTTCCTCGCGATCTTTTCCCCGGAAGAGGAATTGCCGATTCATGTTGAGATTTATGACGGAGCGCAGATTGACGAGGCGCATCTGTTGCATCGTTCAAGCAACGCCGCATCGCGCCATCCTCTTTTCTCCTCAACCAATACCATCCAGGTCGAACGCCATGCATGGACGATCCTGTCGGAGACGACTCCCCGCTTCGAAAGAACCTTGGGACGGCGCATTGTTCCGGGGGTATTCATCGCGGGTTTGATGATCAGCTTTGCTCTTTTCGGCATCACGATTTACTTCGTGAAGGCGCGCGAAAAAAACCTGCAAAGCGAGGCGGCGTTGCGCTCCAGCGAAGAGTTGTACCGCACCACTGCGGAAAGTGCCGCCGACGCCATTATTCTCATTGATTCGGAAAGCACCATTCTTTCGGTCAATAGTTCGACAGAACGAATCTTTGGGTATCCGACACGGGAATTGGTCGGACAAAGTATGACCTTCTTGATGCCAGAAAGAATGCGAGGCCATCATCGCCACGGCATTGCTCGTTATTTGAGTTCGGGAAGGAGAAATATTTCATGGGAAGGCGTGGAACTCCCCGGCTTGCACAAGGACGGACACGAGATTCCACTCGAGATTTCTTTTGGCGAAATCGTTAAAGATGGAAAACACATTTTTGCCGGCATCGCCCGTGATATTACTGAACGCAAGCGAATCGAGAATTCTCTGCGAGACAGCGAAGAGAGATATCGAACGCTCAGCGCAAAGCTTGAGGATCGGGTTAACGCTCGCACGCGGGAATTGGAAGCGAGCAATCAGGAACTAGAGGCCTTCACTTATTCGGTCGCGCACGATTTGCGTGCTCCCCTCAGGCATATCAACGCCTTTGCCCAACTGATCGAAGCGGACAGCCAATCGCAACTTTCAGCCGATATCCAAACCTATATCAAAAAAATGGGGGAGAGCGCGCTCAAGATGGCACGCCTTGTCGATGGGCTTCTCAATTTGGCGCTCTTGGGCAAAGGCGGACTGTCTCTTGAGTTGGTGTCATTGCGGCCAGTGGTCGAGGAAGTGGTGACTTCTTTGAAAGACGAAACCAAGAACAGGGACATCAAGTGGGAAATTGAAGATCTTCCCTCCATCGAATGCGATCCCGTTCTGATGAGACAAGTCTTCGTGAACCTCCTTTCAAACGCGATCAAGTACACGTGCCGGCGCGAAAAAGCGCTCGTGCAGATTGGAAGGACCATCATTAAGAATCAAACCACCATCTTTATTCGCGATAACGGCGTCGGGTTTGACATGCGTTACATTGGAAAGCTTTTTGGCCTCTTCCAACGGCTTGATCTGGCTGAAGAATTCGAAGGGACGGGCGTTGGCCTGGCGATGGTCTCGCGCATTATTCAAAAGCATCACGGTCAGATTTGGGCCGAGGCCGAAGAGGATAAAGGAGCGACTTTCTATTTCACGGTTCCGGGAATGAAATGATCATGGAGTAATTCCGTGGAAACGCCGTCAAACCAGGAAGCAACTAAGATCGGCATGACTATGAAAACCTTCGCGCTCGTGATCCTTACGCTTGGCCTCTCTTTTCTTTCTCACGCTGCCGACGTGATTGAGGAGCGATGGTTTCCTCATGTTGACGGAGGCTTTACGAAAGGAGAATTCATCGACCTCGGCACGAACACGACCGAAAGGCTCTACATCCGATACGGTCTCATTTCCGACAGTGGGGTCGAGTTGGAGAGAACGACGAACAATGCGGTGGTCTGGCGCGCTCATGTTGCGCCGCTCGGTGTCATTCACTCGAAGTATCATCATCTCGTTAACGTCCGTATCGAAGACAACAAGATTCTGGTGACAAGTATCGGAGCGAAGCAGATCTTTGAGATTCACGCACTCAAGACTGGAGCGCTGATCTCACGAAAGGTACTCGAGGTAAAATAACTACGTGTGCCGTAATGGACGGTGTGCCTGACAATCCATATTTAACGATGTTCGTTCCGCTTCGCAGTTTACATTGTTGGCCGACTGTGACTCAGTTCTACTTCGTTCGGGTAACAACGGAAGCAAAACCTCTAAGCAACCGGTAATCTATGAAAAAACAAATGATCAGCATCTCGATTCTGCAATCCAGCAAGATAATGACAGCCATGTATGTCTTGATGGGGTTGATTTACACCGTCATCGGCGTTCCGATGATTATCTTCGGAGGCGACAAGCTCCGTATCATGGGAATCATCTATCTGGCGATGCCCGTGATTATGGGCGTCTTTGGTTTCGTGTTTTTTGTTATTTTCGCCGCCATTTACAATTTTTTAGCCAAATGGCTCGGCGGCATTGAAGTCGAAGTCAAGGATGTCGACCAAGCCTGATCTCGTCCGGGATGTCGCGGGAAGGAACGGAGCGCGGCTGTGTGCAACGCATCAGCCGCAGTGCGTCGGAATACCTGCGGCGTTTCTTTTCTAACGCGATCTGTCGTTCGTACCCGCTGCGGCTGGTCTGCGACACAGCCGCGCTCCATTTTTGAACCCGAGGCTTTCCAACATGCGACGACGTTATGATCATATCGACCTGCGAGTGCCGAACCTCGCGGATGTCACTTCGTTTTATGAACAACTGTTGCCCGCGTTGGGCTTCACGCGCAACGTCACTGTAGAAGGCTGGTTGCAGTTTGAAGCCGCCGACGCCGACGTCACTGAATTCTTTGGGGTGACCGAATCTCCCGGTCACGTTCCCAACGAAAACCGCATTGCCTTCTGGGCCGAGAGCACCAGCGACGTGGACCGACTCG
>JAQGOU010000488.1 GCA_028293445.1 Verrucomicrobiales bacterium | reverse complement strand
GGAAACGCCGTGAGATCGATCCCACCCTGGAATTACTCCGGGAATGCGTGGAGGACGCCGAGAAATCAAAAGCCGATGCGCATACGCGTCAGAAGTTTTCGGAGCTGCTCAGCTTTTTCGAAACCATGTCGAATTGGTATTCCCAGATCCGCGGGTTACCGACCGCCGCCGTAATCAAGTTCGTGAAACTCGGCGACAAAGTCATTAAGACGCTCGGACTCGGCGGTTGACATTTTTTTGACTGAACATTTCAGTCCAGACTGAAACAACAGAAATAAACGCATATGAAAGTTGCTATCACTGGAGGAACCGGCTTCATCGGTGGACATCTTGCCCAAGCGCTCACCGCCCAAGGACACGAAGTCGTAATTATCTCGCGAACGCGCAAAACTTCTTTGGCGTATCGAACCCAGGTTGCCGCCATCGGCCTTGGTGACGCTGCCGCACTCGAAACAGCCTTCGCTGGCTGTGATGCTGTCGCGCATTGTGCCGGAATCAATCGCGAGGTCGGCACTCAGACCTATGAGCAAGTTCATGTTCAAGGAACTCGCAACGTCGTGAATGCAGCGAAACGTGCTGGAGTTAAAAAAATCGTTTTCGTCAGCTTTTTGCGGGCGCGCCCTGGATGTGGTTCGCCATATCACGAATCGAAATTTGCGGCGGAGGAAATCGTTCGTGATTCGGGCCTGGATTACACGGTCTTTAAACCGGGCGTAATTTATGGGCTGGGCGATCACATGCTGGATCACCTAAGTCACGCCTTCCACACCTTCCCACTCTTCGCGTTTGTGGGCATGAAAGATCAACTGATTCGCCCGACCGCCGTTGCGGATCTCGTTCGACCGCTGATGGCCGCTGTTCTCATGGATCCTCGCTTTACGAAGAAGACCATGGCGGTAATGGGTCCAGAGACATTGACGTTGCGAGCAGCGGTGCAACGTGTCGCCAGTGTCGTCGGCAAACGTCCCATCACGTTTCGCATGCCGCTATGGTTTCACTATGGGTTCGCCTGGATTCTGGAGCGTTTGATGGTGACGCCACTCATTTCTCTCGCTCAAGTCCGCATTCTATCGGAAGGAATCGTGGAGGCGTTGCCCGCCTGCGCAGCGTTGCCTGAGGATTTAAAGCCAACGACGCCGTTCAGCGAGGATTCGATTCGCCGCGGGTTACCCGAACCCAAGCCCTTTCAATGTTCGGATCTCCGTTTCTGCATTGCCGAAAGGTGAAAATGAGCGTCACGAAACCAAACAATCAAAGTGAAGCCTGGCTCTTCTATGACGGCGATTGTCCGGTGTGCCGTCGGGCAGTAGAAAAGATTCGCCCCGCTCTTTCGCGGAATCATTTTCAGTTTGCTCCGCAACAAAGCGAATTCGGCCAACGCACCCTCGGGCTCAAGCCGGGCGAAGTGCTTTCAGAGATGAAAGTCCTCACGCCCGATGGCCAGTTGCTCAACGGCACCGAGTCGATTCTGTACATGGCCCGGTTCATTTGGTGGGTGAGACCGCTCCGTTGGCTGGCCAAGCTGCCCGGAGGAAAGTTTCTGATTCGCCGCTCGTATCAATGGGTCGCGGCAAACCGATATTGCGTCAGCAGGAAATGCAACAAGTGAAGTCCATGAGAATTGCCCGTGAATATCTCGGCAGCGCCTCGGCAGAATTGCCGGCGTGGATCGGTTGGATTCCGCTTGGGGTATCTGTGGTGGGCGCCACCCTCACGCGAGAAGCCGTCGAACCGTGGCTCTTCATGTGGCTCATGGCATTCGCACTTTGGGCTGGTTGTAAATGGTTGGTCCTCTGGCGCGAAGTAGACCGAGGAGGTTATGCCGATTTCCGAAAGATACTGGCATTTCTGTTTCTGTGGCCGGGGATGAATGCTCGCACTTTTCTCAGGGAAACAGGAAAGGCAGCTCCCGTAAAAGATTGGCTGGCTCCGTTGGCGAAACTGTTCTTCGGCATCCTCCTGATCTGCCTAGTCGCTCCACACGTTTCGAACGATTTACTCAAGGGCTGGACCGTGATGGTCGCTCTCATTCTCGTTCTCCATTTCGGCCTCTTCCATTTATTGGCGTTCGCCTGGCAAACGCGCGGCATCAACGCTGAACCTCTCATGCGCAAGCCCGCCACGGCGACGTCGCTCGCGGACTTCTGGGGCCGCCGCTGGAATACCGCCTTTCATCAACTCGTCTATGAATTGATTTTTAAACCGGCAGCACGTCTTGTTGGAAGCCGCTGGGCGCTCATGACCACATTCCTCCTCTCGGGGCTGACGCATGAGTTAGTCATCTCGGTCCCGGCTCGTGGAGGTTATGGATTGCCGACCGCCTATTTTGTTGTGCAAGGCGCTGGCGTTCTGTTTGAAAGTTCGCCCCTGGGAAAAAAGCTAAACCTCCGTCGTGGATTTTGCGGCTGGCTGTTCACTGCCCTGGTAACGGCTGCGCCCGTGGTCATCCTTTTTCCGCCACCGTTTATCCGGAACGTGATTTTGCCGATGTTTCAAACCTTAAACCATTAACACTATGAAAATTGACCTCGTTCTGTTGCTGAAGTTCGCCGGTCTCTTACACATCGGATTAATTTGCGCAGGCGCTTCGATGCCACGCGCCGTCGGGCTGAGGACGCATATCGCAGTCCTGCCGCCATTCATTCGGCATCTGTTTCTGGTGTATTACAGTTTCATAGCGCTCTGCCTGGTCAGCTTTGGATTGATCACCTTCTTCTTAGCGGAATCGCTGGCAGGAGGCCTCCCCTTGGCCCGGGCAGTTTGCGTATTCTTCGGCGCATTTTGGACAATTCGTCTCATTGCGGCGACCTTTATCTTCGACGTCCGACCGTATTTGACGAATGCGTTCTGGCGTCTGGGATATCACGCGACAAATGTTGTCTTTGCTTATCTGCCGATTGTTTATTTCTACGCCGCGTGGAAAGGAGCCGCCAAATGAAATTGTATCAATACGTCCTCCATCAAATGAAGCTCGCGCTCACAATCCACAAAGCAAAAGCGCCCGCACGCCATCTGGCGTTCTTCCGATTTCCTTAACGTTATGAAACGCATTATTCTCGCTGGAGGTTCGGGTTTCATTGGACAAGCCCTCGCTCGACGCCTTGTCGACGCCGGGCATGACGTAGTCGTCTTGACGCGCTCGCCCCGTGGATCCAGCGAGAAGGTTCGCGAAGTTGCCTGGGATGGAAAAACGGTGGGCGCATGGAAAAGCGAACTCGAAGGTGCGACCGCCATCATCAATCTTTCCGGACGCAGTGTGAATTGTCGTTACACCCCGGAGAATCGCCGCGCCATTATGGAGTCGCGCGTGTTCTCGACCAAAGTTATTGGGGAAGCGATCGCCCAAACCAAAACTCCGCCGCAGGTTTGGATGAACGCGAGCACGGCGACCATATACAAACACGCCATCGACGTAGCGCGGGACGAAACCGGTGAGATCGGCGCCACGTCCGAAGCGAACGATGGTTTCTCGGTGGAAGTCGCGCACGCCTGGGAAGCTGCCTTCAACGAAGCTCGCGCACCGCACACCCGCAAGATCA
>JAQGOU010000478.1 GCA_028293445.1 Verrucomicrobiales bacterium | reverse complement strand
CCGAGCACGCAAAAGGTTTGGATGAGAACCAAATCCGTCCGCCAGAAAATCGGTTGCCGGACGACTTCAAAAATCGTGAGGGGTGCGATGAGGATTGCGGCTCGTAAAAAGGTATGTGCGGAAATTTCTGCGCCGGACAAATCCGTGGTCAACGCGCGGCATTGTCGTCCGTAACTGGTCCAGAGCACACTGGCGGTGAGCGAAAGAAATTCGCCGAACAATTGAGACGTCCCGGTTTTCAGCACCGGCAGAAACAGGACGATCACCCCGAGCAAAGCCAGGGCGGCGGCTCCGTAACGTTGCACCGAACGCCAGCTTTTCTCCGGACGCCCTTCCCAGAGCAACGCCCAGACCGGCGATGCGCCGAGATAAAGTGCGACATGCGAAACCGGCGCGAGTTTCACCGCCCAGTTGAACGCCAGGATGTAAAGCGCCAGGTTCAGCCCGCCCTTCAGCCACAGTTGCTTCTCGAGTTTTGGTGGAACGGGTTTGGGTTTGCCGAAAATATTCGTCCAGCGAAAGAGCGCCAGCAGCACCAGTCCAGCGAGAAGAAACCTCGAGCTCCCCACAAAGATCGGCGGCCAGGAGCGGACGAGAACCTTCGTGCCGACATTATTCGCGCCCCAAAGAACGACCGCGAGCAGGAGGCTCGCAATGATCAGGCCGTTGTCGGGTTTATTTTTCACCGAGCGCAATCAAGCACCAAGCGTCCATTGAACCAAGGAAAAAGCGGTGTATCGGATCGCGCCTGTGTGCAACGCACCAGGCACAGCGCGTGGCAATGCCAACGAGATAGATATTCGAGAGCGTGTTCTCTATTCATCCGCTGCGGCTGGTCTGCGACACAGCCGCGGTCCACTGGGTCCGCCCGTGGTTTCAACTGCATTTTTCCGGCTAAGGAGTGCTGAGAGCAAAAACCTACGACTTTCTTGCTGACTTGAGGACTCGCTTGTTTATGGTTTTGCCATGCAACATTCACCCGGATTTTTAAAAGTGGTCAAGGAAGCGCAAGCACAAGTGAAAGAGTTGACCGTCGAACAAGCCCGCGAACGTCTCACGAAAAACCCAAAGGCGGTTCTCATTGATGTCCGCGAGGACGGCGAGTGGCAGGCTGGACACGCCGAGCAAGCGATTCATCTCGGCAAAGGAATTTTGGAGCGCGACATTGAGAATCTCCTTCCGGACGCCAACGCGGAAATTATCATGTATTGCGGCGGCGGATATCGCTCCATCCTCACCTGCGAAGTGGCACAACGGATGGGATATAAGAATGTCAGCTCGCTGATCGGCGGTTACAAAGGTCTCGCTGCGGCAAACTGGCCGATGAAGAAGTAATTTCAGCCAATTGCATCCGTAGCGCCTGGAAACAGTTTTCCGTCAGTCGCGGTAGCTACCAATGGCGGTCAGACTGACATTTTCCTTCGCTTTCTTTAACGTCACCGGTCTGGGATCGTCGGGGAACTGGTTTTCCAGAGATTTCCCCTCCCGAAATCCGGTCCGGCGGGGAAAAGTCGACATTTTGGCTCCGGGAAGGTGGTTTTTAGCCGTTTTCTTCGTTTTTCGACGCTGGAAACGGGAAAATCCAGCTCACTCCCCGTTTTCCGGGAGTCGGAAAGAGGCCGGTGAGTCTGATTTACGTTTTCCAAGAGGGGGAAAATCATATTTCAGACTGATTTACGTTTTCTGAGAGCCGGAAACTTGTCCGGAAGACTGATTTACGATTTCCAGGAGCCGGAAATTCGTCCGGCAGTCTGATTTGCGTTTTCCAAGAGTCCGGAATTTCCCCGGAAGACTGATTTACGTTTTCCAAGAGCCGGAAAATCGTCTGGCAGACTGAATCCCTTTTTCCAAGTGCCGGAAAATGGTCCGTGAGCCTAATTCTGACGCTTTGGCGTGACACTACGGCTGCATCGGAGCTGTTATGGAGAATTTGGCGAAAAAAAATGTCGAAGTGAAGGCACTTCGACATTTTTTCTGAAACCCGATCCAGATCGGATTACCGCCGGAGGATTTCGCGTTTCAAAACCTTCGTGATCTCGGATCGGCTGCCATTTCCATTTCCATTCCCGTTCTTGTGGCTGTGGCCATTTCCGTTGCCATTTCCATTTACCGCGTGGCCGTTCCCGTTTCCGTTGCCGGCGTAAACCACGGCGGAACCATTCTTTTCCTTCTCGGCGATTTTGTTGAACAACGTCAGCGCCTGGGCGACGACCTGGTCCATGTTGTAATATTTGTAGGTCGCCAATCGTCCAGCAAAATGAACGTTCGGCTCGGCGTTCGCCAATTCGTGATACTGCCGGTAAATCTCCGCGTTCTCCGGTCGAGGAATAGGATAATAAGGATCACCATCGGCTTGAGAATATTCGTAGACGAGTGTCGTCTTCGGATGCTTCTGGCCGGTGAGATATTTGAACTCCGTGACCCGCGTGTAGGCGAAGTCATTCGGATAATTAATCACAGGCGCAGACTGATACGTCTCGGTATCATGCGTTTGGAATTCAAAGCGCAAGGAACGATAGGGAAGTTTTCCAAACCGGTTATCGAAATACTCATCCACTGGTCCCGTGTAGATCATGCATTTGTACGGAATGTATCCCTTCACATCGCGGTAATCGGTGTTGAGCATGACCGAAATGTTTTCATGCGAGAGCATGTTTCCAAACATCCGCGTAAACCCGTGCAACGGCATCGCCTGATAAGCATCAGTGAAGTAGCGCGCGTCACGATTGGTTCGTGTGGGAACCCGCGCCGTCACAGAAGCATCCAAGTCAGAGGGATCGAGTCCCCACTGCTTGCGCGTGTAGCCGCGGAAGAACTTTTCATAAAGCTCACGACCGACCTTGCTCACCACGACATCTTCAGAGGTGCGGATCTGCTCACGCTTCTCGGCCATCGAGGCGAAAAACTTATCGACATCGAGCGAACTCAGGTTGAGGCCGTAGAGCGAGTTGATCGTATCGAGGTTAATCGGGATCGGAACCAGCTGTCCGTCCACCGAAGCGAGGACACGATGCTGGTACTGACGCCACTTCGTGAACTGATCCAGGTAATCAAATACCATCCTGGAATTAGTATGGAAAATGTGCGGCCCGTATTTGTGAATGAGAACGCCAGCATCATCATAACAATCATAGGCATTGCCGCCGATGTGCGTCCGCTTATCCACAAGTAAAACCTTTTTACCCATTTGCGAGGCGAGGCGCTCCGCCAGGGTGCTCCCTGCGAAGCCTGCACCAACAATTAAGAAGTCATACATAGTAAGTCTTTCCAGCTGAGCTTTCCGCTCGCCCTTTCGGGTGACAGATCACTCGAGCTATGCTTCCGGGCATCATGCCACAGAGAGCGCAATTTCGGTTTGTTGTGGATGGCGATTCAAAACCTTCGCCGACAGTGCGTCGCCAACATGTCTTTCGAGATTGGCCACGATGCTCTCCCAACTATTTTCTCCGGCCATTTTTAAGCCGCGTTCAATGGCGCCCTGATCGGGAGATTTGAGGGCGTCCTGACAGAACTGCATGAATTCATCCGCGTTCTTCGCGATCTTCACGACGTCTCCGAAGTTCGAAACCACATCGGGAACCGCAGTTGAAACAATGGGTGTTCCTGTCGCCATGTATTCCAGTGCCTTCGTCGGGTTGATGTATTCCGTGGCTTCGTTGAGCGCGAAAGGCATGAGACAGACGTCGAAGGCTTTCGTATACGCTGGCAACGTCGCATATTCACGCCGGCCAAGCCAATAGAGATTCACAGTGCAAGGTAATGAGTTGGGATCTACTTTCGCCAATGGCCCGACAATCACAATGCTCCAATCGGGATTGGACAGGGCCAGCTTGTTGATTAACTCGTAATCGAGCCGTTCATCCACGACGCCGAAGTAGCCAAGCATGGGACGATGGATAAAATTAACATCATGAGGGACAATCGTCTCGGCGAGTCGCGCTTTACTGAAATGAGAGACGTCCACTCCACAACCATAGAAATGGCAGTTCTGATTCTGTTTACTCTTGGCTTCCCATAACTTGCGACCACCTGCAAAGACCACGTCTGCAGCTTCGAGCAAGCGACGTTCGCGATTCACTAGTTCAGGCGGTGCAAACTTGAATTGTGAGAGTTGATCCATGCAGTCGTAGACCACAGCGCGACAGTTCAACTTATCAGCAAAGAACACCGCCATGGGATCGTAGAACCATTGGACGGGACACTCGAACAGGGACGACAACTCGTTCTGCAACGCCTCCTCGAGCAAACGCAGACGTTCATTGTCCACCCACGCGCCGTCATGAAAGCGCGACGCAGGAAAATAGGTGCGCATGATCGTGACATTGGAATGGCGCTCAGCCTGTTGCAGTTCGTAGCTGGGAGTAATGTTCTCAGGAACTACAATGGGCCCCTCGACGAAAAGGATTTTGTGGTTCTCTGACAGTCGCGAGAGGAATTGCTGTGGTCGCTGCCACACGCCGTCCCAGCGCAAGTGACAGTGAACGATGATGGGATGGTCCAATTGAATTCGATCTTTGATTTTTCGTTGTGACATATTTTGCTCGGTCTTCTGGGTGTTAGGTTTCTCTATTAAGTCACCAACTGCCTCCGTTCCCCGTTGGATAATGTCGTGGTAATCGTCTGCTAAAGGTGTTTTTACACGGGCAAGAATTCCATGTTCCCGACGCTCCAAACGATACATGCCCACATGATGAATCCGGCCAATGCGATGAAGCAGTGCGCCGTCCCAATCAAGGTGATCTAGGAGTGGCCACCAGGTATAGCCGATCACCCGGATGCCTTCGGCCCGAAGCTTGCGGATATCTTTGAGTGTGAAGGCCAACCATGCCCGGCGTTCGTCGTCGTTTCCGTAACAGTTAGTTTCAGTAACCATCATCGGCAGGTGGTAACGTTCCCAGTAGTCGCGAACAATCTTATCCAATCCTGAAAGGCTGGTCGGAACGCGCTGACGATACTTGTCGCCGCACGGATACAATTCGATTTCGGAATGCTTGTAGTAATCCAGTCCCAGGACATCGATTTCGACAGGATTGCGCAGGAACCAATTAATATCCGCCTTCGGAAAGCCATGCTTCTCCAGCCACGAATACAACGTGTGATCCTGTGCAATACGCCCGGTAATCAGGTCGAGAACGACATGACGCCGATTGTTCCGGAGAACAATGTCATTCTCCATCAAAGTGACTAGCTCCGGACTGGCCACCGGGGCGTCGGTTCCAGCAGTCGTCGATTCCAACGCATCGCACAACACGATTTCGACACTGGACATCGTGTTGCGAAGAGCGCGAATGGAACGGGTCAACGCCTGGGCGACCCGGGAAAGTATGGTCATGTAGCTCGCGAGCGAACGGCCGTGTGGCGGCCAGATCCCGGCGTCACCACAGAAGAAAGCTGTAATAAGCGGTTCATTGATCGGACAAACGGAACGGACTATCCCGGAGTATCGTTTGCCAAATTCTCTTGAGAAGCGTTCTAGAGCGCTCGGGAACTCCACATCGCCAAAGGCATCCGGCAACCAGGTGGGTGTTCCAAAGTGAACCAGGTCCAGGATAAGATTGAGACCTAATCCCCGTGCGTAGTGAATGCGTTCATCAGCCCACGTCCAGTCATAAACACCCGGGCTGGTTTCAATTAAATGCCAGGCCAGTGAGTAACGCATCCATCGGCAGTTCAAGTCCTTGGCTGCCTTTTGAAAATCCTCCCGCCAGTTGGTATCGTGCTGGGTCCATTCGTATTCATCGATAGAGAGATGAGGGATACAGGACCCTTCAATGCCAACCGCCCAACGGAATGAATTTTCGTCCGCGCCTTCGTTCCTAACCCTGTGATCGCATGTCATATCTGGCAGTGTTTCCTTCTTTCTAAGCTATTCACAAACCGGGCCAACTCAATGAGGTCACTGCCTGCAATAGCCTTCAGGGCAGTGATGCAGTATTTATAGGGGAGTAACAATATAAGGTAAGTTACCCACTATCTTGTGGGGTGAATCCTGAGGGTTCTTCTATTGACTACACAATGCACCGCCCTTACTGTCCTCGGACTTATGGCAAATACTAACCTGTCGGATCTGTCAGTCGAACAACTAAGAAAAGCTGTTCAAATCAAAGAACAAATCGCTGCTTTGGAAGGCCAACTCGCTGGCTTACTCGGTGGAAAAAGCACTGGCAACTCTACTGCCGCTGCTTCTACTCAACCCGCTCGTCGTGGTATGAGCGCGGCTGCCCGCGCCAAGATCGCTGCGGCGCAACGCGCCCGTTGGGCCAAGGTCAAAGGCACCGCTGCGAAAGCCGCGCCGAAGGCCGCTGCTAAACCTGGTAAACGCACCATGAGCCCGGCTGCCCGCGCGAAGATCGCCGCAGCCGCCAGAGCGCGTTGGGCCCGAGTCAGAGCTGGAAAGTAATTTCGGCTGGTTCGATTTGAGTCTCAAAAAACAAAATGCTGCTTCGGTTTCCCGAAGCAGCATTTTTCGTTTCTAGATTATTTAGCTTAGGCGACGCTCTTGACCTTGCGCACAATCGCACCAGCGTCGATGCCGAATTTCACGAGCAACTCATCCGGTTTGCCGGAACGTGGAAGTTCCATCACTGCGAGCTTATAAACCTTCACTCCGTCACCGCTCAGTTCGCCTGCGACGGTGTCGCCAATGCCGCCTTCGGGATAATGATCTTCGACCGTAACAACTTTGTTCCCGGTCTTCGCGGCGGCAGCTTTGATCACATCTTTGCCTAACGGTTTGATGCTATAAGCATCAATGACAGTAACACCGATGTTCTCTTTCGCGAGTTCATCCGCGGCTTTCAAGGCTTCAAAGACTGTAACACCAGCGGTGACGATCGTTACTTTGTCGTTCGCGCCCTGGCGCAGGATCTTCGCACTGCCGAGCGGGAAGGTTTCGTCGTTGCTATAAATCACCGGCGTTTTCGGACGGGAGGTGCGCAGGTAGGAAACACCTTTGTGCTTCACCAGCTCTTCAAGAAGCTTCTCCGTTGAAACGGCGTCACAAGGATAGACCACGACACTTCCGGGAAGGGCGCGCATCATCGGCAAATCTTCCAGTGCCATCTGGGAAGCGCCGTCTTCGCCAATGCTCACACCGACGTGAGAACCGACGAGCTTGATGTTGGCCATCGAAATGGCTGCCATACGAATCTGGTCATGAGCGCGACTGAAAAAGGCCGCGAAGGTCGAGGCAAACGGAATCTTCCCGTGGGTGCTGAAACCAGCCGCGACGCCGACCATGTTTTGTTCGGCGATGAAGCATTCGGTGAAACGTTGCGGAAACTTCTTGTAAAACTTTTCCGAGAAGGTGGAGTTCTTCGTATCACCGTCCATCGCGACGATGCGTTGATCGGCTTCACCAAGGCGAACCAGCGCGGCACCGTAGGCTTCGCGCGTGGCGATCTTGTCGCCCATCTTGTAATTAATCGCGGGAAACGGCACGACCGCGAGTTTCGGTTCCGGCAAATTGGTTGGCGCTGGAATATCGATATCCATTCCGGTGCGCGCTTTGGGTTGCAGTTCAGAAATGGCGAGAGCTGCTTCGTCTTTCGACAACGCTTTGCCGTGCCACGCATCTTTATCGGCAGCGAAAGATATCCCCTGCCCTTTGAAAGTCTTCGCGATGATGGCGAGAGGTTGTTTGCCGAGACCTGCGGCGGCGAGGACTTCGGTGATCTCTTCCATGTCATGACCGTCGATCACTTCGGTGCGCCAACCAAAGGACTGAAAACGTTTGTCGTAAACTTCAGTATGATGACCGAGCGCGGTGGCCTGGCTTTGACCGAGGCGATTGACGTCGATGATCGCGACGAGATTATTGAGCTGATAGGTGCCCGCGAGTGACGCGGCTTCCCAGACGGAACCTTCGGCGCATTCGCCGTCGCCGAGCATCACGTA
Organism: Verrucomicrobiales bacterium; assembly: GCA_028293445.1. Taxonomy (GTDB): domain Bacteria; phylum Verrucomicrobiota; class Verrucomicrobiia; order Limisphaerales; family JACDHS01; genus CBHWET01. The sequence continues at coordinate 7,450 of JAQGOU010000478.1, read as the reverse complement.
GGTGCGATAATCGAGATTATCGAGGCGCGCATTCAATGCCATGCCGACGCCTACACTCAAGCCCTGGCCGAGTGAACCCGTCGCGACATCCGCAAACGGCAAGCGGGGCGTCGGATGACCTTCGAGATCGTTGCCCCATTCGCGGAGCTTCAACAGCTCAGTCGTGGGAATCAAACCGTTTTCCGCCCAGGCAGCATATAATAATGGCGCGGCGTGACCTTTCGAGAGAATGAAACGGTCGTTGTTATAGGCGCGCGGATGTTTCGGATCATAACGCATATGACCGAAAAAGAGCGCCGCTACGATATCAGCCGCAGAGCAGCATGAGGTGGGGTGACCGGTTCCGGCTTGCGTTGTTGCCGCGATAGAGTGGATACGCAGTTGATTGGCAATGCCAGACAGGATTTCAGGTGTCGCTTCCATAATTTGAAATAGGCGCAAAACATTAAGAATCGCCAGCGAAAAGGGAAGAAAAACATTTGCAGAAGTTTTACCCTTCCATAAAGCTCCAAGAAGTCATGGTTTCCCAAACCATTCTTTACGCGGAAGATAGCGCCGATGATGTGTTCATCTTCAACCTGGCGTTCAAACGCGCCGCGTTGTCGCACCACTTGTACAACGTCGACGATGGACAGCAGGCGATCGAGTGTTTTCAGGGGGTAAATCGATTCGCCAATCGCGACCAGTATCCATTGCCGCAGATTCTCCTTACGGATATTAAAATGCCGCGAAAAAACGGATTTGAATTACTAAAATGGGTGCGAAGCCAGGAAGCGTTTGCGAAAATACCAGTCGTAGTTCTCAGTTCTTCGGATGAACCGCGCGACGTGAAGCAGGCTTACGAATTGGGCGCGACAGCTTACTTCGTCAAAACGCCACAGTTTCAGGACGTTATCCTGTTCTTGCGCGCCATTACGCTGCCTTCGCCCAAGTAGGGCGGCGGAGTTCGCGTTGTTTTGTAACCATTCCTCGCGGGACGACATCTGGTCTGTCGCACTTCATGAACATTGCCTCTCTCAAAAACTGTCTCCGCACGCTTCTCGTGATCACGCTCGGATTGCCTCTGGTGATAACGCCCGTTCAGGCCGCCAGTTCCAAAACGAAACCGAATGTCCTCCTGATTATCGCCGATGATTTGAATGATTGGATTGGGCCTCTCCACGGTAATCCACAAGTAAAGACGCCGAACCTGGATAAGCTCGCCGCTCGCGGCATGACTTTCCGAAATGCCCAGGCATCGGCGCCGTTGTGCAATCCGTCGCGCGCCTCGTTCATGAGTGGCCGGCGGCCATCGACCACTGGCATTTACGATAACGATCAACCCGCCATGCCGAACCTCCCGCGCGATTTTTGTCTCAATCAATACTTGCGCCAGTTTGGTTACACCTCACTCGGTGCGGGAAAGATTTATCATTACCACAATTATCGACCGGAAGACTGGGATGACGTCGTTTTCTATGCCGACGACACACTTCCCAACCACGACGCTGTTCGTCGTCCGGGTCCCTTCGGCTACCGCATGTTCACCGAGGATAAGCCAGATGCCGCGTTCAACGAACAACGTGCCGAAAGCAAACTGGTCGATGCGCAAAGCGTCTCGTGGTGTATCGACAAACTGAAACAGCAAAAGAGTACCTTCTTCATGACCTGCGGAATTCATCGTCCTCACACTCCGTGGGATGTGCCGAAGAAATACTTCGATCTTTATCCGTTGGACTCCATTCAACTCCCGTCGGTCTCGACCGATGATCTGGCCGATATTCCTTCCGCTGGCTTGGAAATGGCGCATAACGGGATTCAACACTCGGCGATCGTGAAAGCTGGTGTGTGGAAAGATCGGGTGCGCGCCTATCTCGCCGCTGTTTCCTATGCCGACGCCCAAATTGGAAGACTGCTCGACGCCTTGGAAAAATCCGGACAGCAGGAGAACACAACCATCATCTTTGTCGGCGATAACGGCTGGCATCTCGGTCAAAAGGAACATTGGAGCAAGTCGGCTTTGTGGCGTCAGGCCACTCGTGTGCCGTTGATCTGGGTTGCTCCCGGAATTACCAAAGCGGGCACGGAATGTGAAACCGCGGTCGACCTGACGAGTATCTTCCCCACCGTTTGCGAACTCGCGGGCGTGCCTGTCCCCAAACATGTCGAAGGCATCAGCATCAAACCATTGCTCGCCAATGCCAAAGCCAAATGGAAACGTCCGGCTATTTCTACCTTCCTGCAAGGGAACCATGCGGTTTGCACGGCCGACTGGCGTTACATCCATTACGCCGATGGTTCAGAAGAACTTTACAACGAGAAAGCGGATCCTCTCGAATGGAAGAACGAAGCGGCCAATCCAAAACTTTCCAGCGTGAAAAAAGATTTGGCTAAATATCTCCCCGCCCTGAATGCCACGCCGGTTCCACACAAATCAGCGGATGGTCCCAAAGGAAAAAAGGGAAAACGAAAAAAGGGTGGCGAAGCCGAGTAGTTAACCGCTCATCCGCTTCAATCACCGGTTCGAGTAAAGACTAACTTTCCCCGGGCTGCATTCCCATGCGCAGACCAATGCCGAGCAACGCCGTGCTTAGCATCTGAATGAGATGAAAAACACCGTTGTGATCGAAGGGAACCAGAAAGAAAAAGGAGACATGACTCGCCTGCACTGCGGCGGCAATTAGATTTAGAAGAATCCCGAGCGCAACCACTCCGGCACCTTTCACCCGCCGCGTGAAAATCAAATACACGTAGATCCCGAGCGCACTCACGAGAACGGTCGCCTCGTAAATCACGAAAACAATAAACGCCCCATCGAACAGCTCGGTCATTCCGTAAAAGGCAGCTCCGACGAGAATACCCCACGGCACAAGACGTCTCGCAAACGCTTGCCCGCGCGAATCAGTAACCGCTCCCACCATGAACAGGGCCACCAAAATCCCAAGGCTCAGATAAAGCGGTTTCCACAATGCCTCACGGATCGGTTTCGACATCTCGAGTCCATGCGCCAGCGCGCCCAGAAAAGAAGAAAGCGCCATCAGCCCAAAGACACAACACCACACACGGGTCCGCCACTGATCACCTCTTGGAGCACGCCGCAGATACGCCATGATCGCGACACACTCAATGGCGATGACCGCATCCGTGACGCTGGTGGTCAGTTCGGTTTGTGATGAAATTAGCAGCATGTGATATGCGCGAGCAGACTAAACAGAGCATCCACCCGCCGGCAATAGTGCGTCCAGTTTATCCATGTCGTTGTCGATGTTGTTCGACAACATCTCTACCACGCGACACTGCGCATCCAACCTTGCATTATTGCGCCCAGCAATTATGGTTTGCACATGAAGACGGTATCTCTCCGTGGGTGTTCTTCGCGTCATGTTTTCCCCTTGTTTGCCTTGGTCATCATCGCCATCGCGACTTCCACTCAAGCCGACCAAATCGACTTGAAAAACGGCGATCGATATTCCGGCAAGGTCGTCGCCCTGGAAAGCAACACGGTGGTGCTAAGCAACGATATCATTGGAACCGTCCGCCTCAGCCGCGACCGGATTGCGTCAATCTCTTTTGGCGCAAAGCCGATACCAGGCACCGCACGATCCGCCGCCCCCAAAGCGCCTCCCGTCCCGGTTGTTGCAAATTCAGCCGGACCCAATCCGCAGATAGACCTGAATTCATCCTTGGGTCATCAAATCGCTGCGAATCCCAATCTTGTCAGCGAAGTCCGAAGCCAGGTGTTGGCTGGCGCCGGGCCGCAAGCGATGAAAAAGTACGATACCCTCATCGGCGGGCTATCGACTGGAAGTCTCAACATGGCCAACCTTCACAACGAAGCCGCTTCCGTGGCAGCTCAGTTGCGTCAACTTCGAAGCAGTGGCGATGAGGAATCCGCCGCCATTTTCGACGAATACCTCGGAATCCTGGATAGTTTTTTGGCGAAAACAACACCGGCCAATACGCCAGCGACACCGACCCTGGCCGCTAAACCACCAGTCTCCCAGACGCTAAAACCCTGGTCACCTCCGGCAGCGCAGAAACCGACTGCCGCACTTAAGCCCGAGGACGAGTAGTCCCTTCGACGCGGCTTCGGTGCAGATGCTTGTCAGCCCTTCCTCTCCGTAAATGCGTAAGCAGCCTCTTTCTGACGCTCCTCGCTGAAACCCTCCATGTCTTCTTTCCTCAGCATCCCGGCACGAATCATCGCCAATACATAAAGCCACATCTTCGAGCGGGAATGACCGTCCAAACACTGTTGAAGCACTTTCACTTCTTTCTCCATTTCTTCCATCGCCTCCCAAAAGCGCTCCGTCTCGCTCTTTTGTGGGTTGGCCAGCATAGCCGCAATCCGTGCGTTGCGATCCGCCAAATACCGCTCTCGCAGCTGAGGCACCATCTCGCGAAATTTTTTCCAGTCTGACTCCATATAATTGCTCTTGGGCTAACAAAACCAACTCAGCCAGCCCGTGTCAACAAACGTGAACCGCGAAACGGAGATACGAAGGGCTTCCATTAAAATTCTTGTCCGCTATTAGTCCTCATGCAAGCCTCCCGCCATGAGGTCGATCCTCATTTCAATCCTTGCACTGGCTCTCTTCAGCGAGTCTTTCGCTCAAATCCAGAATCCTCCGATTACCTATACGTCCGGCACGTTAAACGGCGTCGTTATCGACACCAAGGGCAAGCCTGTTTTGGGAGCCAAAGTCACTTTGAATCGCATGCAAGGCGCATCTGTCGATTTCAGTGATGCCAAAAAAGGATTCGATGCCGTGACGGACGCCACGGGCTGTTTTGAAATTCAGGTTCGCTTTGAGGCCGGGAAGACGTTGCGCTTAATGGAAATCTGGGCGGACAAAACCGGCCTGGTCCGCGGATCTGCCGCCGAACAACCTACTCTCTCAGCGGGAGGCAAAGCGATAGTGCGCATCGTGCTGAGCGAAGGAGAAATTCTTTCCGGCCGATTTCAACTCGACCCAGCCAAAGCACGCAAAGCTCAAGTGGAGGGGAAATATTGGTTTGGCCTCGAAGGGCCCGGCGTTTCCAGTTGGTCGGAGAATGCGAAAACTTTCTTCACAGACACCGATGGAAAGTTTGAAATCTTTGTCCCAAAGGGCGAATACACCGTTTCATTGGTTCTCCCTGGCAAAGACTGGCCTGGCATCCGGTCGGGCTCGACCAACCTTCTCTTTGAATTGCCTCCTTTCGCCTGGAATGAACAAGAACTCGAACCGGTCTTTGACGAATTCTGGAAACGACTCGACCAACAATACAGTTATTTTTATCTCAAAACGAACGTCGACTGGACGGAACTCAAAACACGTTATCGGCCCGACGCTCTTCGCAGCAAAAATCCCCGCGAACTGGGAGAGGTCCTTCAAAACATGCTGGCGCCTCTACAGGACATTCATGTCGGGGTTAAGGTTGGAAACGAAACGCTGGCGCCTTACAAAAGTTCCTACCGATTTAACGGCAATCCCAAAATGGTGTTGTCCAATCTGGTCGACCAGGTTCCCTGCGGCTCATTCGCCATGGTTGCCAGAACCAAAGCCGACGGGTTTGGCTATTTTCTCATGATGAACCAGGGAGCGGCCAATCCGGCGGATGTCCAAAAAGCCGTCGATGAAATTCAAAGATGGCGCGACGTTCCCGGATTCATTGTCGATCTCCGGAAAGCCAACGGCGGCAGCGAACCGCTCGCAGTGCCGATTGCTTCTCAATTTTGTTCCCGGGATGTTCTCTACGCCAAAAGCAAGGTCCGTAACGGCGCCGGACACAATCAATTCGGTCCGGAAAACAATCGAACCTTAAAAGCCTCCGCAAATCCTTTTACCAAACCGGTGGTCTGCCTGATCGGACCGGGAGCCGTCAGCAGTGGAGAAGGGTTTGTCGAAATGATGAGAGTCCTGCCTCAGGTAACAACGGTCGGCATGCCGACGCGCGGGGCCAGCGGGAATCCACAGGAGCACGAATTGGGCGACACCGGCGTGACGGTTTATTTTTCCACCTGGGTCGATCTGCTGCCGGACGGCTCGACGTTTGAAGGAAAGGGAATCCCGCCGGAAATTGAAGTAAACCTGCCAGCGACTGATTACGCCTCCGACGATCCCACGCTTGAAAAAGGAATAGAGGTTCTGCGCAAAAAATTAAAACATTAAGCGGAACCGAGATCTGAGCCACACCCGGCTTGGGATGTAAACCGTCCCGCTTAGCGGGAGAACGAAAGACGTTATCGACTGTTGGCTACAGTGACATGGGCGTCATGCCTGGACCGTTACGCCCGGGTGTTCTCCACGAGCGTGGCAATCTGCACGAACTCGACGCTAGGACGCACCCCGTAAAGACCCGCCACCCGCTCGAGTAACTGATCAGTAAAAAACGCTTTGGCCGCGTCCTCTGAATCCCAAACGTAGAAGTTCACGGCCTCACGCTTTCCGGAATTGAGCGTGAAGGCCTTTGAGCGCAGCCCCGGCATTCCTTCAAACCTAACGCGCGCGGTCTCAGCGATTTTCCGCATGGCTTGCTCGTCAAAATTGTCTCCGTAGCGAAACGTCACGAATACACCGATCATGTCACAATCCTTTCGATTTAATTGTTAAGGCTGCAATCTTGGTAGGAAACATCGGCACTACCTCTTTCAAAGGTCGGCCGCTTTCAATCATGCTGTCGGCTTGCAAGTTGCTCATGTAGAAACGGCCTTACGATACTCCGAATCAGCGAGCCCGCGCCAGTGGTAAACAGAATGCAACCGAGACGTGATCGCGGGGTTCGCTGCATTTCGTTAGGCCGCTTCATGTGGCCCGCTGAATCGAGTCTTATATTTTGCAATCCAGTCATCCTTCGCCATGTCGTAATAGTCATGGACAATTTGCGCGACATCTCGGAAATCGCACTTCTCCATATAGATACTCTTGAATCCGTCGAATGCACCTTCGTGATCGCCTAGAACAAAACGCTGCTGAGCATCGCGATAACCGCGCTCACACTCGATCAGCCAAAATGGTTTCGAAGAGTCCATGCGTTCGGACGGCCTAACGATACTCCGAATCAGCGAGCCCGCGCCAGTGGTAAACAGAATGCAACCGAGACGTGATCGCGGGCTTCGCTGCATTCGGTTTGTTAGCTCTGCACATACAAGTCCTCCTCAATGCGGAGTGATCTTGCATATGCGATGAGCACTCGATCAATTGCGCTTATCTTTGTAGCGATAGCGGCCGTTTATGTCTAAAGGCTTACCATCGACGTAAACGGCAACGATCGCCTTGTGCTTTTTCCGGTCCAACGTGATCGTTCCTGTTTTCGGATGGCTGTATTTGAATGGCTTCCCGTAGGCATCAAGAATATCAAATTCGGATGCCGTGTAGCATTCTTTGGTGCCGTGGAGTTGAATTGCATCCTGCTCAAGAATATCGCCAGACGTCCATTCCAATCCGTTGTGGATATTCAACCACAACCCATATGCTTTGTAATTCCG
>JAQGOU010000047.1 GCA_028293445.1 Verrucomicrobiales bacterium | reverse complement strand
CGGCGACAGTAACTGTTGCAGATTCCTGCGCCGCGGTGGCCAATGTTGGCGGAATCACCGGCACAATTTACAACGACGCCAGCACGATCACCGTGACCGGTTGCAACACGTCTGCGACCGAAATACGGATCTATGATACAACGGCAGGCGTTTTAAAGGGGCAAAACTCATCTCCAGGCGGATCCTCGACCGTGGTAGTCAGCGTCAGCGGCCTCGTTCAGGGCAATACCGTCAAAGCCGTCCAAGTGGTTGGAGCACAGGAAAGTTGTCAGAATACCGCGCCAAGCAAAGTCGTTCAGGGCCCAGTCTGCACGAGTGTTGCAAGTATTACCGGGCCGTTTCTCGGTCCAATCGATATGCTAACACAGTCTGTCGGGATTAAGGGCGTCAGCACCAGTGCGACAAACGTCCATATTTATCAGAATGACATACTGGTTGGCCGGCGGACTGTATCTGCGGCGACTAATGTGACCGTAGCCTGCGCCGGTTTGGTTAAAGGGGGAGTGATCAAAGCCACGCAAGTTATTAACGGTATGGAAAGCTGCTTGTCCAGCGCACCAACCTTTACTTCAGTTGGGAGTGGTGCGCCGAACGTTCGCTTTACCATTGGTTTGAGAAATACAACGACTGCGGCCTCTCCCCTCGGGTTTAATGGTGGCCAAACCGGTACCCTTTATTGCATCGGGGCTAACGGTGGCGGTACGATTGCCCAGCACACCCCCGCAACCGGTATTCCCGATAAAAACATTATTATTTCGGGCAGTGGCTGGCAAACGCTTACTTTTAGCAACGGCGTTGATCCATGTTTCAATTATACCGCAAACACGGTTGTTGCCTCAGTTCCTGGAAACACCGACGCCAACGGAACATGGGCGGTTCTCGAAGGACTCTACATCATTCCCGATGATCCGAATGATACCGGTGCTTACGCGATTTATATCGATAATATCAAGAATGGTAACAGCGTCTTTGAGGACTTTGAAACCCGTGCTATTGGCATGTCAGGTGCAGCGTTTGGGGTTCCTCATTTTTCTTCAACGACAGGACCGAACCTTCTGGGTGGGACTTCGTTTGCTGCGCCTGATGCTACCGTGGTCACAAACCGCTACGCAGATACCGGGACCAAATCTGAACTGGTGAAATTCCAGTTCACAGACACTCATGTTGGCAACTGGGTCCGCCTGACCACCGCCGGTTCGAGTACCAGTGCGAATCCCTCATTCGATGTGAGTAAACCGATTTCCATGCGTGTGATGGTGGTGCGACTATTTACCGCGACGGTCGCTGGAAACCAGTTGATTTTGGATTGGTATGGAACATCCAATCTGGAATCGAAGGACAGTTTAAATCAGCCTGTCTGGGACAGCGTTGGCGTAAACACTGGTCCTTACACAAATACCATTTCGGGTCCTGCGAAGTTCTATCGATTACATAATCCGTAATTTTTTCGTCAGGCTATTCGAAGGAACCGGGAGTAAATCCCGGCTTCTTCGTTTTCCTGTGACCTGATGGGGCTACTCTCAATGATCGCTCTGCGTTAAGGATCACCGCTTTCGATTAAATTCATTCTGCGCGTATTTCTCCGTGCTAAGTTGATTGACTCGTTTTGCAAATTCCTCGTTCACCCTAAATCCCTGCCAACTCACTGCGAACTCTTCGATCGCAACGTCGCACATGGATTTTTCCCAACGGTCCCTTTTTAAACCAATCGGCGGCGGCTGGATCGAGCCTTGAATCAACAAGCCATCTTTCGTCCGACGCTGTGCGGCGCCGGCAACTTTGCGGCCCATCCAGAGCACGTCGGATTTCTCGGCACCGAGGAAGCATTGGCCAGGAACTTCTTTTTGGCAGCAGGGCGCGAGCATCGTATCCACTCCGATGAGCGTAAAAGCATCGACGATCCATTGGTGAATCCGCTCGTAGCTCTCCGTCGCTTTCAAGTCATACCAGGCATGGCCCGGCGGAAATACGGCGCTGTAAGTCCAGTCTCGATCGTGCGGAACAAGTCCGCCGCCGGTGGGGCGACGGATTAATGGTCGCAACATAGTTACCCGCTCGACGTCAGCGATTTTTTGTGAGTAACCAAAAGTGCCCGCGGGTTCCGACCAACCGTAAAAGCGCAAGACCGGTTTGCCAATCTGCGGCGCCTTTTCCAGCAACGCCTCATCCATCGCCATATTAAAGGCGGAGTCGCAGAGGCCGGATGAAAGAAGAAACCAGATTTCAGACATGCGCTAAACTTTCTTTAATTTCCGAGCTTTGCTGCTCGTCAGCATCGCTTCACGAGAGACTTCTGAAGAGAGACGCTTTTTGCCAGTCGGACAGAGATGTTTGACCTCGCAATTCAAACAATCAGGACTGCGCGCAAAACAACGTCGGCGTCCGTGCCAGATCAACAGGTGGCTGAACAAACACCAATCGTTCTGCGGAATGAGTTTCTGCAAATCCAATTCGATTTTCTCCGGCGTTGTTTCGCGGGAGAAATCCAATCGTTCCGATAACCGCGCCACGTGAGTATCGACCACCACACCGACGTTGATGTTGAAAGCATTTCCGAGGACAACGTTCGCCGTTTTGCGTCCGACGCCAGCGAGGCTGATCAGTTCCTCCATCGTGCGGGGGACTTCGCCGCCGTGTTTTTCGAGGAGCAACTGGCAACAGGCCTGGATGTTCTTGGCTTTGTTGCGAAAGAAGCCGATTCGCTTCACCGCGTCCTGTAGTTCCGCCGGATCGGCCTGCGCAAATTCTTTCGTCGAGCGATACTTTTGGAATAAATCCCTGGTGACAATGTTGACCTGTTTGTCGGTGCATTGTGCGGAGAGAATCGTGGCGATGAGCAGTTCGAGCGGATTGGAATGATCCAATTCGCAATGCGCGTTGGGATAAGTCGCTTTCAGGATCGCGATGATTTCCGTGGTGCGTTGTTTTTTGGTGTCGAGCGATTCGCGCGCCATGGAGCGAACGTAGCCGAAAACCGGGGGCAGAACAGTTTTCGTTTAAGTGATGTTGAATCTCAAGACAGGAAGCGCGCCCGCGAGGATCTGCATCGCCAATTGACGATAGACGATAGCCAACCCAGAGATTTGTCGTGAATTGGACGAAACTGACTGAAATTTCCCAAAACTCACCGCAATCTGTCCTCAGAACCTCCTATCCTCTGGAAAGCCACTCACTTTCGCTTGGAAAAGTTTCCATCCTTCAGAAATCCACTCAGATTTGCTTCTAAAACGTCCGAAAACCTGGAAACCCATCCATTTTTGCTCTGAAAACCTCCGCTAATCTGGAAACACACCCGAATTTACGTACAAAATGGGTTCATCCTCTATATTTTCACTCAGTTTTGCTTCGAGGCGAGACCATCCTCTTGAAGATGGCTCCGTTTTAGAGCAAA
>JAQGOU010000449.1 GCA_028293445.1 Verrucomicrobiales bacterium | reverse complement strand
CGTGGTCCTAAGCGTTGTTCGTGCCGAGGTCCTTGAGAAAGGAATAGAAGTTATCTTCCTGCAGGAGGTGGATGACTTCAGGAGCGGCTTTTTCCTCAGCCTTAAGATGGAGCGGCAATAAAGCGCTTGTAGCCAGCAAAAGGATTTGGACGAGAGGAGTTTTCATGGCGATCAGTTAAAAACCCATCGCACCTGTGAGCAATAAGAAAATGCTCGGAATAACGATTAACAGAAGGAAACTAACGGCCTTCGTTCATCGTCGAAGGGAGCCCTGGATCATAACCGCGAACATAACCCCACGGACGGGAAGAAACATTTTCAGAACCTTCACTCGTTGCGCAGCCGGTCAATGCCACGATCGCAGCACAGAGCAGAAAACCAAACGTAAGATTGCGCAGCGCTTTCATGTGAACTTAATAAAGAACTTGATCGCCCTCCATTACTTCGCCCTGTTTCCAGTTCGCCATAATGTTCGCAATGCAGCGATTGGGTTCAACGCTGAAAATCTTTATTTTCGCCACGAGCTTACCACTACGATTGACGAGCAATTCACCTTTTTCAAGAGCACCTTGCGAAGCACCGATGTCGAGAACAACGAAGTCGTACTTGGGATCAACCGCAACGATGGTTCCTTTAACTCCGGGCATTGCGGGGGGCTTTACATCGTCACCGATCAAACTCGCCAATTCTGCCTTCACCTTTTTCAAGGAGCGAGCCAAAATCATATTTTCATCCGAGAGGATTTCTTTGTCTTCCTTGAATTGCTTCCGTTCAGCAATCACGCCCTTAATCTCTTCCGGCTTCATGCGGATGGTTTGCCATTGCACCAATTCACGCTGGGCGGTGTCGCGTTCGCCTTCAGATTTGGAAAGTTTTGTCGCCAAGCTCTTTGCTTCCTTCTCTTGCTGGGCGGCGTGGGCCGTTTCTTTCTTCAGGGAAGATTCGGTTTCCTTCAGCGTTTTGGTGGTGCTGGCAAGCTCCTTGTCGGTTTTATCCAGCTTCTTCTTGGTCTCGGCTTGCAACTTCTGGGAAGCCTCCTTTTCGGTCTTTTCCTGGTCGCGCTCGGCCATGGTGGTCACAATGACCTCACGCACTTTGTAGAAGTTCAATCCTGCCGCGGCTAATCCGGCGACAATGGCTATAATAAGGCTGATTCGGAGCATGGTTGTTACGCTTGTTAAGCTAACGTGGCTGTAACGTAAAGAAGCCAGCGAAAATGTCAACGCCTGTTAGGGCAAAATCCCACCTTAAAAAAGTCATTTCACCTCATCCGCTAAACGTAACGCCTGCTTCAGGATGGTTTCATCCCGTTTCTCCAGTTCTTTGTTCACCGTCCAGTAATAATTCCAGATCAAATTGCTCGAATTGGACTCGGTGGAACCGGGATCGACCAGGAGCAACAACCGGGAGGAATCATTCTGCAATTGTTCGATGCTCAGCTTGTAGGCGTCATTGATCAATTTGTGATACAGGTTCTCGGCCTGAGGTTTGTAACCGCGGGTGTAAAGAAGAAGGAACGACTCCCGCATTTTGACATGCTGCTCCTTCCTCGCCTCGAATTGCCGCACAACCATCACGCTGCAAAGGACGAGCAGCGCGAGGAAGATCAGCTGATATCGGTTGGCGCTAAAATAACGCATTGTTGTTTGGACGATGACGGATTACGGGAAGTTCGGTTTATTTTTTAAGGGAACCGAATTTGCAGGAATTTTTAACCACGGATAGACACGGATGAACACGGATAAAGAATGTGTGAACAGATTCTTCGATAATTCGGATGCGAATTGAACCGTTTGGCGCACGGACACGCCCAATTTATTTCCAACCCCCTCTTATCCGTGTTCATCCGTGTCAGTCAGAACTAGATATTTGCTGCACCGCTCGCGGGTGCTGATCCGTGGTTAAAAATTGCCTCGTTCCGGATTCAAGAAGTTGCGCGTGTGAGAATTATTTCAAAAGCGGCGCTAGCTTCTTGTCCAGGGACTCTTCCTTCTCGTCCAATTCCACTTTCGTCAAACTCCATTGCTCGACGTGCTTGATCGATTGGTTCGGTTCGATTTTCTTTAACGCGCCCAGGCTTTCCACCTCGAGCATGTCCCCGCGCGTGTAACATTCCGTGTTGCAGCCGAAGTCGGGATAAGTCGCCTTCGGATCGAATGGAAACTTCTTCAGGAACAACTCACCGTCACGATAATAGCCGCCCCAGCCGAGCGTGTTCATCAGCCCGATCTTTTGCGGCGTATTGGCTTTCGCGTCGCAACGGACCTGAATGTATTTCGTGCCCCAAATCCAGCGTGAATCGCGCATGTCGGTATAACCCCACATCGCCATCGCACGCACGGGAAGCAACTCGTTCACCGCCGGTTCCTGCGGGAAGATCGCCCGTCCCGGTCCAGTCATCACGGTCAAGGCCCACGGCGCGGCTTCGACGGCCCATTGATTTTTATTCGTCAACCGGTGCACGACTTCCACGCGATTACTTTTCGGATCCATCGTCACGTGCATTTCCTTTTGCAGGCCGGTGCTCGGCTCGACGGGTTGGATCAGCTTCAACGTTTCGTTATCCCATTTAAATTCAATCGGCGAATTGTCCGGTGCGTAAGTGCGCGGACGCATCTCCGGCGCATGCCAGAAGCGATGACCGCCGTAACTGCGCCACTGATCGCCGCCACTCTTGCCCATGTGATCGGGAAATTCCTTCATGAAATTTTTCCCGCCAACGAAGGAGAGCTTGATGATGCGCGGGCCGACATCAGTCGTGGCGATCAATTCGATTTTGCCATTGGTGAGCCGGATGCAATTCGTCCAACCGCCGTAGGCTACCGTTTCCATTTTTACTGCTGCAGTTGATTTCATAAGCGTCAAACAGAAAAGAATACAAAAGATTTTGCCGCGCATATTCGTCCACACTGCGCGATTTGCAACCTGAATTGAAGATAGAAAAAAGCGGTGAAACAGAACGATTCAGTTTAGACACGAATTTCACGAATTAACACGAATGGATCCAAGTCCTCGGTGGGGCTTTGGCCTGACTGTTCCAATCATATTAGGAAACGACCCTGCCCTGCTTCATTCCGAAAAATTCGTGTTAATTCGTGAAATTCGTGTCTCACCTTCTGCTTCGTTCCTGTTTTGTTCGATTCTCCCCCCTCATCCTCCACCACTGAAGCGCTCTCATCCGCCCTCCCGATGAAGGCACAGCCATATTCGCCCCTGTTTACGCCATGATTGCTGATGCCTCAAGTAGCGCCTCACCATCTAGGAGCCGCCTGCATAGCTCTCTAAACTTCGTTCAATGGTTTTACTCAATGAACTCCCAATCGAACAGCTGACCGGAGACAAAGAATCCGCAGCCAAAACTTTCCGCGAAATCGAACCAGTGCCCATCGAGCGCGCTGCGTATAACGAAAACTCCGCGTTCAACCTCTACCTGAAAGAAGTCGCGACCACCAAGCTACTCACGCCCGATGAGGAAATCGCCCTCGCCGCACGCATCAAGAAAGGCGACGCCGAAGCCGTCGAGCACATGATCAAGGCCAACCTCCGGCTCGTCATCAAGATCGCCCACGACTACGAACATTTCGGTCTGCCGCTCCTGGACCTGATCAATGAAGGCAACATCGGCTTAATGAAAGCCGTCAAACGTTTCGATCCGAGCAAAGGCGGCAAGCTCTCGACCTACGGCGCCTGGTGGATCAAGCAGTCCATCAAACGCGCCCTCTCTGACCAGAGCAAAACCATTCGCCTGCCGGTGCACGTGGTGGAAAAGCTTTCCAAGATCCGCCGCGCCTGCACCAAGCTCGAAGAAACCCTCGGCCACGAACCGACCGATGAAGATGTCGCCGACGAATTAAATATGTCGGCCCGGCGCGTCGGCGAACTGCGCACCGCGTCTGCCCCGACCATCTCCCTGGATGCACCGGTCGGTGATGGCGACGGCAATTCCTTTGGCGAAATGGTGGCGGATGAAAACAGCAGAACGCCCTTGGACCAACTCGAACTCGACGCCGCCAAAGCCTTGCTCGTGAGCGCCCTTGAGACCCTTCCCTCACGCGAACAGGAGATCTTGCGTTACCGCTATGGCTTGGACGGCGGGAACGAAAAGACCCTCGAAGAAGTCGGACTCCGCTTTCATATCTCCCGCGAAAGGGTGCGTCAGCTCCAGAACACCGCGTTGTCGAAATTACGCCGTCAGTTCGAAATGGTCGACGTCGAGAAGAGTCGCGATGAAGGACATCATACCGAGGAATGTTTCATGGAATTTCTGAACGGAAAAAACAAGAAGAACACGTATGAAAATAGTTGGTCTCAAAACCGATCTGTTTCTCGAAGCTGAAGAAGCACTCCGCGGGTTGCTCGCCATCGAGCATCGCGGAAGAATCCCCATCACCCGCTCAAACATCACCTGCGACAAGGCTAAGCTGGAGTATTTGCAAAAACTCGCCGAACGCGCCGGCTTGGCGTCGCAATGCGAACAGCACCTGGCCAAGGTGCTCATCGATAAAATGGAGAACAGTTCGCACACGCATCTGACGATTGATGATTACGCGCTCGCGGTCTTGAAGGCGGTTTCGGAAGAACTGACGTTGGTGCCGAGCCACGCGCGGTAGGAATCGAGGTGGAAACACCAAAATCCAAACACCAAACACCAAAAAAATTCTAATTCCAAAACTCCAAACTTCTCGAAGATGAAAGTGATCGAACCTACCCGCGTATTGCATTTCTAAAAGGTTCTTCAAACTTGGTGTTTGAAACTTCTTTGGTTTTCCTCGGAGGCTGAACGGAGCGCCGACTTCCAAGTCGGCTTTCGACGCTCGAACTTCTAAAGTGCACGCTTTGCTTCATCGTTGACGCTAAGCCGGTTTGGAAACCGGCGCTCCGCTCCAA
>JAQGOU010000443.1 GCA_028293445.1 Verrucomicrobiales bacterium | reverse complement strand
TTTCAGAAACACTGGAACAATTCTTAGTCCGCCCGGCGGAACGAATTATTTCTCAGTCTACAATGGTGACTTCAAAAACTCCGGCACTTTTCAGGCAGACACAAATGCAATTTTTCCACTGTACATTTCCAATGGATCGTTTGAGGAAGGAACGCGCTTTGATGGTTCAGGAACGATCAAGCTTCATCACGATTCCAATGTCAGCTGCCATGGAAATATGTTCGTCAACGGCAGGCTTATCTTTGATGGCATTATCTCCGGCACCAATACCTGGCATGGTCCGGGAATATTCGATTGGACCGAGGGAAAATTCAGTTACGGAAGCATGACCCTTGCCTCCAATCTACAGGTTAACGCGGTCGGGCCCCTTCTTCAGCTTGGAGACCAAGCATATCTCACGAATGACAGCGTTTTCCACTGGCTTGGAGGTGTATTCAGCAGCTTCTACTCAGTAATTAATGTTTTCGAGAATCGAGGGGTCATGGTTCCCGACAAGGAAGCCAGCCTTTTTTCGACTGTTTTCAGAAACACTGGAACAATTCTTAGTCCGCCCGGCGGAACGAATTATTTCTCAGTCTACAATGGTGACTTCAAAAACTCCGGCACTTTCCAGGCAGACACAAATGCAATTTTTCCACTGTACATTTCTAACGGATCGTTTGAGGAAGGAACTCGCTTTGATGGTTCAGGAACGATCAAGCTTGTTCACGAGTCCCACGTTAGATACCGAGGGAACATATTCGTCAACGGCAGGTTTAGCTTTGATGGCGCCATTTCCGGGACCAACACCTGGAATGGTCCGGGATTCCTGGATTGTGATTCGGGAGCCACATTCACGGATGGCTATTTCGCCCTCGCCTCAGACCTCCACCTCAATGCGTTGTTCCTTCAACTGAGCGGCGATGCGCACCTGACAAATTACACGTCGCTCGAGGTGCAAACAGTCCAGGTGGTTGACGGCTATGCCTTCGGTTGCAGCATCGACAATCGTGGGATGCTTGTCTTGAAAACGAATTGCACTTTTTCCGGCGGTCACTTGAAAAATTTGGGGACGCTCGTAATCTCCGGAATTTCCACTCCCGGTTATTTGGGCATGTGGTCATTGAATAATTACGGGACGCTCATCGTTGCTGAAGGGGTGTCACAGTTCTCCGGGCTGTTTCAAACGTTTTCCAACTACGGGACTCTCGAATTGCGTGGCGGCTCCCTGGTCTTTGATGGGACTCCACTTTTTGCATACCCTATTAACCAGCCGCTGCTCGGGAATTGCCAATTCGTGTTAGGGGCAGGTTATCCCGAGGTCCCTTCTCCTCAAATCCAATTCCAAGGTTTCCCCACGGTCGCTTTCAATGGGACGATTACGGTGACACCCACCAATAACATATCGATCACGAATGGAAGCACGTTTACGCTGGTCACAACCGACATCGGCTTCAGCTCATTTCCACCTAACAGCGACGTGCATCTTCCAATCCTGACAAACAATTTGGATTGGCGTGTTCTGCCCGGTGCGAACTTTACGTTACGCGCGGTTTCCCCCGTCGCGCCCACAAACGTGGCACGACTGACAAACGGCGTCTTCCAATTCACAATTTCCGGCGGAGCTGGCAGCGCATGTATCGTCGAAGCTTCAACGAATCTCGCCGATTGGTTAGTTATTCAGACCAATTCACCCTATACCGGAAATTTCAATCTGGTCGACATGGGAGCAACAAACCTCGCCCGCCGCTTCTATCGCTTCCATATCGACGACTAATCACGGTTGAATGGAAAATCCCCTTGGCGTAGAGTGTGGTCATGAGTTCTGAAACCGAGGAGCTGATTCGAATCTGTGAATCGTTGCCACCGGCAAAACGCAATGAAATCGCGGACTTTGCTCGTTTCCTCGCGGCACGGCAGGAGGATGAACGTTGGGACAATCTGGTGGCTTACCCGGAACGTCGACCCTATGAGTAAAAAAATCAAAGTATCACATCCGGGCGAACTTCTGTTCAGTGAGTTCATCGAACCGAATAACTTGAGCGTCTATCGTGTCGCCAAAGATGCCGGCATCCCGCAGCCCACGCTGCAACTGATCACGAGCGGCAAACGATCTATTACGGCGGTGACGGCCTTGCGGTTGGGCCTTTACTTTGGCATTGATGCGCAGTTTTGGATGAATCTCCAAGCCGAATATGATTTGCGTATAGCCCGGGACAGCAAACTGGCAACGATTGAAAAGGAAGTCCATCCGCTGGCCCAAGCCGCGTGAGATGGATTGCAGGAGATGACCAGTATGCATGCCAAATTATCTTTCTGAACTGTAGCAGCCCGATGTAAGGAGGCTCATCCTGGATCTTACCCGACGTTTCCACAGAGATTTGAGCCTTGTTACCTCGGCTGCTACATAATACCTACGCGCGGTCCAGGAATGATTTGAGCAGCAGATGTTGCGCCTTGGCGGGGGAAAATTTATCTGCGATGGTTTCTGCGTTCCCCACCTCCTCGTTGCCTGTGGCACGATGCGGGTATGGAACATTTGTCCGCTGTTAATGTTACATGAGCTCCGCTGTTCAAGTATTTCTCCACGACGCGCGCGTTCCCACGGTGGACGAATGGAATGCAGCGATTAAAGCGGAAGGCTTCGATCTGGTTCTCGATTCCTCGGATCTTCGCGATGACGACGGTTACCTCCCTGCCCTGTTGAAAGGTCAAGAGAGCGGTTTTGAATGGTATCTCTCAGACGTAACGACGGCTGAAGAAGATCCGCAATTCCCGTTCAAAGCTTTTATTGGCGATTGTGATCGGAAGGCGCAGTTGTGTTTCACTTCCCATGCCGACGAAGATGTGACGGCGTCGATCGCAGGCGCGGTGCTCGCGAAGTTGACGGGTGGTTACTATTGGGATCCGGAGACGGACCGGAAGTTTCTGCGCGGTGAAGAAGCCATCGCTGCTGCTCGCACCGCGGTCAAAGAGTGGGAACGGGATGCCGCTTACAAACCGAAATCTAAATCGTCCCCACCAACGCCTCCCGTGATTGTCAGCGCCGTTCCGCCGCCCCTGAATTCTGCCCAACCGCCACTCATCCAACCGCCGTTTTCTCCGGCCATCGAACCTCGGCTCACGTTCTATCGCGTGTGGTGCGGAGTGTTTGTGCTTATTTGGTCAGGCATGCTTATTTATTCCGTCATGACCCTGCAAGGCCGAGCCGACCCGGCTCTCGATTTTATAACGGACATGTCGACGTTGAATGATCCGGTCGCGAGGGCGAAGGCCTTTGAGGAAGTCAGAGACGAGTCGTATGGTGCGGCTGTGGTTTCGGCGCTCGGCGCGATCTTCTATTGCGTTGCGATCTTTGTTCCGCGCAAACCCTGGGGCTGGACCATCGGTCTCATCGCCATTCTCGGTTCAACCCTTCCCTTCATCATCACTCTGGCCGGGGCCATTCCGCTGACACAGTTGTGGCTGAAACCCGAGACGAAGCGATACTTCGCAAAAGAGCCATAGGTCTTGCCGAAGCGGAACCCCTTATCTACTGAAAAACAAAAAGGCGGAAAGCCGGAGCTTTCCGCCGTGAAGGAATTGTTAAGTCCTGGACTTCTTAGAAGTTTGCGCCGCCATGATAGACCGCGTCGCCCTTGGAGAAGATAGAGCCATCCGTTTTAACGGCCCAGTAACCGCCGGTAGTCGATGGCCCGCGCGCCAGTCCAACAACGACGCCGCCACCGATGCCGCTGTGGTAAACAGCGTTGCCGTAGGAAAAAATAGCGCCGCTGCTGGTGACTTCCCAGAAGCCATTGTCACTGCCGGTGGTGGCAACGGACACGACGCCACTGCCCGCTTCGCCGCCGCCGAGGTGACTGCAATTGTAGTCATAGGTGGTGCCGTTGGAGCGGATGATGCGATAGCCATTGCTGCCATTAGTGTGCCAGGCAGGCGAGATCGCCACGATGTCGGTGTAACCGGCACCGCCGAGGGAACCGTAGAACGCCGCGTCACCGAAGTTGAAGATGCCGCCATCTGATCCCACGAGCCAGTAACCATTGCCCGATTGAGTGCAGGCCATGCCAATGATCGGCTTGTTCAGGACCTGTCCTCCCATGGAGCCTTGGAACGGCGCTGCGCCGAAGCTAAAGATGCCGCCGTCTTTCGCGACCAACCAATAGCCGTCGCCTTGTTTGCGTGCGCAAATGCCGGACACGGGCGAGTTGAGAACTTGACCACCCATGGAACCATAGAAGGTAGCATTGCCAAACGAAAACACGCCGCCATCACTGGCCGCGATCCAATAGCCCCCGCCATTGGAGGTGCGAGCCATGCCAATGCGATTACCCGCGCCGCCGCCCGGGTTAAGGATGTTCATGAACAAGGTCCAATTCCAATACTGGCCCGGATCGGTGTGGCTGTTGCACGAGGTGTTGATCGACGGAAAAGCGCCTGCCATCCAATTTTTCCAGGCCTGAGTTTGCCATTGGTTGTGGCCAATGATGTGATTGCGGTCTTTGGCAATCGCACCAACCGCAGCCAGATGGTTCTGCAACGCACCGGAGTTTTGATACATCACTTGTGTAAACCAGGCGGGATTGCTGACGAAACCTTCATGCTCGGTCCCGAACATCCAGGTATTCCAACAGCCGACGTGCCAGGCGTAATTGGCTTCACGAACCGATTGCGTGATTTCTCCCGCGGCATGATCGCTGCCGGTGTCCTGCACGCCATTGACCAAATAGTAAACGCTCGCTGAAGAGCTACAGCTGTTCAGATAGGAAATGGAGGAAAGGTAATAGCCTTCCATGTCGTGGATGACGCAAAATTTATGGCCGTTGCCTGAGGTGTAGAACTTGTTACAACCGACCGCTGGATTCCAAAGAGCTGGACCATAGTCGGTGCTCGCGAATGTTGATGTTGCCAGGGAGGCAAGAGCGACGCCAACGGCGCCGAGTTTTTTGTTTATGAGTTTCATGGGTTATGGGTTTTTGGATTGTTTTGTTGTTCAAAAAACAAAAAATAATCGTTGCCGATTAAAGTTCTGCGAGGGAATAGGTTTCGAAGATGATCAAATGCTTCAATTTCGTCAATTCCAAGTCCAAGAAGCTTTCCCTGATGTTTTGAAATGAGGATCCGAGCACAAATAAAAAAGGTTGGTGGCAGCCTCGCATGCAGGATGGGGCGATCATTCTTGCCGGGCGACATATTCGCAATTGAGCTTCTCTCAAGAAAGTTCCATCCTCTCACGGCCCGGCCTTAACAACATTGGGCGTCCGTATTGTGCCAGGAAACGTTAACGAGATGAACACAACCAATGAGAACGAAGAAGTCACTGAACCGTGTAGTTACTGCGGTCGTCACAATCCAGATCGTCTGCCCGAATGCTCAGGTTGCGGGACCCGATTCGAACATTCAGCGCCTCCCGTCGAGTCCGAACCAAAGCGCAAGTCGAAGGCTATCGCGGTTTGCCTGGCACTCCTCTTTGGACCTCTAGGACTCCTTTATGTAAGGGCTTCCACAATGGCATTCACCATGATTGTGATCACCGCACCGTTCATGCTCACGCGCACTGGAGGTCTTTGGATCATGATTGGGATTCGAATCATTGCGGCTGTCTGGGCATATTTTACTGTGGTTGAACACGACGAAACTCCCAATTCCGGACGCGATGCCAAGCGGTTACTCAATGAGGCGGCACGCCTTGAGAATGTCGATCGCGCCAAGGCGATCGCCGCGTACGAGGAGATTGCTCGATTATATCCCAACACTGCGGCGAGCAAAGAGGCCAAAGGAAATATTGAAAGCCTCGCACGGCAGGCCTGAAATTTCTATCCGATCCTCTACTTCAAAAACCGCGCCATCACGACGGAATCTTTCGTCGGTGGTTGGCAGGCGGTTCCGGTGCAAAGGAAAACCACCGGTGCATCCTTTGTCGGCAACGTCTTTGCGAATTCCTCAACGGGACCGGTTGTGCCCAGGACAACTTTGTTGGGCTGATAAACCGAGTGGGCCGCTTGAATCAGTTGTTTCGTTTGCGTTTGTTTAGGATCGCCGACGATGACCACACGTTTGGGTTCATCGAGAAGATAATCCAGGGCCAGAAGCATGTGCGGTACGGCCTGTGGTAATTGCTGCAACCGATTACCAAAGTGGCGCAAACTTTTCTCGGCCGCTTCTTTGTAATCCTTACGGTCCGTGATCGCGCCGAGTTTCAATAAGGCGAGCAGCGCGACGGAATTTCCAGAAGGTTCCGCGCCGTCATAATCTTCTTTGACCCGCAGAATCAAATGCTTGGAATCAGCAGCGCTTTGATAGAAGCCGCCTTCCTCTTTATCGTAGAATTTGGCGAGCATGCTGTCCGCGAGGGCGACGCTGAATTCCAAATGCTTTGGATCAAGGGTCGCTTCGTATAGATCGACGACGCCCGCGAGCAAATCGGCGTAGGCATCGAAGAGTTGCACCGAATCGCGTTCACCATCGCGCCAGCGGTGATAAAGGGTTTTCGCCTTGGCATCCCAGAGCTTGGATTGCAGGAAGGCGACGTTCTTCTCAGCGGCAGCGCGATAACTGTCATCGCCCAACACCGCGTAAGCCCTGGCAATAGCACCGAGCATCATGCCATTCCACGACGCAAGAATCTTGTCGTCCAAGTGCGGGCGCACGCGTTTGCTGCGCGTATCAAACATCTTCTTCTTCGCGGACGTGAGTATCTTTTGGTCCTCCGCCGAAAGCTTTGGATCTACGATGCTCAAGACATTCTGCTTCGGCAATGGATCGGGGTCACTGTGATCGACGAAGTTACCTTCTTCCGTGATGCCGAAATATTTTACCGCCACGTTGAACTCTTCCACCGTCAGCAGTTTGGAAAGCTCCGCTTTCGTCCAGCAGTAGAACTTCCCTTCTTTCCCTTCGCTGTCCGCATCTTCGGCTGAATAGAAGCCACCATCCGGATGCGTCATGTCACGCAACACGTAGCGGATGATATCACGGGCGACGTCAGCGTGATGCTTGTCGCTGCTCACGAGATAAGCGTCAAGATACAGATGCACGAGTTGCGCATTGTCATAGAGCATCTTCTCGAAATGCGGCACGAGCCACTGGGCATCGACTGAATAACGCGCGAAGCCGCCACCAAGTTGATCGTACATTCCGCCAGCGGCCATACGATCACACGTGTGCATTACCATCTGCACGGCTTCCTTGTCGTTGAAGCGCAGACCTTCGCGCAGGAGAAACGCCGGTTGGCTCGGCCGCGGAAATTTCGGGGCATTACCGAACCCGCCGTACTTCGGCTCGTATTCTTCCTTGAGATGAGCGACGGCGTTGTGAAGCAGCGCCGGTGTGAGGGTCAGGGCGCTGTTGGTTTCATTTTTCGTCATGGCCTCGAGCTTCGAATGAAAGTCCAGGGAGGATTCGACGATATCGCTATGACGTGTTTTCCAAAGATCGGTGAGCTTTTCCAACACCTGCACAAAACTCGGGCGACCATACTTGCTTTCGGGTGGCCAGTAGGTTCCGCCGTAAAATGGTTTCAAATCGGAGGTGAGAAAAACATTGAGAGGCCATCCGCCCTGCCCGCTCATTGCCTGGACAAACGTCATGTAAATCTTGTCGATGTCGGGACGTTCCTCACGATCAATTTTAATCGCGACAAAATGTTCATTGAGAACTTTAGCAGTTGCTTCGTTCTCGAACGATTCCCGTTCCATCACATGACACCAGTGGCAGGTGGAGTAACCGATGCTCAGGAAAATTGGTTTGTTTTCCTTGCGCGCTTTCTCGAAGGCTTCGTCGCCCCACGCGAACCAATCGACGGGGTTATGCGCGTGCTGCAAGAGATAGGGTGACTTTTCTTTGGCCAGACGGTTCGTATGCCGATGAGTGATGGAGTTTGTTGTCACAGGAAAAGTGCTCGTTGATGGTTTACTTGATGGCTTCTCGCCCGCCCCTGCTGCCGAAATGATCCCCACGAGTCCGAGAACCCCGAGTGACTTCCAACGCATGGACATACCGAAACATAACTTGGCGAGGGATGGC
>JAQGOU010000424.1 GCA_028293445.1 Verrucomicrobiales bacterium | reverse complement strand
GCATTGGCTTAAACACCAATGGGGTGAACGCCGAGATCTATGGGAATATCTGCTACTACAACGGCTGGCAGGGATGCGACCGCGGACATGGGCATGGCATCTATGCTCAAAATGTGGATCCCAGTGTGGTGAAGATCGATGAGAATATTTTTTACGGCAATTATGCTTTAGGAATCCAAATCACGGGGAACGATTCCGTGTCTGACAACTTCCAATTAGAAGGTAATGTTATATTTTTTAATGGGAGCATCGCGCGGGAGCACCAGGCCAATTTTTTACTCGGCTCTTTCGAGGGGAAGGCGAAAAATCCGCTTTTGATTCGTAACTTTATTTACGACACCCAGGGCAGTACGGACTCAGACGCGAATATCGGCTATGCTGGTGGCTCCATTGGTGGCGTTGTGTCGGATAACTATTTCCAGACGAGTGTTCACTTTTCCGAACACAATGATTCCTTAACGCTGCAGAATAATATCTTCTTGAGCAATACGGTCCATCTTGTGACCGAGGATTTTCCGGACAACTTTTATCTGGCGGGTGTCCCTCAATCAAACCTCGTCGAAGTGCGGACCAACAAGTATGAACCTGGTCGCGCAAACATCATTGTCTACAACTGGGAGCACGCAACGACGCTCGCTGTGGATGTCAGTTCTTGCCTGCAAGTGGGAATGAGTTTTGAAGTGCGCAATGCGCAAGATTTCTTTGGCGCGCCGGTCTTAACCGGCACGTACAATGGAGACCTTCTCAACTTGCCCATGACGGGACTAGCGGTGGCAAAGCCGAAGGGAACGAATTCACCTCCGGCCGCGGCACCGAATTTCGGAACGTTCATCCTCTTGCCTGTTGTTGCAGGAAACAATTCACTTCCGTACATGTCTTTCATTGACGACATGATCACGGAACAAAATGTCTCAACGGCTCCGGCCTATTTCGCCGTGTGGGACGCGGAAACATCTTTCGATTATCTCATCTTTTCCGTCCAATCTTCCAATCCGACTTTAATTTCCCATCCAAACATTGTTTTGGGCGGGAATGAATTCGCTCGAACCATAACAATCGCTCCGACGAGAAATGAAATCGGAACGGCCATCATTACCCTCACGGTCAGCGACGGGATACTCGCGACAAGTGCCTCGTTTTCTGTGACGGTGAATCCAGGCACCGATATGCCCCCTCCAGGTTCAAGGACCAATATAGAGAAAGGTATGATCAGCTTGCGAATTCAGAGCGACCGCAGCGCGTTTCTCGAATTTCGCGGTAACTCAGGAGATGCATATAAAATTCAAGCGTCTGACAACCTTACAGACTGGAGTGATATGGCGACTCTGACCGCGGATTGTGGCGGCCTGCTGGAGTTCACGGACGCGGATGCTTCCCTCCATTCTGCGCGATATTATCGAGTCGCGTTGATGCCTCAGATCGAAGTGACGCCTTAGCTTAAACCCCAAGGTCTATAACATCCCGCCGCAGGGAGAAAAAACACTTCAGCGAGCGGTTGCGCCCAGGCGAGAAACCGATTTCAAATCAGGAATCCCAGATGCACCTGCATCAAGCCAATGCCGGGCGGTTTTGCGTACCGCTTCAAGATCATCTCCTGCCACTCCGATAAGAGAATAGAAATCGCGACGCTCTACCTGTTCATTCGGCAGCGCAAACATATCCATCCCGGCAGGCGAGAAATGATTTGGATATTTCTGCAATGAATCTGCATTCACCTCGTTTGCCTGGCTGTTCAGCCAGCCAATCGGCCAATGATCCCAGGATTGCGATCCCCAACCAATGCCGCCGGTATCCTTAAAGGAATGATCTTTGATGCGTGTGGATTCATGACGAAACCCGCCAATGTCACCGAGCACACAAAAAGCAGCCCCTTCACGCAACGGCGTAATCAGAACGACCCCACGGGAGTCATCGAGCGTTTTCCAATCGCACCCGGTCCGTCGCACCGTCGATTGCCAAAGGCTGTCGGGTTTCCGCTTCCAGAACACATCGTAACGATTCGTTGAAAACACATCCATGACCGCGAGCGAATGACTGTCGCCACTGGCGGGATCGCGTTGCAAAACGTCAAACCACAGTTTTCCTTTCGGACACATGCCGATCATTTCAATCGGTTCGCGGGCGTAGCCGTGAGGGTCGCGGGGCATGAGCGACTCAAAACTTTGTCGCCGTAAAATATGGCCGTTGGGAAAGGCCCAGAAGTCTTCGTTACCGCGATAGGCGCGTTGCCCAGTGGTTTGATTCACGCCGAAATAGGTCCAACGCACCCAGACCCGTTCGGGCCCGTTCTCCAGAACATCGACAAAGCTGTTCTCCTCTTTGCGTCCAAAGTTGTTGAAGAGTTCAGCCCAACCATCGTTTCCTTCAAAGAATTGAAAGCAGTGACCCGCCCCGGAAGGGAATTCGATCCATGGACAATAACTGCCTTCATGGGCGAAGACGAAACGGAACGGAAACCTCTTCCATGAAACAATAAAGGCCCGCTTGGCATTAAGGTCGGCATGCGGCGGACTCGGAAGCTGGCCATCGAAATTTCCGAAGACGTAATCAGAGACCTCCGCGATCGAAACATCAACCGGCTTCCGCTTCGCCCATTTCGCCATGCTCACCGGTTTAACCTCAGCGCATTCAGCGGCGAATGTTGCTCCGACCAAAAGTGCAGCCAATAATATCAAGATTCGTTTCTGCCAATTCACACCCCTGCTATGACTTAAGCTCGGTGAATCTGAAAGACGATTTTACCTTCCCGCAGCAAAACATGAGCTCAGCTATGCTACTTTAACGCATGAGGCAGGAGGATTTATTTTCCATGGTTCACCCTGTGTCGGTGAAGATTCCTGGGTTCTCACTCACTCCAGATTACATTGATGAGCCAGAGGAACACGAATTATTGAGACACGTGGACGCTGGTTCGTGGGAAACTGAGTGGCGACGACGCATCCAGCAATATGGACTCGGATACGCCTCCGAACACGGCGGCAAACCAAATTGGATTCGCGGTTTTCCGAAATGGCTTTTGCCACTGGCCGAACGCGTCGCCGCTGATGCCGCGTTCGAACGGTTCCCTGAAAACTGTGTCATTAACGAATACATTCCTCCATTGGGTATTGGTCCGCATAAAGATTATCCCGCATTCGGTCCGACGATCGCTTGCGTAAGTCTTGGTTCGGATATCGTGATCGACTTCACTGATCCCGCTCGCGGACGGCGCGTTCCAGTGTTTATTCCCGCGCGCAGCTTCTGGGTAATTACCGGCGAAGCGCGTAGCGTCTGGATGCATGGTATTGCACCGCGACTTTCCGATGTTGTCTCAGGGGTGCGCCATGTTCGGCACCGTCGAGTGTCGATTACGTTTCGCACCGCCAAGGAACGTGCGCCTTAATTGAATTTCCATTTAGATCGCGCGTCGAAGAAAGTCACATGCTGATCCAACGTCTTTGCTTCGCGCTCACCGCATTCCTCGCCACCGGCCTTTTTGCTCAAACTAATGCAGCGGATGTCCCGCAACTCGTCTCTGCGAAAAAAATCTGGAATGCCGATAAGCACAACGCGTTTACCGATCTGATTCGGTTTCAGGACAAATGGTTTTGCACCTTTCGCGAATCGGCCGCGCATGTCGGCGGCAACGGCAAAATCCGCGTGCTCGTTTCTAAAGATGGCGAGCAATGGGAATCCGCCGCCCTGCTAAGCGAAGAAGGGATTGATTTGCGCGATCCTAAATTGTCGATCATGCCCGACGGGCGTCTGATGCTGGTCCTGGGCGGTTCGGTTTACGAAGGAAAGACTTTGAAGGAACGTCAATCCCGCACCGCGTTCTCCAAGGATGGATACACTTGGACCTCTCCACGGCGCGTCCTTGAAAAAGGAGATTGGCTCTGGCGCGTCACATGGAACAACGGTGTTGCCTATGGCATCGCTTACACCTCAGTAAAAGGAGGCGGCATGACGGTGAAACTGGTTAGCAGCAAGGACGGCGTGAATTTCCAACTCGTCACAAACCTCGACGTTCCTGCGGCGCCCAATGAATCGACGCTGCGGTTCCGGGAAAACGGCGAATGCATCGCGCTGGTGCGTCGCGAGGCCGAGGACAAACAAGCTTGGATCGGTCACAGTTTTGCGCCCTACAAAGATTGGAAATGGCATCCAGCAGCGATGCAAATCGGCGGACCGAATTTCCTCCTGCTTCCCGACGGTAAAATGATCGCGAGCGGACGTAAATACGGCGCAACGTCCAAGGACGCTAAAACGTTCGTAGGCAAAATGGCTTTGGATTTGGTTTTGCCCGAATTGATTTTACCCAGCGGCGGCGATTGCAGTTACGCCGGCATGGCCATGCACGAAGGATTGCTGTGGCTCAGCTACTATTCCTCGCACGAAGACAAAACAAGTATCTATCTCGCGAAAGTAAAACTGCCGAAGACAAAGTAATCGCCGCTGGAACCATGACAATTCTGCTCGACGTTCATCCCGCTGTTTATCAGCCTCATCACATGCGCCGTCCTTTCACCATTGCTACCCTTTGCTTTATTCTCCTGACCGTCGTTGGTGTCAAAGGAGCAAGCACCCACAGTGAGGCCAATGTCCCCGTGGAAATCAGCTTCACGAGCACGAAGGCTCATGCCGATCCGTTCAATACGGTGCAACTCGACGTGCGCTTCACCGATCCACGCGGGGCGATCAAACTGGTGCCTGCATTTTGGGATGGAACGAACACTTGGAAGGTTCGTTACGCCTCACCGCTCACAGGTGACCATCAATGGCGATCAGAATGCAACGACACTTCAGATGCTGGATTAAACGGCGTCACCGGCAAATTGGAGATCGTCCACTATCGCGGAACCAATCCGCTGTTCCAACATGGCCCGATTCAGGTCGCCGCCGACAAACGCCATTTTGAACACATCGATGGCACCCGGTTCCTTTGGCTGGGCGATACCTGGTGGATGGGACTCTGCCATCGACTTCATTTCCCGGATGAATTTCAACAACTCGCGGCGGATCGAAAACAAAAAGGATTTAACGTCATTCAAATGGTAGCCGGACTTTATCCGGATATGCATCCGTTCGATCCACGCGGTGCGAATGAAGCCGGGTTTCCCTGGGAAACCAATTACACCAGCATTCGTCCACAATACTTCGACGCCGCCGATCAACGTCTGCGTTATCTCATCGATCAAGGCTTCACGCCCTGCATCGTGGGAGCCTGGGGATATTTTCTGCCGTGGATGGGCCAACAAAAAGCAAAACAGCATTGGCGCGAACTGATCGCGCGCTATGGATCGTGGCCCGTCGTCTGGTGCATCGCCGGTGAAGACAATCTGCCGTGGTACCTCGCCAAAGGGTTTCCATATGATGATCGAGAACTGGTCCACGGCTGGACAGAAGTAGCGCGTTACGTTCGCGCCACGGATCCGTTTCATCGTCTCACCACCATTCACCCCACCGGCATGGGAACACTGAATTCGCGTTCCGCGATCGATGACGCGTCGTTGATTGATTTCGATATGTTGCAGACGCCGCACGGTGAAATGAATGCCGTTGCGCCGACTATCGCCTCGTTCGATCACGCTTACGGATTGCCAAAGATGCCGGTGCTCGACGGTGAAGCGAGTTACGAGATGTTGAACGGGCAGATTCCCGCCGAATGGCCACGCGCGATGTTCTGGCTTTGCATGAGCAAAGGCGCTCCCGGTCATACCTACGGAGCAAACGGGATCTGGCAATGTAATCGCCGCGATCAACCGCATGGTGCCTCACCACACGGTGGCAATTACGGCACGATTCCATGGGACGATTCCATGCGTCTCCCGGGCTCGCAACAAATTGGCAACGGCAAAAAGTTCCTGGAACAATTTCCCTGGGAACAGTGCGTTCCTCAATCCGACACGGTGCACTGGGATAAAGCCCGCGCCCTGGTGCCTGGCAACTGGATTTGGTTTGCCGAAGGCGATCCGCGTGTGGATGCGCCGATTGAGTCGCGCTTTTTTCGACGCAGCTTTACGTGGGATGGTAAATCAAAAGTAAAACGTGCGACCTTGCGCATCGCTGCCGATGACAAAGCGACTGCCTGGTTAAATGGGAAGAAAATTGGTACCGTCACGGACTGGCGGGCACTGCGCGATTTCAACGTCACAAAACTTCTGCGTCCTGGTCAGAATATTCTCGCAGTCGAAGCCGAAAACATTACCGCTCCCGTAACACTCAATCCGGCTGGATTGATCGCGACGTTAGAAATCGCTTCCAACGATGGCAGCCAAACAATTATTTCCGACACACAATGGAAAGCTTCGAAACAAAAGATTTCCAACTGGCAAACCGCAACGTTCGACGACACCACATGGACATCGGCAAAGCTCGTCGCGCCCTACGGACAAGGACCCTGGGGCAATTTGAATGAAGGCGACACGTCGTTGGTCCCGTTCGCACTTGGCATTAAGGACGAACTCCGCATCGTCTATTCTATCTTGCCGCGTCCTTTGGCGGTGGCCGGCCTGCGCGCGAAAACAAAATATCAGCTCACAGAATTCGATACCGTCACCGGCGCAAGCCGAAAGGAGACCGTGACCACGGATAAGAGCGGCACCTGGCATTCCCCTGCTCCATCAGAAAGTCATGATTGGGTGATTGCGCTGGAGTTGAAATCCGGTCGCGCGAATAAGCAGTGAGGAAAAATTATTTTCAGCACGAATGAACCCAGCGTGGTAGAACCGCATCCCGACGGACCGCAGCTGTGTCCCGCTTAGCGGGACCAACCGCAGCAGGATGAATAAAGAACACGCTCTGGAAATATCTATATCGTTAGGATCGACCCTTCATCTTCCGCATTTAATACGTATAGGTAATATTCGTTTGCTATCGGCTGCTCTTTAAAAGATATTCTGGCTAAACCGGTATCCAAGTGAAGTTGCCCTCACTAGAACAATTTCTGCGAAGAACGTCGCTTCCTGCCCTGAGCTCATATGTCCCGCTGCCGGTTTTGCGTCATGCCAAAGAGTCACCACTCCGCGATGCAACGGTTTCCGTATCAAACGACTCGATTGGCAACTCCTTTCGGGTGTTTGAGCAAAAAGGTCGCCGTTTCTATATGGAAAACCATTTGTTTGCGGCCATGGTCAACTTTCCGCTCCGGAAAACAGCTTTTCCCCGCTGCCACGCCCATTTTCTTCTCGAAAGTCCAGGTTTTTGGAAATTCGGAGCGGTTTCGGAAATGGAACTTCCAATATTTGCTTCGCCCACGCCGTTTACGGAATGGAAACTCCGCAATCGGCGTCGCCCAGACCGTTTACGGAATGGAAATTCCGCAATCGGCGTCGCCCAGGCCGTTTACGGAATGGAAATTCCGCAATCAGCGTCGCCCAGGCCGTTTACGGAATGGAAATTCCGCAATCAGCGTCGCCCAGTCCGTTTACGGAATGGAAACTCCGCAATCAGCGTCGCCCAGGCCGTTTACGGAATGGAAACTCCGCA
>JAQGOU010000420.1 GCA_028293445.1 Verrucomicrobiales bacterium | reverse complement strand
CGCCGACATTATGGTGATCGTTACAAAGTTATCTCCGCCGATTCCGGCGTCTCCGCCCTCGAATCGACAAAGCAGTTGAAGCACCGCGAGGAACCTGTGGCGCTCTTCCTCGTTGACCAACGAATGCCGCGGATGACCGGAGTAGAGTTCCTGGAAAAAGCGATCGAGCTTTATCCGGACGCGAAGCGGGCATTGTTGACCGCTTATGCAGACATTGACGCAGCGATACGCGCAATCAATAACGCGCATATTGACCACTACCTGATGAAACCGTGGGACCCGCCGGAGGAACATCTCTATGACGTGGTGGATGATATGCTCGATGATTGGCAAGCCTCCTATCACCCCGACTTTCAAGGCGTGCGCGTTATCGGTAACCAGTGGTCGCTGCATTCCAGTGAAATCCGCGATTTTCTCGGGCGTAATTTCGTGCCTCACCAGTGGCCCAACGTCGAGACGGATGAGGCGGCGACGCAACTTCTCAGCACAACGGGAGCTGACGCTACGTCGTTGCCTATTATTGTGTTTACTGATGGCTCCTTTTTTTGCAACCCACCCATTGCTGAGGTTGCTCGCAAGCTGGGATTACAGACAAAGGCGGAGTTTCCATTTTACGATTTGGTCGTGGTTGGTGCAGGTCCAAGCGGACTGGCGGCAGCGGTGTATGGTGCTGCCGAACGGTCTCCACACGCTGCTCGCCGTGATTGGCGTAGCGAGGCACAGCTGCAATCCGCACCATAAATAACAACTGACCAGAGATCGTTCACCTTTACCTCTACGGCAGCAGATCAGGCTGCGTTTAGAAGTAGTCTGAACCGGCGTTCCACAGCGCGATGATCGGCGACTCGTCGTGGTTGTGTTCATAACCGAGAATACTGAGAGACGCTGTGTCGAGAAGGAAATGTTGCGCTTCGCTCACAGTCAATCCAATCCAACGCGCAGCCAGGACTCGCCCGAAGTGGCCATGTGAGAAAAGCGCGATATTTCCATCCAACGCGCGGAGACGAGTAATGAAGCGATCTGTGCGCTCGGCAATCTGGCCGGGCGTTTCACCGCGCGGACAGCCGTCCCGAAAGAGATTCCAGCGCGGTCGCACCTGGAGAATGTCCACGGACCGTTGTCCTTCGTAATCGCCATAGTCCCACTCCGTCAGGTCCGATTCGATTTTGGCTACTGAACCCAGCCCGGCCAGTTCGCATGTTCGTCGCGCCCGTTGCCGCGGGCTGGTCAGCACACGGACAAACCGGATGTTCTGGAGGTGCTGTGCAAGTTCCCGTGCCTGATTCTCGCCGTGCGTGGTCAACGGAATGTCCGTGCAACTAGTGTGCCGTCCGGAGAGCGACCACTCGGTTTCGCCGTGTCGAATGAAGTAAATGCGCGGGAACATATTGCCTGTCGATTTACTTGTTTGTGCCCCATTTCCAATTTCGGATCTCGGGAAGATCCTCGCCATGTTGCCTGATGTATTCTTTGTGCTCGATAAGTTTGTCGCGAATGGCTTGCTTGGCATAGGCGGCCTTGGGACCTAGTTGCGGCACGCGGTCAATGACGTCGGCAACCAGATGAAAGCGGTCTAAATCGTTTGTCACCACCATATCGAAGGGAGTCGTGGTCGTGCCCTCTTCTTTGTAACCGCGTACATGGATATTCTTGTGGTTGGTGCGGCGATAGGTGAGCCGATGGATCAACGTAGGATAACCGTGAAAGGCGAAGATAATCGGTTTATCCGTCGTGAAGAGAACGTTGAAATCTTTGTCGCTCAAGCCGTGTGGATGTTCGTTCTGCGGCTGGAGCTTCATGAGATCAACCACGTTGATCACCCTGACTTTCAATTTGGGAAAATGTTTCCGGAGTAGTTCCACGGCAGCGAGGGTTTCGAGCGTCGGCACGTCGCCACAACAGGCCATGACCACATCTGGCTCACCGCCCTGGTCGTTGCCCGCCCACGGCCAGATGCCGATGCCAGCTGTGCAATGTTTGATGGCCGCATCCATATTGAGCCACTGCGGCGCGGACTGTTTGCCGGCCACAATCACATTCACGTAGTTGCGGCTGCGCAGGCAATGATCGGTCACGGAGAGGAGGGTGTTCGCATCGGGCGGCAGATAGACGCGGATGATCTCAGCCTTCTTGTTCACGACGTGATCAATGAAGCCGGGGTCCTGATGACTGAAACCATTGTGGTCCTGGCGCCAGACATGTGACGTGAGTAAGTAGTTCAGCGAGGCGATGGGCCGACGCCACGGAATATGTCGCGTTACCTTGAGCCACTTGGCGTGCTGGTTGAACATCGAATCAATAATGTGAATGAACGCTTCGTAGCAGGAAAAAAATCCATGACGACCGGTGAGCACATAGCCTTCCAGCCAACCTTCGCACTGATGCTCGCTTAACATCTCCATCACGCGGCCATCGGGTGAGACGTGATCGTCGCCGGGAAGAATTTCTGCCGTCGAACAACGGTCCGTTACTTCGAAGACCGCGTTCCAGCGGTTTGAGGTGGTTTCGTCCGGGCTGAAGATACGGAAGTTTTTCGGATTCTGTTTCACCACGTCGCGAATGAGCTTGCCCTGAATGCGGGTGGCTTCGGCGTCCAGGGCACCAGGCTTTGAAATCGTCAATGCGTAGTCGCGGAAATCCGGCAGGTGCAGGTTCTGCAACAAGAGACCGCCGTTGGCGTTGGGATTTGCGCCCATGCGGCGTTCACCTTTCGGGGCAAGGTTGGCAAGTTCGGGGAGCAGTTTGCCGGTTTGGTCGAAGAGCTCCTGCGGACGATAACTTTTCATCCATGCGTCCAGAAGCTTCACATGCCCTGGATGTTTCATGTCGCCCATCGGTACCTGGTGCGAGCGGAACGTGCCTTCGGTCGGTTTATCATCCACCCTCTTTGGCCCCGTCCACCCTTTTGGTGAGCGCAAAATGATCATGGGCCAGATGGGACGCTTCTTGAAGCCGGTCGCGCGCGTATCGCGTTGGATGCGTTGAATGTCCGCCAACGCCACATCGAGCGTCGCGGCCATCAGCTGGTGCATCGTGGTCGGATCATCGCCTTCGACGAAATAGGGATTGTAACCGTAGCCGCGGAAAAGCGCTTCGAGCTCCTCGCGCGGAATACGTGCCAGCATGGTGGGGCCAGCGATCTTGTAGCCATTCAAATGGAGCAGGGGCAATACCGCGCCGTCGTGGACAGGATTGAGAAATTTGTTCGAGTGCCAGCTCACAGCAAGCGGGCCGGTCTCCGCTTCCCCGTCACCAATGACGCAGGCAACGAGCAGGTCGGGATTATCAAACGCCGCACCGAACGCGTGCGACAACGAATAACCGAGCTCGCCACCTTCGTGAATCGAGCCCGGCGTCTCGGGCGCGACGTGACTCGGAATGCCGCCGGGGAATGAAAACTGTTTGAACAGCCGCCTCATCCCGTCTTCGTCTTGCGAAATGTTGGGATAGACTTCGCTATAGGTCCCTTCGAGATACGTGTTCGCGACCAGCCCGGGACCGCCATGGCCTGGTCCCGTGATGTAGATCATATTCAGGTCATGCTCCTTGATGACACGGTTCAGATGGGCGTAAATAAAATTAAGTCCGGGTGTCGTGCCCCAGTGACCGAGTAGGCGAGGTTTGATGTGCGCGAGCTTAAGGGGCTTCTTCAACAGCGGATTGTCGTAGAGATAAATCTGTCCAACAGAAAGGTAGTTTGCCGCACGCCAATAAGCGTTCAGCTTGCGCAAGAGTTCCGGAGTGAGTGGTTTCGTTTTCATGGTTTAATCCCGAGTATTCACCGTGCCCAGTCTGAGAACGCGGCAGGTCGATCGCGCGATCATTTGTTCTTCGTCCGTGTACATGACGCGCACGGTCACCCGACCCGTATCCGTTGAAATCACTGCCGCATTTTCCGCGTTCAGAGCATCGTTCAGTTCGATGCCAAGAAAACCTAGTCCATCGCAGATGCGTGTGCGAATCGATGGGCAATTTTCTCCAATGCCACCGGCAAACACCAAGGTATCGAGTCCGCCCAGGGCAGCCGCAAACGCACCCAGCCACTTTTTTGACTGATAACAGAACAGTGCCACCGCTTCCGCCGTCCGAATATCGTCGACCTCCCGCGCCAGTAAGTCCCGCATGTCAGAGCTGGTCTCCGAGACTCCGAGAAGTCCCGATTCGTGGTTCACCATGCGGTGAAATTGCGTGGCGGACATTTGCTCGGTGTGCGCCAGGTAACCGACCAGTCCCGGGTCGAGGTCGCCCGAGCGGGTGCTCATCGGTAATCCGGCCGTCGGCGTAAAGCCCATACTCGTATCAATGCTTTTACCGTCGCGCACAGCAGCCATGCTGGCGCCGTTGCCAAGATGCGCGAGAATCACACGACCGTTCGTTGCGGCCGGGTCACCAAGGCGCGCGAGTTCCTCCATCAAATAGGCATAGGATAAACCGTGGAATCCGTAACGTTGAACTCCCATTGCGTCGAGACGTCGCGGAATGGGCAGCAGCCTGGCGATACGCGGCATCTCGTGGTGAAATGCCGTGTCAAAGCAGGCCACTTGTGGCAGTTTCGGATGGCGCTGATGAAAGACTTCGATCTGTTCGATTTCCCTGGGCAAATGTTCCGGATTATACGGACTGATCCGATGCAGTTCATCCAGTAAATCCTGGGTGACCAGTTCGGGCGCGGTGTGTTTCATGCCATGCACCACGCGGTGTCCAATAGCTCGAACCGACGCAAATTCATTCGACGTTTCGAGCCAGCCAATGAGGAAATTCGCTGCTGACTTGTGATCCGAGGCGGCGACGCTCTTCTGCTGATTCCCTGTCGAGTTGTGGAACGTCAGAGTTGTTCCGCTCTGGCCGATACGATCAATTTTTCCATTGAGCTTCGACTTCAATGATTCGCCAACCTGGTAGAGGGCGAACTTAATACTCGATGAGCCACCGTTAATCGTCAGGAGGCAAGGTGGAATAAATGCTTCGGCAGTATCGATTCCAAGCGTGTTCATTGTGATTAACGCATCAAAGATTTCCCATTATCCTGGTCCGGTAACCGCAACTGAATAATTCATGCCCTCCCAACGCTGGGCTTTCTTCCAGAAGAAAGTGAACTCGATCGCGGAGCCTTGTGGACAGTCCTGCGCGGGGAGATCGGCGAACCAAAGATTGAGGCTGCTTAGATGAGTGGAGGCGGCGGCATTGGTCGTTGACCAGGCGTCGGTCGACCAGACGATATCAGCGTCAGTCGCAAAGATGAGGCGTAAGATTCGTCCAGATGGCATGCGGCGAATCGCATGGCGCGGGGTCCAGATTTCATGCGAATGTTTGACTGGGTTGACGACGTAACGCTGGTAGGCCGGTTCGACACGATCAAAGCAGACGCCATCGTGAGCACTGCGAACGAGCGAGATATATTCCGCATGGGACCAACATAACGGCATGGCCGCGCCGGTCGGTAATCCGCGCATCATCCGCGCCTCCGGCATATCATTATCATCCCACAGCTGCTCGCTGATC
Source organism: Verrucomicrobiales bacterium (assembly GCA_028293445.1). Classification (GTDB taxonomy): domain Bacteria; phylum Verrucomicrobiota; class Verrucomicrobiia; order Limisphaerales; family JACDHS01; genus CBHWET01. Next base: position 5,772 of record JAQGOU010000420.1, on the reverse strand, counting down.
ATGCCACCTTCGTTCGCGAACTCTTCCATCGCGATGATAAATTGTTTGGGATCGTGTCCGGCCGCGAGTTCGTAATGGCCGCGCTCACCGGTTAGGATCGGCCACGAGCGCCCGACACCCGTGCCATCGTAAGCGCTCCCGTCCTCTTTCTGCCCATAGCCATCGTAATTGTAGCGTCGCCAACCTGGACCTTGCGGCAGGTCGCGCTTAAGCAATCGATCCATGACCGTGATGGAATCGCATACGATGGGATCGTTCGCCGCGCGAATGCCCAACCGCACCAGATGCAGAAAATCGCCGCCAATAATATTCTTTGCCAGGTGAAAACCACCGCCGTTCTTGACCACGAGGATCGTGGTGTTGGGATCGGCGTGTGGATCGGGCGCCTCTGGCTCTGTGGGATTGATACGAAGGTAATGGCGCGGGAAACCTTCGAGCAGGTCTCCGACAGTGGTGACGGTCCATTCTTCCACGTGCGCCGCCAACCAATCCGCATACTGCAAAATGAAATCAGCGGTGCCTTTTTCATTATGCGGTTTGGCGAACTCCGCAGCACAAACCAGGCTGGCAATGACCGTAGCGAGCGTCGAGGGTGAATATCCTGCATTTTCCTCCCAACGTTCCTGCGCAGTCACTGGCCCCTGCTCGATAAGATAAGTCGCGGCCCGGGAAATCATGACACACGGATCGAATTGGCCCAGGGTAGCGCCTTCCGTATGCAACCGCCACGCCAGCAGGATGGGCGCGGCAACTTCATCCAGTTGTAAACCGGGCCAATAGGCTTTCCCATTGATCCAGCTGTTTTGTGGAAATCGGCCATCCGACTGCTGGATGGCCGCGAGCCAGATCAAAGCGCGCAACGGAGTTCCAATCTGACCCGAGGCGAGGAGCGCGCTCGCGCTCTGCACCAGGTCCCGCGTCCAGACCAGATGATAACCGCCGAGATCGTCATCGTTCTTCGTCTCGCCCCATGGAATGCTCATCGACGCCACCACCGCGCCTTGAAACGTTTTGTCTTCGTGGGCGAGGAGGATGCAGCGGCTCAGTCGATACATGGAACCATCGTCTGAAGTCTGCTTACTGAAATCATACTTTGGCTTCACGACTGTGCGTTGCCATTGACGAACATAGGTCTCGCGATGAATCTCGAACGGCTCGGCCAACGACTGCATCAACTTTGCCACGGTGCTCTGAGAACTTTTTCCGAAGGCAATGGCTACCGTAAAAGGTTCCTCGCCTTGAGGAATGATTTCGCCCGTCAGCGCGACGTTACCCTGCTCAGCGGCTCGGAATTCCCAGTCCATCTTGAAATGTTTCATCACATCCTGCCAGCCGTCACTGGCACCGACATACCCGATGGAGCGTCGCGAAAATCCTGCGCTGCATCCCATGACCAGATGCACTCCTTCGCGTTCGGAATGGAGCAGGTTGTTACCGGAAACTTCAGAACACCAACCGGAATTGCCCGCGCCCTTGCGGGCAAGGTGTGGAGCCAGCAATGCGTAGAGATGTAATTTGCCGCGCAACGATTTATCAAACACCTCGAGCTTCGTGTGCATGAGCACCACCGAGCGATGCGGATCGGCGAGAATGTGCTTGATCAACCGGTAACGCCCGTTGGGTTCTGAATTGGTGAGGCGGTAGAAAATACAATCCCGTTCCGGGTATTCGATCCGGTGATCCAGGTCGCGTTTTTCCTCGTGGCAAAACGTTTCACCGTCGGTGATCAGAAATTGAAAATCCCGCGTGTTCGGCTGATCAACGCACGGATAATAGATTTCATTAACGATGCCGTGACTGAGTGTGAACCAGACGCGGCAGCTAGTATGATACGCTGTGCCGAGACCTTCCTTGGCGCTGGAAGTCCAACGTGGCTCGATTCCAGGTGCTCCGAATGCGGCGAAGTTCGCGGGTGAATTCATATAAGATTTTTGCTCAATGGCCAAATCGCTCATTGGTTGAACCGCTGTAAAGCCTGTTCCAAAGGCGATATCCGCCTTGAAATGCGTTCGCGTTATTTCCCAGTCGCGTGCCGGGAGGAAGTTTCTTAAGCAGGCTGGCATTACCGCCCCCCAGCACAACATAGTCAGCCAGCAACGCACTCTTGAGTTGCTCGACGACTTTGTTCACATGGCGACGCCATTTCGTTTTCCCCAATCGCTCCAATCCGGCCAGCCCGACATAGTCTTCATAGGTTCGGCCTTTTTTGTAGGGCAAGTGGGCCAATTCCATCGGCTCCAAAACATTGTCCACGATCAACGCTGAACCTAGCCCAGTGCCGAGACCAAGAAAAAGCATCCGACCACCTTGATAACTGCCAAGCGCTTGCATCGCCGCGTCATTAACGATTTTCACCGGTCGATCGAACGCCTTCTTGAAGTCAAATCCAACCCAGCCGAATTCAAGGTGACGGGGTTCAGCCATAAGACGTCCGTGGACCACGGCTCCGGGATAGCCAATTGAAACGGCATCGTATTTCCAGTCGGCTGTGGCAGTTTGCACCGCGGTGACCATTTTCGTCGGCGTCATTTTCGGACCGGACGGAATCTCGACCCGCTTCTTGTGTCCAGTAGCCAGCACCTTCACATGTGTGCCACCAATATCGATGACTAGGATTCTCATATGCCTTTGGGCTGTAACCAAACGGCGCAAGCAATCGGTGAACAACTGATTACAAGGAGACTGTAGCAGTTGATAGCCGCATCGATAACAATGCATCAAAGCCTAGAACGCAAAGCTATCGCAACCGAGACCCCAAAAGCCGGCGAAACGTTGTCGTGCTGCTTGTACGCCTGCCAGTAGTTGAAACGCCGAGTGCGTGCAGCCGTGCGCGTAGCATTCATGACCGTGCGCATGCTCCGGAACCAGCACGCCAGCGCGAGCCGCTTTACGCACGTCGAGCGGCGCTCCGTATCCGCCGAACACTTTCACTGGCGACCACCCAATCGGTTGCAAAATAACGCTCTTCATCAATCAGCCTTCTCGCTTGCTCCTTTAGCAGCCTTTGCAATCAGCTTTGCAACGACGTTTGGTTGCGATACATAAATCGCGTGGCTGCCGGCAACCTCGACGACTGTCGAACCCGCGCGCTTCGACATAAAATGCTGGGCCGGCGGTGGAATCATCTTGTCCTCGGTGGCGACCAAATACCAACTCGGCTTCGTCCTCCATGCCGCCTTACTAACCGTGCCACTGAGTGCATCGACGCCCCATGGGACTTGAGAGTCCGCCATAAATGCGGCCTTTTCCGGGTCCACGTCACCCGCGAATGAGGCGGGAAACTTCGCCTTGTCGAGAAACAGGAAGCCATTCTGCGGTGGTAGTATCGGCGGCACCGGAGAGCCAGGCGGTGGGTTCTTGATAAGCGAAGATACCGATTCGCCGCTATCCAAAGCAAAGGCGGTGATATAAACTAGTCCCGCGACCTTCGGATCGTTGCCGGCTTCAGTAATTACCGCGCCACCGTAGGAGTGTCCGACGAGAATCACGGAACCGCTGTGCGTTGCTAGAATGCGTTTGGTTACGGCAACGTCATCCGCGAGCGATATCGTTGGATTCTGAACTATGCTGATTTTGAAACCGTCCTTTTTGAGGATTTTGTAGACTCCCTCCCAACCGGAGCCATCCACAAAGCCGCCGTGGACGAGGACTACTGCCTTTGTATCAGATTCAGAATCCATAATGTTTCCTTTCTTTGTTTTTCTTTTTAACCGAGATAACAGCGACCTGAGCCTGTTCGACCACGGCCTCTCTGTCGAAAGGGAAGTTGTTCCCTGGAACGATCAAATGAGATGGGACAGAAGAAACTTCGGATCTCGCTCCCAACCCGCATTACACCGTTTCAGAGATTACAAATTCCCGAAGAGATGATCGTCCCCGTCACGTGGTATTTCTATTAGAGCTTCTCCCTTTTTCTACAGCAGTGATCCCCGATTGCTCAGAGGCCACAATTTTTTCACTGAGCTTTGTCACAGGACTCAGCGCCAGCGAAGCACAGGGAGGACCGTCTCAAGGTACGATGATACTTCTGTCGGGAGCTTCAGCTAAATCAATGTCCCGTTGGATACGACGAAAACCTCATCGTTGATTACGTTTGGGTTGCGAAGTGTTGATCGACGCCATCACGGCGCCTTGAAATGTTTTGTCTTCGTGGGCGAGGAGGATATAGCGGCTCAGTCGATACATTGAACCTCCGTCAGATGTTAGAGAAATAGTCGGTTTTTACGCAGTTTAGATGAAGTTGGACGTAGGTCGAATGGTGGGATGATTCTTCCCGGCACGTCAATGCTGACAGTGTGAACGGAACGATAAGCTCATCGCACAGCAGCGGGCAGCGGGACCGCTATACAAAGGTGGGGAAATGCTGGAACCGATTCGTGCGCATTGACCTAGAACGTTGACTGCTGATTTGGTTGGCCTTTACAAAAGGGGGCATTCGGAGTCCAAGGCAAGCCCCGGGACGGCGTTGTAGGGTGCGGTTATCTCATCCGCGGTCAGAACACGATTCCGCGAAATCAGGCCATTGCATTCGCGTATTTCGCCAAAACACAAACTGTGAGTGGATATTCATGTAGTGAACTTTTCAACTCTCGTCATAGAAAAACTGCTTTTCCCCAAAGGCAGGACTCAGGTCGTCGATCCAGAGAGCCTGTTCATCATAACGAGCGAAGAACAGGCGATGTTGCCATTCCTCTTTTCTTGCTTGAAGCATTCTCAAGGCAAGAACCGTTTCGCCTTGGATAACCGTGGGCCCGAGGACTTGGATTTTGCCTGGAGTTGCCGACATACTCAACCCTCGCACCGTCCGCCCGATCCCGCTGACTTGCCGAAGCGCCGATTGATAGATTCCGTTGCCGGTGACCAACGGGACACCGAAGTAATGTTGTGCGCCCGTGTCGCGCGTCGCAAACATGTAGTAGGGAACCATTCCCAAAGCAACTTGCTGCCGCCACATGGATGCCCAGACGTCTGGAGAATCGTTGATGTGTCGCAGGAGCGGAGATTGTGTCCGAATGACGGCGCCGGTAGATTGAATCCGCGCGATGGCTTCGCGCACCGCCGGAGGGCGGAGTTCAGCGGGATGATTGAAGTGCGCCATAAAGGCGAGGTGCCGGCCACTCCGGGTGACGCGGCGAAACAGTTCCAGCATGGCTTCGCCTTCTGGATCGGTCCCGAATTTGTAAGGCCAATAGGCGAGTGATTTGCTTCCAATGCGGATCGTTTCGAGATGCGGTAAATCGGCATTGAGCAGCGTGTCGATATACTGTTGAAATACTGAGGCGCTCATCACCATGGGATCACCTCCGGTGAAAAGAACGTCCGTCACTTCCGGGTGTTCCGTCAGATAGCGAACCAGCAACTCAGGTTCTTTCATCGCGAATTTTAACCCCTTCATCCCGACGAATTGGGGCCAGCGAAAACAAAAAGTGCAGTAGGAATGGCAGGTTTGTCCCTGGCTCGGAAAGCAGAGTACCGTTTGAGAATACTTGTGCTGCATGCCGGGGAGTTTCGTCCCGTCGGCGAGTTTCGGAACATTGAGATCCAGTTGACCAGCGGGGTGCGGATTGAGTTGCAGACGAATTTCGTGAGCAGTTCTCTCAATTTCAACCGCGTCCTCGGATGTCAACGCGCGATCCATTTGCTCGTAATGACCGGGAAGAAGCATTTCACGTTGCGGAAAGTTGAGGATGAAGATCGGATCTTTGGGGTCTTCCCAATCGATCACTTGTTCGGCCACGAAGTTATTCACTTTGAACGGCAACACACTACCGA
>JAQGOU010000412.1 GCA_028293445.1 Verrucomicrobiales bacterium | reverse complement strand
GCCGCCCGATTATTTCACCCGCTGCGGCTGAGACAGCCGCGATCCGTTAAGGTTCGTCCGCTTAACTTAATGGCAGTGTTCCCCAGCCCAAGCGGGCGGCGGTGCGCAAAATTCCACCCGCTTTTTTGTCAGCGGATGATTGAAAGAAATCCGCCACGCGTGCAAACACAACTGCGGATCGGTTGGATGCAACGTCTGAGTTCCGCCCATTTTTCCGCCAGACAAATAGGCTGCGTCGCCACAAATCGGAAAACCGAGATGCCAGAGATGCACGCGAATTTGATTCGTGCGACCGGTCAACGGACGCGCCTCGAGCAACGCTGTCCCGTCTGCATCGCGTCGAACCACGCGAAATTCCGTGCGGGCGGGCAGGCCCTCTTCGACATCCACCTTGCGACTGCCCAGTTCTCCGGATTCAACACTGATCGGGGCATCGCAACTGAATGTGTCTTCGACCGGTTGTCCTTGCACGCGCACGAGATAAACCTTTTGAATATTTCCGGTCGCAAATTGCGGCTGCAGCTTTGAGGCAAAATATCGCGTGCGCGTAATGAGCAAAACACCCGTCGTATTCGCATCAAGCCGGTGCGCAGGCCTTGGCTTCTGCGGATGATAAATGCGATCCAAAATGTACTGCAGCGTGTTCCGATGGAAGCGACCACCGGCGTGCATCGGCAGCGGCGCTGGTTTGTTCAGCACGATCAACGCTTCATCTTCGTGGAGAATCTCAACGTTCCCATTCACATCCGGTTCCACAATGTTCGGAAACTTGTGCAGATAATATTCGCCGGTGCGAACAATCTGCGACCCCGTCACAATCTCGCGATCATTGTTCAACAGCAGGCCACGCGCACATTCCGCTTCCCATTCTTCAGCTGGTACATGTTTGACAATGCGGCATAGAGCCTGGACCAGAGTGCCTCCATCGCAATCGGGCGGAATGCTCACTGGCTTGAAATTGTCGTACGGCTGGCTTCCCGGCAACGGCGTGATGAGCGGACGAATCGCTTCGTGCCGCCGCGCGATGTTCAAAGCGGTTTCCTGTTCAGGTGTTTTAAAACAATACGGACACGATTTTCCGGGCACGAATAATACGTGCACCTGTTCCTCTTTCGTCAGCGGCGTCTGGCAGTTGTAACATTGGTCGGAATCGGTTTCATGCAAACTCGGATCCACCCCCACGCGCTGATCGAAGACAAAACATTCCCCGTCGTAATGGGCCCCGCCGCATTCTTCGAAATATTTCAAAATCCCGCCGTCGAGTTGGAAAATATTCTTAAACCCTTCGCGTTCCATGAAAGGCCCGGCCTTCTCGCAACGAATGCCGCCGGTGCAGAACATGACAATCGGCTGCTCTTTCATTTGCTCAGGAAACTTCCGCACCGCATCGGGAAATTCGCGGAAATGATCGATGTCTACCGTGAGCGCATTCTTGAACGTGCCAAGCTTCACTTCGTAATCGTTACGCGTGTCCAGCAAGGTGATGGGCCGACCTTCATCGAGCCATTGCTTTAAAGTTTTTGCGTCGAGCTTGGGAGAGGTGCGCGAGCCCGGAGCGATTCCTTCCACGCCGAACGCGATGATCTCCTTCTTGAGACGAACGAGCATCCGGTTAAACGGCTGATGATCACTCTCGCTGATCTTGGCTTGCAATGTTTCGAGACCAGGAAAACTGCGCAGTTCGGCAAGCAACAAATCGATTTTGTCGGGCGCTCCGGCCGCGAAAAGATTGATGCCCTCGGTACTTAACAAAATGGTCCCCTTGAGTTCCCAGCTTTTGCAGAGGGCCAGCAAGCGCGCCCGCAACGAACGCAGGTCCGTGAGCACAGCAAATTTGTAGGCGGCGATGTTACTGAATTTCGGCATCAAGAGCGGGAAAGATACGCAAAATCACGCAGGATTCCAGTTCCGTTATGAAACACCGATCAAGACACCAGCCGCAAAGACGAGCGCGCCACCCAGAGCAACTTGCACGACGGCGGAGCCGAGTGGGGTATCCATGAAACGATGGCGAACCCAGGAAATGATTCCTAATTCCACGAGCACGACCGCTACAGCGATCCATGTCGCGAAGCGAACGTCTCGCAAAAGATACGGGAGTGTGTGGCCCAGTCCGCCGAGTGTTGTCATTAACCCACAAACGAAACCGCGCGCCCAGGGATGCCCACGCCCTGTCAGAGTACCATCATCCGATAAGGCTTCCGCAAAACCCATGCTGATACCGGCGCCAACACTGGCAGCAAGCCCAACCCGAAACGTATCGATACTGCTATGGGTCGCAAAGGCGGCAGCAAACAATGGCGCGAGTGTCGAAACTGATCCGTCCATGAGACCCGCAAGACCCGGCTGGATTACTTGCAGGACAAACAAACGCTTGTGTTGCGCAGATTCACCTTCACTTAACTTTGTCGCGCCGATCTGCTGCGCGGTGTGAGCGTGATTCCGTTCTTCCTCTGCCAGGTCCCCGAGCAATTGCCGAATACCAGCATCGCACGCGCGTCGAGCTCCGGCTTCGTAGAAGCGTTTCGTTTCAAGCTCCATCAACTCAGCGGTTTTCTGCACCGCTTTCAAACCCAACGGACGCACCAGCCAGACGGGACGGCGGTTCACGAATCCCCGCACGTTCTCGCGGCGGATCATCGGGACGTGCTCACCAAAACGGCTTCGATGTAGATCCAACAACCGGTGCCGATGCGTGTCCTCTTGCCGTCGCAGTTCTTTGAATTTCTCCGACTGCTCGGGATAATCAGCCTTAAGGCCCTCGGCAAAATCTTCGTAGATTCTGGCATCGTCTTCTTCCAAAGAAATCGCGAGCGCGAGAATCTCCTGCTCCGTTAGGCTTTCGAAAGTGCGCATAAGAACGAATCGACGGGTGAAGGTTTCACCCATTGATTAGGACACTAGCAGCGCAAACAAGAAATTCCATTAGGTAAATTCCTTAGCGGTTCGTGACCACGCATCGCACCCGCGAGCGCGGAAGTCACAGCAAAGCGGGCCGGGGTTGCCCGGACTTCTCGTTTTCGCAACCAATCAGCCTCAGGCCTTGACTCAAAAGCGCGGCGATTTGCTGACCCGCCCTTTCCCTGTTTCCCGTCCGCAACGTTTCCCTTTCATCACCCCAAAGCAACTGGTAGCGTTCCAGTCGCATCCCTCGGCTGATTCATAATCTCTGAGTCGACCACAACAACCACCACAAATATGGAAGCACCTCCTGTTGACACGATCCGGCTGTTGGATTTGACGGATGGAGACCGGGAGGAAATGCGTGAATTTGTTGAGTTATATCTTCAGCAAACCAGTGAACAACTCGCTGGCTTGAAGGCTGCCATCGAAGAGCGAGCGGCGGAAAAAATACGGCTTCTGGCTCATACCGGTGCGGGAGCAAGTGCCACGTGTGGAATCACGAGCATGGAGACGCTGCTGCGGGAGATGGAAATGTGCGCGCGAAACAAAACATTGAACGACACTCCGGCGTTGCTGGAGCGAGCGGAAATCGCGCTGCGAAGGGTTCGAGAATTCTTTGAGGATTATTTTGAAAAGTAGGCATGAAAACCATTTTGATTATTGAAGACGACAAAGTGGTCGCATCCATCTACGAGAAAAAATTCCAGCAAGCCGGGTTTGAAGTCGAATGCGTACACGATGGGCAGGAAGGCTTTTACCGCCTGCACGCGCCTGAACTCTCCACGAAGCTGACCGCGTTGGTTCTGGACCTGATGTTGCCGCACATCGGCGGTTTGGACATTTTGAAGAAGATCAGGGCACAAAAGCGTTTCGACGCTCTGCCGGTGTTCGTCCTTACAAATGCATTTCTGGGCGAAGTAGGTCACGAAGCGCAAAAAGCCGGAGCCACCCATATCTTCAATAAAGCAACGACAACACCCAAGAAGTTGGTTGAGCAGATACAGTCGTTGCTGTCAAAGGACGGTGAAGCAGCGTGGCTTGAAGCTCCGCCGGGATTCCAGCCCTCAAACCCGAATGCGGGTGCCGAGCAAACAATTCCGGGGATGATCGAGCAAGCGCGGAAATGCGTCCAGGCGTTGGGAAAGACGATTGATCCTGCGGTGAGACAAACCTTACTTTTGGATTTGATTAAACTGACGCATGGGGTGACCAGCCGTGCTTCGGTCGGTGGCATGGCCACAGCGGCTCACGTCAGCTCAGCATTGGAAGCGTTTTTGAACGAGCTCGGAAACCGAATCACGGAGCTTAATCCTTCGACTCAACATACGATTTCGATGGCCGTCGACTTCATCGCGGGGGTTTGCCGTACACCAGACCACACCGAAGCTGTCGCGAGCGAGTCCTTTAATATTTTGGTCGTGGATGACGAACGGTTTTCACGCCACGCAGCCAGTCATGCCCTGAACAAGGCAGGACTAAAACCGTTGGTGACATCGTTGCCAAGTGTCGCTCTGCAGCTGGCGATGGAAAACAAATTGGACCTTGTCGTGAGCGATGTAGATATGCCGGGACTGAACGGGTTCGAGCTCTGCAAAAGGATTCACACGACGCCCGAAAACCACGATACGCCCGTTGTTTTCGTGACCGGGTTGACGGATTTTGAAAGCGGTGTGCAGGCGGCCTCGAGCGGGGGGAATGATTTGATTGCCAAACCGTTTCTGCCGATGGAGCTCGGCTTGAAAGCATTGATGCTGCTGCATCGCCAGAAGCTGGCCCGCAAGAATGCAAATAGCCTTTGATAAGAAATTAAAGGCGGGCTTCAGCCTCGCCTTGCTCTGTGCTGTCGCGCTGTCGACGCTGACCTATTTTACCGTCAACGACTTCGTCCAGACAAGTCGCGAGGTAGCGCATACGCATGAAGTTTTGAAGGTCATGGAGAGCGTTCTCGTATCGATCAGTGATGCCGAATCAAGCAGTCGCGGTTACTTCGTCACCCAGGAGGCGGATTACCGGCGGCAATACGCGGAGAACAAAGTCCGATGCATTGAGTTCATCGACCAGCTTGGGAGGCTGATCTCGGACAATCCAGAGCAGGTTCGTGAAATCCCCAGACTTAGAGAACAAGTAGAGCGAAAAATTGCTTTCATGCGAGGGGCGCTTGCGACGCACGATGCAAAAGGTTTCGCGGCGTTGCGTCAATTATTCCTGACCGGCGAGGGGAAAACTGCCATGGCCGAAATTCAAGCGACGGTGCGAGAAATGGAAAATCGTGAATACGTTTTGCTCAGTCAGCGTTCGGAGCACTTTGCCGCCGCAGCACGAAAAGCGTATCTTAATTTCTTTGCCTTCTGCGTGATTATCGCAGGGCTGCTTTTCATCATTTATCGGATTGTAAAACGGGACTTTATGAGGCGACAGCAGGTTGCCATGGAATTAGCCCAGGCTCGTGACCTGGCCATTGAATCCTCGCGGCTGAAATCAGATTTCCTGGCCATGATGAGCCATGAAATTCGGACCCCTATGAACGGCGTCATCGGCATGAACAACCTCTTGCTCGATACACCGCTGACGCCGGAACAACGGGATTTCGCGGAAACCGCACGAAA
>JAQGOU010000379.1 GCA_028293445.1 Verrucomicrobiales bacterium | reverse complement strand
GTGGAGCCGCGTCAGTTTCTGGATCCCATCCGTCCCACCACAGTAGTGGTGAATACAACCACGATCATCAACAAGACTGTCAACATCACGAATACGAAAATCGTCAATAATACTGTTATTAACGAAGGCCCGGCCACAGCGACCATTGAAAAAGCAAGCGGGCGAAAAGTTCAGCCTCTGGTCGTACGAGAACTACGGCAAAAGGAAGAAGCCGTGGTGATTGCGAAGAATCACGGCTCGCAAAGCAAAAAACACAAACCGACTTCCGAGGCTCCAGAAGTCGAGCGTGAGGCGAAGCCGGAAAGTAATCGTGAGCCGGGCGAGCGCAAGGGCGACAAACTCAATGAAAGACAGGAAAGCCCAGCCAGGGGATCCGTGCCATCTGTCGAGGAGAAGCCAGTCATGCGTGAAAAGCCCGAACACAACAAGGCGGAGAAAAGTCACGAGAAAAAACCTAAACAGTAATCGCACCGAGGCTGTCATGGCCTCGTGGAGAAAAGTAACCAAAACGAAACGATTTATTATGCAAACAAAATTTACAAAAACAGAGCAAGTATCGAACACACCGAAGTCGGCCAAGAAAGCGAAGCGCTGGGCCGGCATGATTGGTCTTGGCTTATGCTGCGGTTTTCTGGTGGGACCGCATGGACCTCCCGGATGCGGTTCGCTTCCTCACCCTCCTGGATTGGGTTTAGCCAGGGCAATCATCCCAGCAATTTGATTATGAAAGCCATAAAGCGCAGCAGGGAAAAAATTGGATTGATTCTATTCGGGGCAGTTGCCGGATGCACCACCTATGTGGAACAACCGCAACCGCGTCAGGCGTACATCCCACCGCCAACACCAGTTTATGTGCAACCAGCGCCGGTCTACGTGGCGCCACCACCGGTGTACGTAGCGCCGCCACCATCCATTCAAGTCGAAGCCTCCATCGGTTCGGTCGGAGTGGTGATTCGCACTGAATCCGATTTTTATGAACCGCTGAGCGACTATGGTCGATGGGAAATTGTTGGTTCTTACGGACGTTGTTGGATTCCCAACCGTGTCGATCGCGAATGGCGCCCGTATTGCAATGGCAATTGGGAGCGCACGGATGCTGGTTGGTATTGGGCCAGTGATGAGCCGTGGGGTTGGGCGACATACCATTATGGTCGATGGGACGTAAGTCCGCAATTCGGCTGGTATTGGGTTCCGCAGACTCAATGGTCGCCCGCTTGGGTTTCATGGCACGAAGGAGGCGGATACGTCGGTTGGGCGCCGTTGCAACCGTCGGCAAGAATGTCTTCGGGTGGTTCCATCACGGTGAATGTTGCACTCATTGCACCGAGGGCCTTTGTCTTCGTCGAGCCCAAGCGCTTCATGCAACCCGTTCGTCCGACAACCGTCGTCGTCAACAACACGACCATTGTCAACAAGACCGTGAACATCACGAATATCAAAATCGTGAACAACACGGTCATCAACGAAGGTCCACGCACCCAGGTCATTGAACAGGCCAGCGGTCAACAAATCCGGCCAGTCGCGGTGCGCGAACTACGTCGCAAACATGAAGCAGAAGTTGTCGTGCGCCAACAGGCTGCGTTACCGGGCCACGAGAAAAAGGAAAAGAATATTCCGACCGTTCACAGCGAGAGCGGGCCGCGCGTGCTCAAGGCACAATCAGAGGTGCAACGCCGTCAGGAGGAAATATCCACTCAAGAACAATTAAAGCGCAATATCGAGGAGAGTAAAAGAGCCAATCAATTGGAAGCACAACGGCGGGCCAATGAAGCAAACGCCAAAGCACAGCAAGAAGCGCGTAGCAAGGAGTCTCAGAGGCTTGCTGAAATGACGGCTCAAGAACGTGCCGCGGACTTGGCCGCTAGGGAACAATTGGAACGGAACACCCAAGAGAGGAAAAGGGCCAATCAGTTGGAAGCGCAAAGACAAGCCAACGAGGCGCGTGGCAAAGCTCAGGAAGAAGCGAGCAAGTTGAAGGCGTCAGCGCGAATCCCAGAAGGAAAGTTACAGCCGCACGGGAACGAATTGGAAAAGAAAGCTCAATCCAAACCGGACGCTGAGGCCAAAGTGCTCGATAACCAGAGTCGACCAGAACCACATGGAAAAGGATCCGAGAAGGTACATGGCAACTCAGACGGACGGCCCAAGCTCGAACAGGTGCCACAGGAACAAGGTAAAACCAATCTCGTGAATAAACCACCTAAGAACAAAGGCAAAGGTCGTCCCGGAAAACCAGTTCTCGTTCCGACATCAGAGAACAGTTTGGACAAAAAGCAGCAATGACGCAGTGATGAGCCGCAACGCAAAAGGGCACGGCTCATCGAACACGATTTACAGTCAAATCAACAAACCAAATGAAAGAATCGAACATTATGAATAAGCAAACACAAGCAGTTAGAGATGATCTGGGCACGCTCGCCGAAGATGCGCGCGCATTGCTCTCCGCAACCGCTGATGTCGCCGGCGACAAAGTCGGCGAAGCCCGCCAACGTCTCGCCGCTGCTTTGGAAAGCGGTAAAGAAATGTATGGCCGCGTCCGTGATAAAGCTGTCGAGGGCGCTAAAGCTACTGACAAAGCCGTGCATGAGCATCCCTACAAGGCAATGGGCATCGCGCTCGGAGTCGGTGCGCTCGTCGGTTATCTACTTGCTCGCCGTTGCACTCGTGACTGATCCCGTCATGGAACAACTCACTGACAGCTTTGGTAAAATTGGTGCTTCATCCAGGCATTTCGCGCGGCGGTTATTGACCATCGGTGAAAACCGCCTCGAGCTGTTGATGGTGGAAGTGCAGGAGGAGCGCGAGCGAATCCTGCACGCCATCCTTTTGGCTCTCGGAGTGGCCGTGTTTACTTTCCTCGCGGGAGCAGCGCTGACCGTCGGCATTGTCGTGCTCCTCTGGCATCTCTCGCCGGTAGCGGTTCTGCTTGTTCTCGCCAGCCTTTACGCGATTACTGCGGGGGTGCTTTACAGACGTTTTGCCATTCTGCAACAGGACTGGAAAACCCTTCCTGCAACTCTCGATCAACTCAGAAAGGACCGCGCATGTTTGGAAAAATCCCTGGAATAAGTCCGCTCGAATCGCGCAAACAGCTGTTGATTGCGGAGAGCGAAATCAATCGCGTGCAATTACTGCACGAAGGGCGGGTGCTGACTAATGATGTGCGCGGCGTCGCTCAGGCGATGCGTTCGGTAAGTTCGCTTGGATCGGCGGCAGCACTGCTCGTGACTGGATTGTTCGCCTACCAGCGGAGTAAATCCGCTTCCAGTGACGCAAAACCTTCATGGATGCAAACTGCACTCAAATGCGTCCAAATGGCCGGTGATCTCTGGGCGGCCTTCCGCGCACAACGATGAATGAAAACAGGCGCGTTGAATATGGAAGTCACGACAAGATCTCAAGCGGCAGCGATCGATGAACTTGTAACCGTCGCCACCCCGCTGGCCGACGGACCTCTTAGCAGTGAACCGACACAAGGTGAGCAAATAACAGAGAAGGCAATAAAAACGACGCCTGTGCAAATCGTTTTAATTGTGTTGGGGACAGTTGCTTTTCTTTATTTTGCGCGCCCGGTTATTTTACCAATCTTCCTCGCGTGCGTTGCCGCCATGACATTGAAGCCTTTGATCCGGTGGCTCTCCTACTGCCGTATTCCCACTGCGATTTCGGCTGCCGTAGTGCTTTGCCTGCTGGTGTCCGCTCTTGGAATTGGTTTCATTCAATTGGGTCGTCCGGCGCTGACGTGGATGAATGAAGCGCCGCAGCACATGACCGAGTTGCGGCAACGCGTTCAGAAAATTCTCCCGCCAGGCGCGCGTTTCAGTGCGGCTGTGGCGGCCCTTTCGAATCTTGGGGCGACGGAAGACGAAAAGAAGGCAGATCAAAAAAAAGCCCCCGCCGTTACGGTTCAGGATAATCACAGCTCAGCCTCAGTGCTTAACTGGACGGGCATTTTTTTGGTAGGAGTGGGAGAAACGTTGGTGTTGCTTTACTTGTTCCTCGCCTCCGGTGACATGTTCTTGCAGAAACTGGTTCATGTGATGCCGACCTTAAGCGACAAAAAGCGCGCAGTCGAAATCAGCCATGAAATTCAGCAAAACATTTCCAATTATCTGTTTTCGGTTTCGATCATCAACCTCGGCGTGGGTTTGATCGCAACGACCGGTCTCTACTTCATGGGTGTGCCGAACGCGGCCATGTGGGGAATGCTGGTGGCAGTGCTGAATTTTGTTCCCTACTTCGGCCCGGTCGCCGGCGTATTTGTGCTTGGTACAGTTGGTTTACTGACCTTCGACACAGTGGGGAAGGGGCTACTGCCGCCCTTCTGTTATCTGATGCTTCACTTAATTGAAGCGAACCTGATCACGCCGGTATTGCTCGGGCGTCGATTCACCCTCAATCCAGTCGTCATTTTCGTATCTTTGATTTTTTGGACCTGGCTCTGGGGAGTGCCTGGCGCTCTTTTGTCCGTGCCAATCCTTGTTTCGATCAAAGTGATCAGCGATCGCGTGCCCTCCATGTCGCATGTGAGCGAACTGCTCACAAGTTGAGTCAGAAAACTTGTAGAACCGATGAATGATTCTGGCAGAAAAACAGTGAGCCAGGTGAGCGTGTGCCACCTTGTTCTGCAATCGCTCGCGAATGTGGGGCGGTTCGTGCGGACGCAATCCCGTGAGGTACAGTATTTGTTCGCGGTGCTGGCAACTACTCTCTTCCTCAGCGCTCAGCCGCGGCGTTGGCGTCGAACGGTGCGGGCCATGTTTGCGCGGCAGGTTCTTTTCTTCGGCGTGGAATCGGTTCGCTTCATTCTCATCGTGGCAGTGTTAATGGGGATTTCTGTGGTGGTTCAGTTGGGTGTATGGACCGGCAAGCTCGGGCAGTCTCGACAACTTGGGCCGTTGCTCGTCGTGGTCGTTGCCCGGGAACTGGGGCCGCTCTTCGCGAACTTTGTGCTCATCGTGCGCGGGGGCAGCGCGATCGCCACGGAGTTGGGCATTATGAAAACCGGAGGTGAAGTGCGCGTGCTCCAAGCGCAGGGCCTGGAACCACTCCTGTTTCTCGTGCTGCCACGTGTCCTCGCCATGGCGTTGTCTGCGTTTTGCCTGACCGTGATTTTTGTGTTTGTAGCCTTTGCGAGTGGCTACGGGTTCGGTGCATTTACCGGCCTGGCCAACCCTGACCCCACCGTGTTTCTTAACAGTGTCTTTAAAGCCGTTCATCCGTTCGACGCGATTGGCTTCCTCGTAAAGTGTCTTCTGCCGGCGCTGCTGACCGCCGTCATTTGTTGTACTGAAGGATTGAGCGTAGAGGGAGGGGTCATGCAAGTGCCACAGGCGGCCAAACGCGCTCTGGCCCGATCCCTTGCTGCACTGTTTCTTACATCAGCGGTGGTTTCACTCTTAACCTATATGTGATGCGCGCCAATGAATGCTTCCCCTGCCATTTTAGAATTCAGCGACGTCACTATTGAGTCTGGTTCGCATTACGAAAGCGGATTGTGGAACAGTTCCTTCAATCTCCATGCGGGCGAATTATTGCTCGTGCGCATGGAACGCGAGGGCGAACGGTTGCCATTAGCGGATGCTACAGAAGGGCTCGTGCCGCCGACGCAAGGAAACATCCAGTTTCTGGGCGAAAACTGGCAACGGATATCTGCCGACCGCGCGGCCGGATTGCGCGGGAAGATCGGCCGCTTATTTGAAGACGAAGGCTGGATTACCGACCTTGAGGTAGACCAGAATATCATGCTGGCGGAGCGTCACCACACCCGGCGTAGCGAAAAGGATATCACCGAAGAAGCACTGCAGTTGGCGCGTGTTTTCGGCCTGCCTGGCCTGCCCCGCGGCCTGCCCGAGAGCATGCGGCGGTGGGACTTGCGCAAGGCCGCATGCATTCGTGCATTCCTTGGCCAGCCAGCGTTCATCATCCTCGAGCAACCAGTCCGGGGCGTTTATGCGGACCTTTTGGCACCCCTCATTAGCGCGGTGCAATCCGCGCGTCGCCGTGGCGCCGCCGTGCTCTGGACCGTCACAGATCTCAAAATTTGGAATCATCCCGGCATCTTCGCAACGACCCGGGCCAGAATGTTTGGCTCCCAATTGCAGGTGGAGGAAAAGGAATCCTGATGGAAACGCGTTTCAAATTTCGTCACGTGAATGAGCTGACCGGCTTGTTTGTGATTGGCGTGCTCGCGCTGGTTCTGGCGGGTGTAGTTTTCAGCGGACATTCGCAGCGGTGGTTCGCCCGTAAGTATGCCTTCGATGTTGTGCTGCCGGAGGCGGGTGCATCCGGACTGCGCCGTGGCGATGAAGTGGTTGTTCTCGGCGTATCGGCCGGTTTGGTGGACGACATCACTGTGGCAGACGACGGGCGGATGACGGCGCAGATAAAGATCAGGCGCGACTTCGAGCGATTCGTACGCACCGATTCAACGGCGACGATCAAGAAGGTTTTTGGCGTGGCTGGCGATTCATTCATGGAAATCACCCGCGGCACCGGCGCGGCGCTGATGGCGACCAGGCCAGAAATAACTTGTCTCGTCTCCGAAGACTCGCTCAGCCGCATGGAAAAGCTGCTCACGGACTTGCGGTCGGAATTGGTTCCGGTCGTAAAGAAATCCGGCGCAGCACTGGATCAGTGGACAAAGCTGGGTGGGGACTTGGAGACGAATAGTGCGCAGTTGCACGATTTCGTCGCCCGACTCGATCACCTCGCCAGCGGAGTCGAACAAGGCAAAGGCACTGCGGGCAAACTGCTCACTGAAACCGTTCTGGCAGACCAGGCGCAGGAACTCCTGACCCGCGCGAACGAAACCATGAATCAGTTGCGGGGTGTGGTGACGAATTTAAATGGAGCCGTGAAGAACGTCCAGAATGGCACCGCTCGCCTTCCGGAAATCACCGACGCTGTAGCTAACGAAGCGAAAGATCTGCCCGGCCTCGTGGAGCAAACACAGACCTCAATGCGTGAATTGGAGCGATTGATTGAAGGCATCCAACGGCACTGGTTGATACGTAAATACATGACCAAAACAAATTCGCTGCCTGACAGTGAGGATCCGGAGCGCAAGAGCTTTAAACCGCTAAAGTCACCGAAGGATTCGAGGTGAGAACGTGAGTGTGATTATGGAAACAAAAATACTTGAGAAGAAACGGATACTGGTCGTGGACGACGAACCCAGCGATACCCGTTTAATGAAACTTTACCTGGAAGGAACCGACCGATACGTGGTCAGGGAGGAAAACGATTCAACGGCGGCGATTTCTGCCGCGGAAGAATTTCGGCCTCACTTGATCCTGCTGGACATCATGATGCCGGTAATTGAAGGAGGGGAATTGTCCCGTTGTTTTGAAGCGCATCCCACATTGAAATCCGTGCCGATCGTGTTTCTGACGGCGATCGTGACGAAAGCAGAAGTTGAGGCCGGTCGCGGGCGAGTCGGGAACTTTCCCTTCCTGGCCAAGCCGGTCGTACTCCCAGAAGTGATCGCCTGCATAGAAGATCAACTGAGTAAATGATGAGATGGGAAGCAAACCAAACGAGCTGCGAATATGAAAACGACATTGATACCAGAGAAGAAACGAATCCTTGTAGTAGACGATCAAACTCAAAATACACGTCTGCTCAAACTCTACCTTGAACAAGCTAGTTACGTGGTCAGGGAAGAGAATAATGCCGGGGCGGCACTTTCCGGGGCCGAGGAGTTTCAGCCACAGTTGATTCTGCTGGATGTAATGATGCCGGGGCTGGGAGGCGGGGAGTTAGCCGCTTTGTTTCGAGCGAGTCCAAAATTGAAAGGTGTCCCGATTGTCTTTCTAACGGCGGCTGTCACGAAAGGAGAAGTGGATGCCGGTGGAGGGCAGCTCGGAGGCTTTCCTTTTCTTGCGAAACCGATCGTGCTGTCGGAGGTGCTCGCTTGTGTGAAGCGTCACCTGGAACCCGAAAGCCGCCATGAATCCTGAAAAGAAGCGCATCCTGGTTGTGGACGACCAGTCGAGCAACACCCGGTTGTTGAAACTCTACCTTGAGTTGACGAACGATTACGTGGTCAGGGAGATAAATGATGCGTTAATCGCGTTGGCCGCAGCGGAGGAATTTCAACCCCACTTGATCCTGTTGGATTTAAAAATGCCCGGCATTAACGGTTGGGAATTGGCGACGCGTATCGAAGCAAACCCCAAATTGAACGCGGTGCCGATTGTGTTTTTGAGCGCAGCCATCACAAAAAAAGAAGTGGAGGCGGTTGGCGGATATCTTGGGAAGTTCCCGTTCCTGGCCAAGCCAGTCTTTCTGCCGGACGTGGCTGCCTGTCTGAAGCATCACCTGGGCGGATTGGATGCATTGCGCGGTAAACCGGGCAAAGACAACTTTACGTTTTAGCGAAGCATAAACTTCGCAGAGATCAGAAATTTTTTAAGACCGAACAATATGAAAGAAAAAGCTAATCTCGATGGCGACCCCGTTGCCGTGGAGATCATCACAGAAGTCCGACGCGAAGAGGCCCTGCTCAAGGCCGGGGCTTTGCAGAGCGCGATTTTTAACAGTGCCAATTTTTCGAGCATTGCCACCGACGCAAAAGGTGTCATCCAGATCTTTAATGTCGGCGCCGAGCGCATGCTGGGCTATGCGGCCGCGGACGTGATGAACAAGATCACGCCCGCCGATATTTCTGATCCGCAGGAAGTGATCGCACGCGCCAAGGCGTTGAGCGTCGAGCTCTCTACGCCGATTACGC
>JAQGOU010000316.1 GCA_028293445.1 Verrucomicrobiales bacterium | reverse complement strand
GGAATTTTGTTCCCAAACAGAAAATGGTATCGATGTTGGTTCGTTTTGGAGCCTTTTTCTAGAAAATGGCATCGATGTCGTTTCGGAATTGGGACCATTTTCTGGTCGCCGGACGCGGGCGTTTCGGGAATCGGGTCCGAAATAGAAAAGGGGGTCGATGTCGGTTCGGAATTTTGCTCCGGAACAGGAAAGGGGGGTGATGTTGGATCGGAAATGGCGTCATGGAAACCGGCACTGGCAAAAACGTTCGACACGAATTACACAGATCAGCACGAATTTTAAAGCCGGGCCCGCGATAGCGGGGCCGATTTGGGCCACTCTTTGCAACGCTGGAATTAGGCCACGACTCGTTGTTGCTGGCGTTGATGGGGCCGAGGAAATCTCTCGCCAAGCTTCCATCTCGGTCTAACAAATCACGAACCGACCCGCAAGTTGTTGTAATAACCTTTGTCGGCGATGGCCTGATCTTCTCGACGCCCAAATCTCTTTGGCTTCCTTGGCCAGGGGAGAGGTGGTTCTTTGCTGTTTTCAGTGGAATGCAAATGTATCTCGCAGAGATGGAAGCCGCCTTGGTATCAGGATGTTTTCTCCCTCACCCTAGCCCTCTCCCGCTGGGAGAGGGGACCTGCGCCTCCGTTGTCAAACCATTCAGTCCACGCCGGACACTGCGCACCGCCCGAGATCCCGGGCAAACCCACGGCCCTCCGATTCCCTCTCCCAGCGGGAGAGGGCTAGGGTGAGGGAGAATCATTCATCGGATCAGGGACGCCGACACTTTGCAGAAAAACGCCAATACTCGCGTTTCATTCCATCGAAAACAGCGAAGAACCGAGAGGGTTGCTGTAAATCCTTGACCTCATTCATGATGCGGTGGGCTACGATGAGTTTATACTTTGAGTCCATGGCACTCTGCCCTTTTCGGGACTGGATTGATCCAATCCATACGGTAGAGAATACTTTTAGCTTCGTTCACCTCCTCGCTTCGCTATAGTCCTCCAGGACATCGGTATCCGCGGTTTGGCAAATTTGGATTTATGGCAACTATGGCATCTATGGCATCTTATTCCGTTCGTTTTTTGGCGAAGATCAAAAATCTTTTTAGTTGCGCTCTTCTTTTCCTGGCGTTTGCACTGCCCCTTGACGCGGCCAGTGCAAAGAAATTGAACCCAGCCAATTTCCGCAAACTCTGCGCGGAAACGGTCGCGGCCAAAAACGGCCAGATGACGACCGACGATTATATCCGCCTCTGGCAATCCGCCTTGCCGCCTCAACCACCGAAGGCCGGCGACGAACTGGCCTTAAAACTCCTTGATGCGGCCCTTTTCCCGCCCGACCAAACCATCACGCTTTCGCCCCTCAATACGCTTTTATTCACTGCCTTTCTTCAAGCGAAACCGCTGACCTACTCGAACTGGGTCCATGATTATTATCCGCGCAGCCAGAATATTCGCCTGACCGGCCCATATGTTGAGCCCAATCCGAGCGATCCTATGCTGTATCAGGATGGTGCGGCTTACATGACACATTCTCGCGTGCGTATTTATTATTCCGCTGGCGTGGTGCAGTGGCTGAAAAACAATCGCAAGGGCGACATCCCCGACGGCTCGATGATCATCAAAGAAATGTTCAATGGCGATCCCGACCCAACCAACACCAATCCGCCCCCGAACGAGCTTACTGGTTACGCTGTCATGCTGCGGCAGAAGGGTGCGTCCAAAGACGGTTGGCTTTGGTACATCTGGTTTGTCAATACGCCCGCGCCGTTCGCGCAATACGGCATGTCGTTCTGTCTTTCGTGCCACACCTCGGCCGATAATAATCAGCTGACATTTATCCACCTCGGCAACATCACCGGCAAGGATCCGACCACGGACACCTATATCAAAAATCCTGCGCCCGGGATTTCGGTGCGGCCCCGCCTTTCAAGCCGCAACTCCGCGCCGCATTTTAGTTTCAATAACGGAATCGCTGCCGCGGAGAAAATGGACGAGGACAATCGCGGAATGCTGGCGCACCTGAAACAAGAATTGAAATCCAACGGCCCTGCCGCTGAATCCGCCGGTCTTCCTGCCGCGCTGCCTATCGACCTCGTCTATAATCATGTGCCCGCCCGGCCCGGCCCCGATGGAAAAAATGCCGCGCCTTTTCTTACGAGTGACGCGTGCGTCGGTTGCCACGACGCCAGTTATCTGCAAAACAACCGGCTTCCGATGATGATGCTCCCGAACCCTGGCCACTCGAATTATTTCAACGTCTCGGAATGGAGCGAATGGAACGGCTCGTTAATGTCGCAATCGGGTCGTGACCCGGTGTTCCTCGCGCAGCTCGAAGCCGAACGCACGATGCGTCCCGGCTACAAGGACTATATTTCCGATTTTTGTTTCAGTTGCCACGGCGCGATGGGGCAGCGCCAGCTTCATCTCGACCACGCCGCACAATATTTCACGCCGGAGGTGATTCTATCCACGCCGTCATCCACCAACGCTGATCCGAAGCTCGCCAAATACGGCGCGCTGGCTCGTGACGGTGTCTCCTGCACGATTTGCCATCGCATCACGCCGGACAAGCTCGGCACCGACGACAGTTTCAATGCCCAATTTGCCGTTGGCGCGCCGCACGAAATTTTTGGACCGTTTAGCGACAATTCGGATACGAATAATCCGATCAAGAAATGGGCGATGGAAAAGGGCCTCGGCATTACTCCCGGCGAGGGCAAAGCCATCGGCAAAAGCGCGCTGTGCGGTTCGTGTCACACGGTGTTGCCGGACATCATGCCAACGAATCCAGGCATTGCACCAGCGCATCCGAACCCGAAACAATTCCAGAAATCGCACGAGCAAACCACCTACATGGAATGGGTCAATAGCCGTTACAGTGACGAACCGGCTGCCACGCCAACGAGCCGGTCCTGCATCGATTGCCACATGCCTGACCACATCGGCTCGCCCACTAATAAACTTTCCGTCCAAATCGCAAATGTCGAAGATGGAGATTTTCCGAACCTTGCCACGCGTGCTTCCGACACCAACATTACGCTGTCGGCGCGGTCGCCGTTTCGCCGCCACACGTTGACTGGCATCAATCTCTTCACCATGGCGATGTTCCAGCAATTCGGCGCTTTGTTGGGCCAAACACCGTTCGATCCGTACATCACGATTCCGCCGTCACGCTTTTTCCCGATGGACCGCCACGAACTTGCGACTAGTGAAGCAGCCAAGCTCGCTCAAGAGCAGACGGTGGCGCTCAATATGGATCCGCTCTCCGAAAAAGACGGCAAGCTCAGTATTCATGTCGGGGTAACAAATTTGGCTGGGCACAGTTTCCCGTCGGGCGTCGGTTTCCGCCGCGCTTTTCTGCAGCTCAACGTCCGCGATGCCACAGGCCAGTTGCTCTGGTCGTCGGGGCGCGTTTCCACCAACGGTGTCTTGGTCGACCCGCAGGGGGCGCCGTTGAAAAGTGAGTTCGCTGAAAACTGGCAGGATCTTCAGCCCAACTACGATGTCATTACGCGGCAGGATCAGGTGCAGGTTTATGAAGAACGCTTTCTCGATGATCGGGAAAAGCTGACCACCAGCTTCCTGAGTCTCTGGAAGGAGATCAAACGCAACCGGCTCCTGCCGTTGGGCTGGACTCCCGAGGGCAAATATGCCGAACACACTCGCCCGGTGGAACTCGGCGGCAAACCGGTCACGAATCCGAAAAACATCGGCGTAGACCTGGTTCGTTACGAAATCCCGCTCGACCAGATCCCGGCGTGGGAGACCGTTGAGGCTGCGGTTTATTATCAAGCCTTGCCTCCGTATTACCTGCAAGAGCGCCTGAGCAACCCAGGTGAAAACAGCGCGCGCTTGAAGTTTCTGACCTCGAACCTGGCCATCGCTGGCACGCTCATCGACGGCTGGAAACTTCCATTGAGCAAAATTACCAGAAAAAAATCCGGCGGCGACCTGTCGAGCCGTTAACGGACTCGTCGCACGACGTAAAGGGTAAAGGGGTAAGTCCGTAGGATCGACACTAAATTGTGGCGGGCGTTAAGGATACCCCGTGTGGCGCTTCACTCCGATAGTGCTGTTTCCACGAGCTTTTGAAATTCCTCCCTGGCCTTTGCAACCACGGCCTTGTCGCCCAATACCCTGGCCAGAACGTTGTTCGTCCCGTTCTCAATGATGACTCCATATTGGGCGAAATCGGAATGGAGAATCACCGCTCCCGAGTTGCCGGTCGTTTTGTAAGTTCCTTCCTGCCATAGGAACGTCACCGTGGCTTTTGCGAGTTTATGTTGCTCGCGCTGCAAGTTTTGAGCTTCTGAACTCTGGATAAAGTTCTTTCGCCATCGCGCGATTGTCTCGTCGGCCGAAGCCCAACCGCCGGAGGCTTTGCTTTCCACGAACACGACATCCGCTTCGCCGGGCTTGCCGTGAATGAGCAGTTTTGCGCTCATGGTAGATTTCTGAGGCAGATCCACCCATTCCCACGCCTCCGGCCGAGAAAAGACATGCGCTCCGACCATGAAATTAAGCGGTTGAGCGAAGGCCGGTAGAAAGGCGCAAAGAGCGAGAACACAGAGGAACGTGCTTTTAAAACGACTTCTTTGATTGATTAGAACCATACGGAACAGCGATAAAAATTCAGCGTTGCGAAAAGCATTAGCAAGGCCAAACGCGCCTGACGTCGCCAACACATCTCCCTTTTAGCCACTCATTTGTAGGACAGTTTAGGGACAAGAACCACTTGGCCACGACTCCGGTTTGTTCTAAGCTGAACGACAGCCATGGACCGAGTCGTACCCATTATCCTACGTAGCGGGCGAATCTTTTGGCTGATACTCGTTCTTTTGGTTTGTCCGCTGGCTCGGGCGGAGCTTTGGTCCACGGCGTATTATCCCGGCTATCGTCAAAGCGCGATGCCTGCTTCCAAAGTTGATTTCACCGCGCTGACGCATGTCATTCATTTTGCGCTGTTGCCGAATACAGACGGCACGTTGGATAGCAGCGCTAATAGTGTGACGTTGGCGAATTCGTCAGACCTGGTCGCCAAAGCGCACTCGGCTGGCAAAAAAGTATTAATCTGTGTCGGCGGCGCGGGGAGTTCATTTGTTACGGCCACGAGCGGCACGAACATGACGAAGTTCACGACGAATCTCGTCAATTTCATGGTGGCTCGCGGCTACGACGGAATCGATATCGACTGGGAGCCGATCGATTCCGCCGATACGAATCAATTTGCCATTTTTATCAATGGCTTGCGCACGCGGTTGAATACCATCACACCCCGACCTCTGCTGTGCGCCGCTGTGGCCTGGCAACCTTCGTTGATTGCGTCGCTGCAGAATCAATTCGATCAGATCAACATCATGACTTACGACATGTCGGGCACCTGGTCGGGATGGGTGAGCTGGTATAATGCGCCGCTCTACGATGGTGGGTATCGTTTTCCCAGCACCGGCGGACTCGTTCCTTCCACGCAAAGCATGGTGAATACGTTCACGAATGCCGGGGTGTCGCCACAAAAACTTGGCATCGGCCTCGCGTTCTACGGAAAAATCTGGAGCGGCGGAGTCGTGAATACGACCAATGGCATCACCGGTCCGCGTCAGTCGTGGAGCACTGCGCCGACGCTCACGACGGCCAGCTTTGACAGCATCATGACGACGTACTACCAATCGAATCTTTATCATTGGGACACGAATGCGCAGTCGGCGTATCTCGGTCTTGATAATGCGGGCTCCTCGAATGATAAATTTATTTCCTACGACGACGAGCATGCCTGTCAGGCCAAAGTGAGCTTTGCGCGAAACCGGCGTCTGGGCGGAATTATGATCTGGGAATTGGGCGAGGGTTATCGCGCCAGTCAACCAGTCGGACAACGCGACCCTTTGCTTCAGGCTGTTAAGCAGGCGCTGGCTCCTCCACGCCTCACGGGGATTACGCGCACGAATCAGAACATTCAGGTCAGCTTCAACAGCATGCCGCTCGCTCTTTATCGTGTTCAATGGAACGCGAATTTCGGCTCGACGAACTGGAGCACTCTGACGACGAATATTGTCGGTGACGGTGGAACGCTGCAGGTCACGGACACGAATGCGCTGCTGCAGGCCCGGCGTTTTTATCGTGTTCAAACTCCGCCGTGATCGAAAGAAACACCAAACTTCAAAGTTAGAGCGATTGCCAAAAGAAATTTCCGGATAGATCGTAGAGGCGCTGGCCAAAGGAGCGCGGCGTTTACGCCGCTTCAACGTGGTCACCCGAGCAGGCCCTGCGAATTCTCGAAGGTTTTCGTCAGT
>JAQGOU010000285.1 GCA_028293445.1 Verrucomicrobiales bacterium | reverse complement strand
CGCTTTTTGCAAAACACCAATGAAGAGGCGTTGGGCGAGGCGATCCATGCCTTATCCAAGTCGCTGGCTCTGGAAACGAACTCCCCTTTGTCCGCGCGCGCATGGGGGCGCATGGGGGACTATCATAAGCAATGGGCTCTGATAGTTAAAACCAATGAGGCGGAGTTTGACCTTGCGAAACAAGCGTATGAGAACTCCATCCAGTCGCAGGGTGCCGACATTTCCTGCCGTAATCAGGCGCAAATTGGGCTCGGAGAGGTTTTTGAACATCGGGGCAACCCAATTGCCGCTCTTGTTCAATATCGAAAGGTGATCGATGACGAAGAGAGCGATTTGTTTTGGGTAAAAGAAGCCGGTTTGGCAGCTGTGAGAATTTTGGAGTCTCGGGAAGAATGGGATTCGGTACAAAAGGTTTATGAACGTCTGAAACGGATCCTGCCAGCCCTCGGTCCTGTCTTTGAAAAGAAAATTCTCATTGCTCAATCGCATCTGGACGCTGCGAAGAAGTAAGGGAAGCGCGTTTGACACACGTTTCGTCCTCCGTTAATTTTCTCGCAGCAATGAATACAACCGCTGAAACCACCGTTGTCAGTCTCACTGAGAGCGCCGCGAAAGAAGTTCAGTCCATGATCGCCAAGGAAAAGGACGGCTCGAACAAAGGTCTACGCGTTTACGTGGAAAGTGGCGGCTGCTCCGGGCTGCAATATGGAATGGTGTTCGACGAGAAGCGCGACGACGACATCGTTGCTTTATTTTACGGGGTTCCTGTGCTGGTTGACCAATTCAGTGCCAATTATGTTCGAGGTTCGGTCGTCGATTTCTCAGACGCCTTAACCGGTGGCGGTTTCAAGATTACGAATCCCAACGCGAAACAAAGTTGCGGTTGCGGAAAATCTTTCGAAGCTTAAGTCGCATACTTTTATCTGTTGTCCGTCCTTTTTGTTTTGCCTAACCCCTCTTCGAGGTTTAGACATTCCTCGCAACCAGATCAGGTTGCCGCACAACCATGTTCGGAAAACTTCTAGGCCCGGAAATCGGGACCCTGATCCAAGAGCGTAATTTCAGCGCGCTGAAAGAAATCTTTTCTGAATGGCCACCCGTCGATTTAGCTGAGCTGATTGGTGATTTACCGGTCGAGGAGCAAGTCGTTGTTTTCCGTCTCTTGCCCCAGAACCTCGCGGCGGACGTATTCGAGTATTTCAAGTACGA
The DNA here is from genome assembly GCA_028293445.1 of Verrucomicrobiales bacterium. Taxonomy (GTDB): domain Bacteria; phylum Verrucomicrobiota; class Verrucomicrobiia; order Limisphaerales; family JACDHS01; genus CBHWET01. The sequence goes on along the minus strand of JAQGOU010000285.1, from coordinate 2,609 downwards.
CGACCAGAGGTGCCTGCTTCAGGCGATGGGTAAAGAGGATGTCGTCAAGATCCTCAACGAGATGTCTTCGGACGATCGCACCGCTCTTCTTGAAGAATTGCCGCCGACGGCCGTCACCGGACTTCTTCAACTTCTGTCACCGGAAGAACTCAAGATCGCGAAGAATCTTCTCGGTTATCCGGAAAAAAGTGTCGGCCGCCTCATGTCGGTCGATTACATCGCCGTGCGCGATGATTGGACCGTCAAACAAGTGCTCGACTACATTCGCGAGAACGGGGCCGACCGCGAAACGCTGAATGTTGTCTATGTTCTCGATGAACAGGGCAAGTTGGTCGATGACGTCCGCATCCGCGAGTTTCTCCTTCGTCCGCTCGAGGTGAAAGTTCGTGAGATTCGGAACGAGAACTTCGTCGCGCTCAAAGTAACGGACCTCGAACGGGACGCGATTCAGATTTTCAAGAAGTACGACCGCACTGCGCTGCCTGTCGTGGATTCTGAAGGTCGACTCGTTGGCATCGTCACCATTGATGACGTGCTGGACGTTTTGGAACAGGAAACGACGGAGGACATCCAAAAGCTCGGCGGTTCCGTGGCTCTCGATGAACCTTACCTTGCGGCATCCACCGCCAAGATGGTCCGGAAACGGGCACCGTGGCTGGTGATCTTGTTTTTCAGCGAATTGTTGACGACGACGGCGATGGCGTTCTTCCAGGCCGAGATTGAACGTGCGGTGGTCCTCGCCACGTTTCTGCCGCTGATTATTTCCAGTGGCGGCAATTCCGGTTCGCAGGCGACCACTTTGATTATTCGCGCCATTTCGATCGGGGAAGTCACGCTCGGACATTGGTGGACGGTCATGCGGCGCGAATTCGTTTCGGGTCTGGCGCTCGGCGTCATTCTTGGAACGATCGGTTTCCTTCGCATCGCCTTCTGGCATTTTGCTTTTCACGCCTACGGTCCGCATTGGCACCTGATTGCGCTTGTTATCTTCTTTTCCCTGATCGGAGTGGTGTTGTGGGGGACATTATCCGGTTCCATGTTGCCTTTCATCCTGCGTCGTTGCGGCCTGGATCCGGCCACGGCCTCCGCACCGTTTGTAGCGACGCTCGTCGATGTAACGGGGTTGGTCATCTATTTTACGATGGCAATGCTGGTCCTGAAGGGGACACTTCTTTGACGACCTTTCTTGACGCTATGCGCCGCGGCTTTTACCTTCGCATTCATCGGGGAGCCACATCACCATCGCGGTGACGCTGAGAGTTTTGCGCGCGAGTGCAAATGACCCGTTAACTTGAACCGGATAATGCCGGCGCAAGGAACAATCTCTCCGGCTCTTCGTCCCATTTTATGATCGCCACAAAAGAATCGCTCGAACCGCAAAGCTCGGACCGCCTTCCTAATTCCAAAAAAGTTTACGTCAGTGGCAAAATGCACAAAGACATTCAGGTTCCGTTCCGCGAAATCGAATTGAGCCCGACCAAAGGTTTCGATGGCCGTGTGGTGCCGAATGATGCCGTGCGCGTTTACGATTGTTCGGGTCCATGGGGCGATCCAAATTTCAGTGGCAGTTCCGACGAAGGTCTCCCTGCGTTGCGCGCGAATTGGATCAGCGCACGCGCTGATGTGGACGCCTACGAAGGTCGAGAAGTGAAACCGCAGGACAACGGTTATCTCTCCGGTAAACACGCCGAGTACGCCAGTCAGGCGGAAAAGAATCGTCTCGTTGAATTTCCGGGTTTGAAAGGCCAGCGTCGTCGTCCGTTACGCGCCAGCAAAGGGACTCCGGTCACGCAACTCTGGTATGCGAAACAGGGGATCATCACGCCCGAGATGGAATACATCGCGCTTCGCGAAAACATGGGCCAGGCGAGGATGTCGGATATGGCTAAGGACATCCTCCGCAGCGACATCAACAAACAACACGCGGGATCGAGCCAAACGGCGAACAGTCCTTACACGCCTTCCGTCTTCCAACGCTTTCCGCAACGTATCCCGAAAGAAATCACCGCAGAATTCGTTCGCTCCGAAGTTGCCGCCGGTCGCGCCATTATTCCGGTGAATATCAATCACCCGGAATGTGAGCCGATGATCATCGGTCGCAATTTCCTCGTGAAGATCAACGCCAACATCGGCAACAGCGCCGTTGCTTCCAGCATCGAAGAAGAAGTCGAGAAGATGCGTTGGGCCACCAAGTGGGGCGCGGACACCGTGATGGATCTTTCCACCGGCAAAAACATTCACGCCACTCGCGAATGGATTCTCCGCAATTCACCGGTTCCGATTGGCACCGTTCCAATTTATCAGGCGCTCGAAAAAGTCGGTGGCAAAGCCGAGGACCTCACTTGGGAGATTTACCGCGACACGCTCATCGAACAAGCAGAGCAGGGGGTTGATTACTTCACCGTGCACGCCGGTGTGCTCCTCCGTTTCATTCCGATGACCGCTTCACGCATGACCGGAATTGTTTCGCGGGGTGGCAGCATCATGGCGAAATGGTGTCTCGCGCATCACAAGGAAAGTTTTCTCTACACGCATTGGGACGACATCTGCGCCATCATGGCCGCATACGACGTCAGCTTCAGCATCGGCGACGGCCTTCGTCCCGGTTC
>JAQGOU010000280.1 GCA_028293445.1 Verrucomicrobiales bacterium | reverse complement strand
GAAACGTTCTTCTCGTCCGACTTAAGCGCCTGGTTGTACTTGGCTTCCGCATCTTCAAAATGATGCTCGGTGAATGCACGTTCTGCCTCAACGACTGTCGAAGCTACGTCTGCCGGCAATGCAGGGGCCTGTTCTTTGGTCTTCTCAACCTTAACAACCTGCGGCTCTGGTTTTTTGAACAGAGCCAGTTCTTCGGGTGTGAAGGGTTCAGGTTTTGTCTCGTAAACTTGTACTTTGGAGCGCAGTTGCTCGATCTGTCCCGCGAGTTCGGCTTGGATTTTCTTTGCTTCAGCCGCTTGGGACCCGCGTTTTTGCAACAGGTTTTCATCCTTGCTGGCTTCGAGATCGGCAAGTTCCTTGATCGTTGCGTCGAGATCCTTTTTCATCTGGTCGCGCTCCTCTTCCACTTGCTTTAACTTTGCCAGGTCGACGGAACCATTTTCGCTGCGCTCCACCGTGGCAGTTGCATTTCCAATTCTCTTTTGCAACGCGTCGCGTTCGGCCTGAAGGTCAGCAAACTTCCTGTTCTGCTGTTCCCGGAGACGAACATCTTCCTCGTGAATAGCCTGCATGGAAGCGAGTTCTTTTCGAGCCGTATCCAAATCACGGCGCAGATCGGCGCGATCTTTCTCAAGCTGTTTCACAGCTTCGCTCTCGGGAAGCGGACGCAACTCAATCGGCTTACCTTCATCCGGGCGATTACTCAACGCAGCCAGACGGCGCTGCAAATCATCGCGTTCAAGCTCAACCTTCTGAAGACGGCGGACTTCGATGTCGCGAGTTTGCAAATCTTCGCGCAACGTGGCCAATTGCAAAAGCTGGCGGTTGGATTCTTCCAACTTCTGCTCAAGTTGTTTGATGCGGGCTGCTTCAAGTTCGGAACCGTGTCCTTTGGCAAGTTGCTGGTTGGCAGCTGCAAGCTTCTTTTGGACTTCATCCCGCTCTTGCTCAATCGCTTTGGTTTCCTGGGCACGACGAGCATCAGCGGACGTGATTTGTTTGTTCATCGCATCATATTTCTGGAGCAACGCACTGTGCTCGTCTTCGAGGGTCGCCAGCCGTTGTGCATCTTTCTTGGTGGCTTTGGAAACCTCGTCACGCACCTGCTGGACCAACTTTTTCTCGCGCGCTTTCTGCTCTTCCAAATTAGTTCTCAGCAGGTCGCGTTCTTTTTCGAGAGTCGTAATCCGGTCCTCAGCTTTTTTCAGATCACGCGGATTGACCTGTTTCGTGGAGAACGCTTCTTCGAGTTTTGATTTTAAATCTTCGCGTTCCTCGGTCAGTTGTTGAACCTGCTGCCCGAGTTGCTTCACTTGCTTTTCCATTTCGACAGCCGACATCTTTTTCACGGGCAGGTTTGTCGGCGTGGCGCCGGACTGCGGAACGAATTTCGCAAGGGGGACCAGCTTGTCCGCAATATAGCCGAGTCGATATTTGACGACTCTTTCGTTCCACTGCGGATAAATCCTTTGCAGCTTTTGCAGTGAAGTTTGGGCCTCCAGATATTTTTCGGCAGCACTGCGCGAATCGCCACTTTGGCTCGCCGTATCAGCCTGCTGAATCAAACTGTAGATTTGAATATATTCGTCATCGGGTCCTTCCGCGTGCGCGACGCAGAGCAGCGAAAGCAGCAGCAATAAAACAGAAATTCGTCTCATAAGCGGTGTATCCTAATTAAGAATCGGATGCATTTGCAATGACTTATGAGAGAAAGCCCTAATGAAAAAAAGCGCTTACGTTGACACTCGACAAAGCGGTATGATACTTTGCGCGCGTCATGAGCTCCTTTCTGAATCAGCATGTCCTCGTGCTGAATCGTCTCTGGCAGGCGGTTAATATCTGCACCGCTCGCCGTGCGCTCACCCTTATTTTTGAAGGTCATGCACACGCGGTTTTGAGCGACGACGAAGGAAGTTTCCATACGTTTAATTTTTCTCAATGGCGGGATTTGTCGGAACAAGCGCCGCATCCAGAAAGCATTCTCACGGTTTCTTTTCGCATCCGCATACCTCGAGTGATTCTGCTCGTCATGTTTGATCGCATGCCCAAGAAAGAAGTGAAGTTTACCCGCCATAACATTTTTGAACGCGATCACAACACGTGCCAATACTGCGGGGAAATTTTCGAGCGCAAAGATTTGAATCTTGATCACGTCATCCCGCGTGATCGCGGCGGGCCTACGACATGGGAAAATATTGTTTGCTCCTGTATTCCCTGTAACACCAGAAAATCAAACCGGACACCCCATGAAGCCGGGATTCATCTAATCCGTAAACCGAAACGACCGAAATGGCGTCCTTTTGTCCAGGTAAGTTTTGGATTAAACAACCCCCACGAAAGTTGGAAACGTTTTCTCGACCTTGCGTATTGGAACGTCGAGCTGGGAGAAGATTTGCCCGCCTGAGTATCCCTTAAGCTTTCGCCGACGCTGCTCTCGTCGATTCGATCAGCGCCCAGAATTTTGGATTTTCTTCCAGTGCCTTATCCTCGGCCAACGGCAGGTTGGAACGGAACAAGAAATCCTTTAGCGTATTGCGATTCAGGATCCGATGGACCACAACCCCCAACTCGTGGCGCTCAAAATAGACGCGGTAATCGCCGAGGCGAAAACGGTGCAGCGTCCTGCCACTGCGCTCCAGTTTGCCGAATTGTTCCATATCGGTTGTTAAGACCTCCTGCGGCAATCCGCGAAATTCCCCTAGAATATTCAACTGCAGTTCGCGCGGCATTTTGGCTAATTCCGCGGCACTAATAGGATTGAAAATAATCTGAAATTGCACTGTGCGAAGTTTAAGGATCAAGCTTCAAAGTTCAAAGCCAAAAAACAAATGAGCGACGTGAAAAAAGCTGGCAATAGGTTTCGAGGAAGAGTTGGTAGCGCGTACGGGAATCGAACCCGTCTTTCAGCCTTGAGAAGGCCACGTCCTAGCCGATAGACGAACACGCCAGCCGCGTAATACTATGTGCAAAAAAGCCGCTCAGTCAATCGGACAATACCTTCTATAAAATCACTCTCCAGTTTGAGCAGACAAACCAGGCGGGGCTGGCGGCAGCGGCGGTGGCGGGGGGGGAGGCCGTCTTGTCACAGCGACACCTCCCGGTGAATACACTTTTGCATCAGTCTGCGGCTTGTAAACTGTTATAGGATCATTGCGCTCAGAGGCAGCTGTTGCGATGGCATGTTGTGCCAACATGTTCATTCGTTCTTGAACAGGATCTATGGCAGACTCTTGCCCGGAAGCAGACATGCGTCCTGAAATTTGCGACCGCACTACGCCGCCGTTATAGACAACAGGATTGGGTGACAAACTATTCGGTTGGAAAGATGTCGATTCTCCCGCCCTATTGAATCCTGTCTGTCCCGCTACAACGGGATTATTGCCCGCAGAAGCATAGACAGGGGATAGGGCTGCTGGAATCGGCACTGGTGCCGCAGCCGCAATTGGGGAAGTCCCTGGCATTCCTTTGTTTCCATTGTTCTTAAAGCTTAAGACCATCTTAATCCCGGAATTTACCACATCAACCTCCCCTACTTCCTTGCGAATCTCTGTGACTTCCAAAATATCGGTGCTCTCGTTTTCACCAAGGGTCACATACTGGAGAGGATCCTTGGGATCTTTACCAGGAATGGTAAAAAAGGCTTTCCGTTTTCCCCCTACATAAGTAATCCCATTAAATTTTATATTCCGTGGAGGCTCGACAGGAGTATTCGTAGAAACCGCTGGAGGCGGATTTAACCCAAATGGGTTGCGATCTAATATTGTATGATATGGATTTTCTGGACTAACTGCTGGAATGGATAAGGGAAAAAGCAAAACAGCCAGCAAATAAACCACTGTTTTGAGATTTAAAGTCATAGTAGCAGAATAAAGGATTAACTCGGCAAAGCCAATCTGAAAACGATCCAGAATTAGACCTAAGTTAACACTAGGAGTAGCAGAAAGTTGTGTACAAAAAAAAGCCGCCCAGAAGGGCGGCTTTGCGGAAAATACACAGTGATTATTGCTTACGACGGCGAACAACCAACAAGCTAGCAGCACCCAAGATACCGAGTGCAATTGTTGAGGGCTCAGGAACGGCCACCGTGAAAGATTGAAGGCCATACATAAAGCTAGCATCAATCGGGGTTGCTGGCAGCGTTGTGTCCTGCGGGGTGTAGTTGAACGTAACCGACTTTCCGGTCACGCCGTTGCCGGCGACAGCAAGAGCGTAGGTACCGAACAAGGAACCATCCCAAACACGGACCTGTAAAGTAGCCGTAGTTCCAATAGGCACATCGGCAAATGTCTTTGTTGCACCACTCCAAGTTCCCGGTGAGGAGGTGGTACCAACGCGGAATTTGCTAAATGTGTCACCACTGATGATACCCAAACTGCTTTCTGCCTGACCGGAGCCAACCTTATAATAAAGCTGCGCAGCCCAGTTCGTGCCCGTAAGGGTAGTAGTGTTGTCAGTATTATAAACCAATCGGTTGTCATGACCGTTGGCGGGAACTTGACCAACACCAGGCGTAGTGGACGGAGGCGTGGCGAAAGCAACGTTATTATTAAAACTAACAGTCCCCTGAGAATAACCCAAAACAGAGCTCAGAGCTACAAATGCAATTACTAGTGACTTTTTCATATGGATATTATGTATAAAATTATGTCTTAAACGTTAACAAGAATAAATCAAGGCCCAACAATGAAGTCTCTGGACCAATTTGTATGCGCACCGCTGGCAGGATTTGAGTAAACCCAGAAGGATTCACCGACAGAGATTGTAGGCTCATTTCCACCATCATCACCCTCCCAAGCGCCATCCGCCAAGTCATTCACCTTATAACCACCAGTGGGTTTCAACTGGAAAATAAAATCGCCTTCTTTTGGCGTAAACTTTAAATCAGTTTGCAACTTACCAGCCTGCGGGATAACAGAGCTCAAAATAGTGTAGCCGTTACCAATTGTGTTCGTTGAACCCAATTGAATCTCACCGACGAAGGTGTTTGTGAAAGCACTGGGTGCATAAACCCAGAATCCATCTCCAGGACTCAAAAGCATGCTAGCATCATCACCTTCCCAAGCCCCATCAACAAAACTATCCACCGTGTAACCGCCAATACCTTTTTTAAACTTGTAAACAAACGTGCCATCAGGAGCCGTAGGGATCATCGTGCTGATCTGATTATTAGGTGAGCCCTTAAAATGACAAGCCGTAAGCTGATAACCTTGCTTATAAGATTGCGAAATATATCCAACGATATTCTGCGAGTAAACATTGCTGCTTTGCGCCATCAAACCCGCAGTGCCGGCGACGGTCAGAAGAGCCGTAAGAATTAATGATTTAGTTTTCATTGTTTGTTTTCCGACAAAGAGTTTTTCAAAGTCGGGTTTGAGTGTCAATTGCTTTCTATTTTATTTTCAGGTCCAATTTTTGAACGGTATGCGTGCTAAGTGTGGATTTTATAACCAATTAAAATCTCCGAGTAAAGTACTTTCGTGTCGTTTATGACTCCTTTTTGACCGAAACGACGATTTTCAGGGAATCCCCTGTAGGGTGTGACGCCAAATCCACAGCATCCCCAGTGTTTTCAAGGGGAAACTGATGTGAGATCAGGCCGCGAACGTCGAGCTTTCGCGAGAAAACAAGCCGCGAAACCTCCTCCTGCAGCTCAACGTCCGCTGAATAGCTGCCGAGAAAATCTTTCTCATCCACACAGACACCGGAAAAATCAACTTCGCTGACCTTTCCTCGCACCGTGTGTGCAAACAAAAGAATTTGTCCGCCGCCTCGCAATAATTGTTGCGCCTGTTGCACGGCTGAATCAGAAGGAACCGCAATAATAGCGGCATCAATCCCTGCTCCCTTGTGGCTGACCTCTTTCACCCTGGCAGAAAAGTTCACCTCGTTCGCACTAATTGCAAGACGCGCGCCCAGCTTTCGAGCCAATGCCAAACGGCTTTCCAGCAGATCGCTCGCAATCACCTTCATCCCGCGCAAGCGCAGAATACGTGTGAACATCAGGCCGATCGGCCCTTGCCCAACTACCATGACGGAATCGCCACGCAGCAGGTTTAGGCGATTAACTGCTTTCAGAATAGTGTTCACCGGCTCCAGCATGGCGCCTTCGAGGAATGAGTTCCTTGCCGGAATTTTCACGACGCCAGGTAAAACGAAATTCATGACGCGAACATATTCGGCATACCCGCCGCCCGCTGGCTCGAATCCCGCCGTGATTCCGGTTTTCTTGTAAGTCTCACATTGCGCAAAAGCGCGATGGCGGCAGAAGTGGCATTTCAGGCAAGGAATATGGTGATGCAGCGCAACACGTTCGCCGGTTCTAAATTTCCTATTGATGCGCTTGCCGACATGAACAATGGTCCCCGCCGTTTCGTGCCCGAATATCCGCGGCGGCGGCACTGTGCCGTAATGAATCTTTTTTATGTCGGTCGGGCAGACACCACAAACGGCAACCTTGACCAGCAATTCGTCATCGCCTGTTGTCGGCACTGGAACAGTTTCCAATCTTAAATCGTTGATGCCCCGATAAACGACGGCGCGCATGGTCTTGGGAATTTCAAACACGAAAGTTTTTAACCACGAATGCGGGCGGATGGATACGAAATTTTCTTTTGAAGCAACGGCGCACCGCCACAGAAGCGCCGGTTTTAGATTTCCTTTTGCCTGAGCCAACGACGAAGCAAGCAGCCCGATCTCTTCATCATCAATTCATCGCGAAGTAACGAACTTTGATTGTCCCGCGCCGGATCAGCTTTCACTCCTGGCGGTAAAAACTTTGAAACCACTCTTCCGGCGCGGACGTAAATGTTTTTTCCTCTCCGCGGAATTTAAAACTGAGCGAACGCGCGTGTAATGCCTGGTGCGGCAAAATCAATCGTGCGGACTGCTCTTCGGTTAAATTACTCTTCACAAACGACAAATATAAATCTTCGTCGCCGCCGTAAATCTTATCGCCCACGATCGAATGGCCGATGTGCTGCAAATGGATGCGGATTTGGTGTTTACGTCCTGTCCGGGGACGAACTCGGAGCAGCGAAAAATCTTTTCCGTCGCGGTGGAACTTTTTTTCACACCAGTATTCCGTTTGCGCCGGCGTGCCGTCTTCGCGCACACAATCTTTGATATAGGTTTTACTCTTCTCGTCGGCGCCGATCGCTGCATCGATGTTTCCGTGATCCTGCGGCAGGTGACCGTGAACAATCGCGAGATATTCTTTTTGCACAGTGCGTGCTTCCCAAATCTTTCCGAGCTCACCCGCGGTCTCCGGATTCTTTGCCGCCAACACAATTCCACTCGTCTCCCGATCGAGCCGGTGAATCAAATGCGGCTTGGCGGTTCCGTTTAGGTGCAGGCGAATGCGCCCGATCAAGCTTGAATACTCATCGCCTTTAGTGGGATGGCAAACGAGTCCCGCCGGCTTGTTGATCACCAGCAGATCGGCGTCTTCGTGCACGATTTCAAAAAGTTTTTCCACGCGCACGAATTAACCACACCGCAGCCGGGAACACAGAGTTTTCTTTTCGGGAAGGATTGCCGGTTCTGCCGTGACCGAATTTTTCTCATCTCGACACCGATATCTGTTGTCGTAATGTTTCGTCGTGAAAGGAAAACTTTTCCTGCCGATTCTGCTGCTGCTCATGTTGGCCCTGAGCCGCGTGCCGAATTTGATGCCGCCCAATTTCAGCGCGGTCTATGCGATCGCGTTTTGCGCGGGCGTTTTCTTTCCTGGACGGCTTGTATGGTGGATCCCGGCCGTAACGCTCCTCGTGACCGATCTGGCCCTCAACTGCTATTATCAATTCTCCTTGGGATACGAATGCTTTACGGTCCCGGTTCTTATATATATGGCGGGAAATTATGTCGGTTACGCCGCGCTCTATTTGCTTGGGAAGCGATTTACCCCAAAAACCTCCTTTCATTGGCTCCTTGGAGGCGGTTTGTTGGGTGCGGTTCTCTTTTATTTGATCACAAATACCTTGTCATGGCTCCTAAATCCCTTTCACAACCCGGAATACACTAGGGATCTGGCCGGTTGGATCAGGGCGATGACCTTAGGGACCGGCAATTGGCCTGAAACCTGGACTTTCTTTCGTAATACCCTCATGAGCGGTGGTCTTTTCACAGGATTATTCGTCGGCGCCGTAAAATTGAACGAAGCGAGCGCTAAAGAGGAAGAAAAGGAAGAATCCAAGGAACCGGTCGCCGAACCGTCCGAAAAGCCCGAAGAAGCGGGCGCGTAAGCGTGGAGGAGCCTCCAATTGCCGAAATTCTCTCCGTTGTGACCCGTTGGCGGAGCCTATTCCACCCTTAAACGCGGAAAAAGAAGCCAATCAGCGTAAACCCTTGAGCTTCCGCTATATAAATTTGTTGGAAATATTTCCAGGAAGTTTTTAGCTTCTAAATTCGACCCAGAAAGTTTTCCAAGAAGTTTTTAGCTTCAAAAACGGACCCAGAATTATTTCCATGAAGTTTTTAGCTTCTAAAATCCACCTGGAAAACTTTCCAGGAACTTTTTAGCTTCTAAAACCGAGCCGGAATTATTTCCAGGTCCATTTTAGCTTCTAAAATGGAGCCAGAAAAGTTTCCAAGAAGTTTTTAGCTTCAAAAACGGACCCGGAATTATTTCCATGAAGTTTTTAGCTTCTAAATCCGACCCAGAAAACTTTCCAGGTCCGTTTTAGCTTCTAAAATGCACCTGGAAAACTTTCTGAACCTTTTTAAGCTTCAAAAACGCGTCTGGAAAAGGTTGAAGTCTGGCTGACGATGGCCAGCCATACCTTCCACGGGGGCATCGCCACTTTTTCTGAAGAAGTCCTCTGAACCATTGGTACGGGGGCCTGCCGGCATCCCTTGCACGCCAAATTGCCATTGACAGTAATACCCGCTCTGCTAAAACCGCAGATGTCGGCGAAAAAAACGTTGGTGTCGGTGTCAGAAAGACAGATTGTCAGTGTTATTTAGACAGTCAGAGGTCCCTGCCGGTGCAGATCCTTCCACCCGGTTTTTTGAGCAGATTAACCAAGTCATGAGCCAGAATAGATTGTTTGTCGGTAACCTCGCGTACCAAACCATGGAAAACGACCTGCAGGATTACTTCTCCC
>JAQGOU010000273.1 GCA_028293445.1 Verrucomicrobiales bacterium | reverse complement strand
GGTACAACGGCAAATGTGGTCAAATCTAGCCAGAAAAGAGGGTACAACGCGTGATATGTCGCTCGGACGCGACGGAAAATCGGGGTACAACGCGTTGTACCCTGTTTTCTGGAACGTTTTTTTACCGTACAAAGCTTGTACCCCAATTTCCCGAAGCGATTTTCTGACGTACAACGCGTTGTACGCCAGTTTTCCGTCGGGATTTTTTGACGTACAACGCTTGTACCCCGTTTTCCCGCGACGGAAAAAGACGGTACAACGCTCTTTACCCGGTTTCCCGCAGCAATTTTTCCGGGTACAAGCATTGTACCCGAGTTTTCCGCCGTGGGCTTTTGACGGTACAAGGCGTTGTACCTCGATTTCGTGGTGACGGGAAAAGGGAGTACAACGATGTTGCTCTCGTTTCCTCATGAACGAGGAATAATCTCCGAATAGACTAAAACGAAGGTGCTCATCCGCAGAGCCCAATAGAAAGTGGCTTTAAGGGCATCGAGCGCGGAACGACGTGAAAAAACCGATAGTGCTAGTGGACATCAAGATGCGGAATTGCAAAAGGGGATGTTTTGAGACACAATAGTCGCCTGATGATGGATTCAAAACGCGGTTTCAATGTCGCTCTGCTCACTTTCTGCATACTCGCGCTTTTTGACGCAACAGTGAACGCGCAAACGCCATCCAGTGTAGATGGTAAAACATTGTTGATTACGATCACAAGTGGCGCTCCACCAAAGCTTGCCTCCTCGGGAAAATTGGCGCTGGTCCTGTCCGATGCGGGCAACACATACCATATCTACGGATTGACGCCGAACATTACGGACGAGTCCGGCACATTCAGCTACGTCAAGAATAGCGAGACCAACGCCACCTTGACGCTGACCCAAGGCACAAATGTTTTTACAGTGAGCATCAAGTTCACGACCGTCGCGGGTGGTTCCTACCGATTGACCGCTTCTGGTGTAACCGGAACGCAAGTGGGAACGTTTCAGTTGTTCAATGGACCCGCCCCAGTCGATCCATCAAACAGGATTTTCGATCTCACCGCGACATCGGGCGCCGCACCATTCATCGCGACTGGTCATTTTCGCATGTATCTCCATGGAGACGGAAGCTATTTGCTGAAGAACATCGGTAACGGTCAAACCAGCACCGGCAATGACACCAATGAGGAGTCGAATGCCTCGACGGTTCTCCTTGGGCTCAGCAATTCGTCCTTCGGCAACGGATCAGCGTTGCTCGCATTTTCAAATGCCGTTTCCGGAGTTTATCTCCTGGATAATGGGACAGGTTTTCAGGTTGGAAAATTTCATGAAATCTTGCCGCCAGTGATTACACAATCTCCTTCCAATACTTCGGTCGTTCTTGGGAAGTCAGTGACATTGATCGCGCGAGCCACCGGGGATGGCCCACTTCGTTATCAATGGTATTTCCAGGGAAATCCAGTCAATGGTGCGACGAACACTACGCTCACGGTTCTAAGCGTGAAGGGCACCAACGCAGGCACTTATTACATTACGGTCACCAATGATGCAGGGCCAACGTCGAGCAGCGAGTTCGCACTGAGTGTAATTTTTCCTCCGGTTATTGTTACGCAACCGACGGGACACACAAATGCAACAGGTTCGACGGCGACTTTCACAGTTGTAGCCAATGGAACGGAGCCGCTTCTTTATCAATGGCAGTTCAATGGCATCAATATGGCCGGGAAAACGAATTCTTCGTTATCAGTCACGAACCTGAAAACGTCGAACTCTGGAAGTTACCGGGTTCTTGTCAAAAACGCGGCGGCATCGGTGCCGAGTGCTTTGGCGCGATTAAGTGTCTTGACTCCGATATCAATTACGAGCGGTCCGCGAGAATATCTTGCGAATACGAATGAAAGCGTTCTCTTGAGCGTGAATGCAAGCGGTAGTGCTCCTTTACGCTATCAATGGCAACTGAATGGAACGAACATTACTGGCGCAACCACCGCCCAGTATATCGTCAAAGGGGTGAACGCAACGAACATAGGCACTTATAATGTGGTTGTCTCAAATCTTGTCTCCACAACTAACCTATCCGCTTTCGTATTTGTCACCACGTCGCCCTTTGACCCGAATCACGATGGCAAGACAGACCTGCTGATCCGCGCAGATGATGGGCACCTGATCACATGGTTTTTGTCAGGCACCGGGTTTCTTAAAAATATCACATTAAACCATAACCAGATTATTGATCCAACATGGCGCGTGGCTGGAGTGAGTGATTTCAATAATGACGGTCAAAAAGATGTTTTGTTCCAAAGCACAAATAACGGGGCACTCGTTGTGTGGTTTATGAACGGAACTAATTTTATTGGAACGGCAAACCTCGACAGTGGCGGAGCTATTAATGCGATGTGGCGGGTTTCGAGCGTGGCAGATTTGGATGGTAACGGGTCAGGGGACTTGATTGCGCAAAACACGTCGGACGACACGATTGGAGTGTGGCAGATGAATGGCACCAATTTTGTGAATACCATTCCGATTATTCTTTATGCCCGCGATGACCGTAGAGGTGACCTGCCGTATTTCCCCGTCGCCTCGACGAATTGGGGGTTTGGACCGTTGAAATTTATTGGCGTTGGAAATTTCCACGCGAAAGGATTTGGAACAGCGCCCGATCTATTAACGCAGAATCCGGATGGTTTTCTTGTTGCCTGGTTGATGAACGGCACGAATTTTGGCAGTTTTGACGCTGGAACAAATTATTTTGTTTCCACCGACTGCCTTTCATTTGCCGTCGTTCATGCGAATGGCGGCACAAACGGACAGTTTGCGGTTACTCCAGGTGCATCATGGAACGCTGTGACGCTGGCGGACTTTTCCTCGGAAGGCGAAACCGATTTGATTTTTCAAAGCGGCGGATTATTGAAGATCTGGTTTATGAACGGTTCGTTGGCTGTCGCCCAGGGGCTGCTGCATGCGAACCAGCCAATTAATTCCAAATGGCGGGTTGTTGGCCCAAAGTAAGGATTACTCGTCCAGATTCAAGTCTCTGGCCCCCCTCGTAAATCGAGCAAGTTCCCCTTGCCCTCGAAAGTCGCATTTCTATAATGCGTCGATGCTCGACATAAAACTGATTCGCGAAAACCCAGACTTTGTTCGTCAACGTCTTGCCAGTCGTGGCGCTGGAGACGAAAAATTTATTGAGGAGGTTTTGCAACTGGATGAACAACGGCGCAAGACGCTTGCAGAAGTCGAGCAGCTCAAAGCGCAGCGCAATAAAGTCTCTAAAGAAATTGGTGCGTTGATGGGGCAAAAAAAGATCGCAGAAGCAGAAGCCAAGAAAATAGAAACCCGCGATATCGGTGACAGGATCACCGCGCTCGACAAGCAGGTTGCAGAGATTGAACCCAAACGGGACGCGATTTTGATCAGCCTTCCGAATCTTCCACACGAGAGCGTGCCGATGGGAAAAACCGCTGAAGATAATCCGCTGATTCGGATGCATGGCGCGAAGCCTGATTTTTCATTCAAGCCGAAGACACACATTGAGCTCTGCGAGAGTTTAAAGCTGGTCGATTTCGCGAGAGCTACAAAACTGTCCGGCAGTGGATTCGTGCTTTACACAAATTGGGGTGCAAAACTGGAACGCGCGTTAATTCAATTCTTGTTGGAGTTGCACAGCAATGAGCATGGCTACACCGAAGTTAATCCGCCGTTCGTCGTCGGACCACATTGCCTGGAAGGGGTCGGACAATTTCCAAAATTCAAAGATCAATACTACGGCGTCGTGGAAGGTGATAAGCAGGAGGAAATGGGCAAGCTGTATCTGATTCCAACGGCCGAAACACCAGTCGCAAATATTCATCGCGAAGAAATTCTGCCCGAGAAAAGCCTGCCGATTAAATATTGCGCTTATACGCCATGTTTCCGAGGGGAAGCGGGAGCAGCTGGCGTGGGCACGAGAGGAATGATTCGGGTGCATCAGTTCGACAAGGTGGAATTGATCAAAATCGTCAAGCCAGAACACGGCTACGATGAACTGGAGAAAATGGTCACCAACGCGGAGAAGGTTTTACAATTGCTCGGGCTGCACTATCGCATCGTCCTGCTTTGCACGGGCGACATGGGATTTGCGAGCGCGAAAACCTATGACATTGAAGTTTGGGCGCCGGGGCAGGGGGGGTATCTCGAAGTTTCGAGCTGTTCCAATTGCGAAGATTTCCAGTCGCGCCGGATGAATATGCGTTTCAAAGTTGATGGTGGCGAAAATAAGTTCCCCCACATTTTAAATGGCAGCGGCACGGCTTTGGCGCGTTTGTTTGTAGCGCTTCTTGAGACATACCAGCAGGCGGACGGGAGCGTTATTATCCCACCGGCTCTGCAGCCTTATTTGAAAACCGACCGAATCCATGCGTAATTTCTGCCGCAGAGAACGCGCATGAGAATCCTGTTAGCAACCAGTGAGCTGCATCCTTATTCCAAAACCGGCGGACTCGCTGACATGGTGGGTGCGCTCGGAAAGTTTCTGGCGAGGGCAGGGCATGAGGTCACGATAGTCACACCCCTGTATCGAGGGATTCGCCAGAAATTTCCTGATCTTAAGAAATTTAATTGGCAGTTTGATCTCCCGATGGCGGATCGGCGTGTTTATGGCGAAGCTTGTATACATGAACCATCAGAACGCCTGCGGATTCTGTTTGTAGATCAACCAGAATACTTCGATCGTCCGGGTCTCTACGAGGATCGGAACCTGTCATACCCGGACAACGCCGAGCGGTTCTTGTTCTTTTCCAAATGCGTTGTAAATCTTGCGCGCTACTTGCCAAATTTACCCAGGGTTATTCATGTCCACGATTGGCAGGCCGGATTCGTTCCGCTTTTTGTGCAACATCTGAAAATGCATGACGGTTGGGGAAACGCGCCACGAGTGTTTCTGACGATTCATAACCTGGCGTATCAAGGGTGGTTCCCACGCGAGCAATATCCACTCACAAATTTGCCGACCGAATACTTTCATCCGCACGGCGTGGAATTTTTTGGCGGCGCGAATTGTTTAAAAACTGGAATTGTCTATTCGGATGCTCTCACGACCGTCAGTCCACGTTACGCACGTGAAATCACTACAGAGCAATTTGGTTGTGCGCTGGATGGCATTTTGCGCGGCCGACAAAATGTTTTGTCCGGAATTCTGAACGGCGTCGACTACGAGGAATGGAATACGGAACAAAATTCCTATCTGACGCACGCCTATTCAATACGGAATCTTACGGGAAAGGCATCTGATAAGATTGATGTTCAACAGGAACTTGGACTGCCGGTTAATAGCACAATTCCGCTGTTTGCCAACGTCTCCCGTTTAGCCGACCAAAAAGGCATCGATATTCAACTCGGTGCCTTATTTGAGATGCTTGCCGGCAAAATGCAGTTTATTCAATTAGGCAGCGGTTCTCCCGAATACGAAGCCGCCTACCGCAAGCTCGCTGCCCGCTATCCAGACAAAGTCGCCGTAAAGATCGGCTTTGATCAGGGCTTATCGCACCGAATCGAAGCCGGAGCCGATTTTTTTCTAATGCCATCACGATTCGAGCCCTGTGGACTAAACCAGATGTACAGTCTTCGTTATGGAACGATCCCGATTGTTCGTCGCACTGGCGGTCTTGACGATTCGGTAATCGACATTTCTGACGATGAAACTAACGCGACTGGAATTAAATTCGGGGAATATTCAATTCAGGCGTTATCCAAGGCGATCCGCAAAGCCTTAATCATCTACGAAGATAAAACATTGCTGGCGCATTATCGGCAAAACG
>JAQGOU010000229.1 GCA_028293445.1 Verrucomicrobiales bacterium | reverse complement strand
TGCGGCAAGCTGCGCAGGAAAGCGTGCACAAATGCCGGATCACCGTGCGGCACCGTCAGCTCCGGATTTTCTTTATCAAAGCGGAGGGCGTGACAGCTCTTACAGTTGTTATCGAACGTCACGTTCTTGTAGTAAACGCCGCCGGGACCAGGCTGATGACACGCCGCGCAGTCGAGTTTCTTCCCATTCAGCAACGTCATCTTCGGATTGTTACCAACATGCGTGGCATGACTGAACCGCAACGTATTCGGATCCGTAAACTTCTCCGTATGAATTTGAAACTCGGGATGATCCTTTGCAAATTCGTGAATGACTTGCGTGTAACCATTTGTCGGACGCGGCGTTTTAAACGAGCGGCGAGTCCAATCGTGTTGAAACTCAAACAGCCCGGCCTCCATCATGTGCCCTTTCTGACTCGCGAGACCCATCACTTCGGTATCCCCATGACAGCGCGTGCAATGTCGGGCGTCGGGTTGTTTCATCCCAACGGCACCTTTATGTTCCTGATGGCAAGCGGAGCACGAATATTCCCACGCGACGTTCGGCTCATGAAACGTGTGCAGTGAATGACACTTCTGACAGGAGAGATCGATGCGAGTCGTCTCGGGCTCAGGAACTAAAAAGAGCTTTTTAAATTCATGCGGCGCAGGGTCGGAGATCACTGCCGCTTGCACCCATCCGACTGGCCCGGATTTTCCGGCGAAATGGCAGGCGGCGCATTCCTGATTCGCGCTGTGAAGTTCCTGCGCTTTCTGCTGGAAGGCAATGCTGCGATGTTTCACCGACAATTCACCGGGCGAAACAAATCTCCAGCGCCATGATCCGTAGAACGTCAGAAGCAGTAACGCAATCGTGCAAGTGACCACCGATTTCGTAAGCAACCCGCGCTTGGTGCGCAAGTTGAATGCCGGCTGGCAACGCTGCGGCGGATGGCTGCAACTGCCGTCCTGGCGCGGTCCTTCTTCACACGGCCCACCCAGGTCTTTGGAACGCGTGCAGACATAAGACTTTTTATCCCCTGCGTCGTTGCCCGGAGCAGGACGACAGTCGGCGAGCGCGCCGCAATTGCCTTTGCCATCGGGTCCAATGGGACAGGGGTTGCCTTCGCATAATTGGCCGCAGACCCATTTCTGGTTGGGGCGTTCATACGGCTTCGAATTAAAATCCGGTGATGGCAGCTGGTCTTTCATCCCGTTCCTCCAGAAAACGCATAAACAAGGACGAGGTGAACGAACGACAAAATCAGCAGGCTATAGGTCAACGGAATGTGGACGAACAACCAGAGCTTCAGCGTGAGCTGCAAGGTGCGATGATAATCGAGGCCATCCTTTTGCCGGACCAACTCGGCGATTTGAATCATGACGGCCCGTTCCTTTTCATTAAGAAAGCGGCTCACATCTTCAATTTTTTTCAGGAGCCGATTGAGCGGGCCGCGGTTTTCCAACAGGTGCGTCCAGAAATTTTGTGCACCGGAAAAGAAATCGCTCAATTCAGACACATAGAAATCCGCCAGTGTGGAAGCCTGTGCCTCGGGAATCGATTTGAGGGCGAGCGCTTCTGCCTTTTCCCGAAAATCACGGCGAATGATCGGAATCTTTTCAAAGATTACTTCGCCGCCGCGCGAGGTCAGCCGTTTCGGGAATGAACGGGAAATAAAGAGGCCAACAAATCCACTGACCATCACCAAGGAATAAAGCACGGCGAGCGTGCATTCGACGCCTCCGGTGGGAAGACGAAAATGGAGATGCCCGAGAAACAGGAGGAGCGTGAAAAAGCCCGCGTAAATATGAAACTGCAGCCAGCCTTTCGATGTCGCCAACGGAAGAAAAGGAATTTTTTTACGACCATTATAAAGCGCGAGGATGAGCATTAACGAAAGCAGCAACCATCCAGTGAGATGCGTGGCGCGAGGCAAATGACCAAAGCGTTTAACGCAAATCGTCACGAGCAGAACGGAAAGAATCAGGAAGAAGACGAGTTTGATCCGTCGGCCTGCTTTTTTGGAAATGATTATTTGAGCCATTTGGCAAAAGTACGCAGGTCGTTCATGTTGATCCGCACCAGGGCGTCGTGAGGACACGCCCGCTCACACGCCGGCCCGCCAAATTGATCGGCGCACAGGTCGCACTTGGTCGCTTTCAGGATCGATTTACTTTCCGCATCCAGGATCACTTCGCCGTCGGTATCCCGCACTTCAACCATGCGAATTGCGTCGTAAGGACAATTGTTGGCGCAGGACTGGCAACCGATACAAGTCGATTGATTGATCATGACCTCACCTTCAAATGAGTTTCGATGAATCGCACCGGTGGGACAGCCAATCATGCAAACAGGATCGATGCAATGCATGCACGCATTGGCCACCATGATCTTGCCGTTGATCGGTCCATTGCGCAAAAAGCGGGGATTATTATTGTGGGTCGAAGCGCAGGCGGTGACGCAATCATCGCAACGCGTGCAACGTTCCAGATCAATCAACATCGTCGCAGTGCCGTTGAAGAAGCGATGCTCGGCCACAAATTCCATCATGTCCGAGCCGATCTGCGCGGCGGCGGCGTTGTTCCGTTCCGGCAGTTTATCCGCAGTCTTCTTTGGAATCAGGGGCGGCAATGATTTTTCGGGAAAGGTCGGCAGAATCAGTTCTTCAATCAGGTTCGTGGGAATGACAATCACGTGGGTGTAACCAATGGCCGTCAACGTGTATTGAAACGGGAGCGCGTCCTCTTTGTGCCTCCAGTTGTGCGCGATCTCGTCCAGGCCGTAATTCTGGCCACTGCCCAAATAATTGAGGGTGCGCTGTCCGCGTCCGTACTTCTGACTCAGGCGCGCAAAGCCGGCGCGAATCAGGATCAAGCCGTTTAAATAATCCCCTTCCTGGATGATGACAGGTTCTTTGGGAGCGCTGCTGGCCGCACCTGATTTAACCAGGCGCTTGTAATCGCCCGACCAATCATATTCGCCAAAGGTCAGGAACTCCGCTTCATCAATGATCTTTTGCAGATTTTCCGGACTTAACTTTTGGAAGATCGGCATCTGGAGCAGATGACTCGCCAGAGCGCGTTCGCGGTAAACCTGGTCGATACGCGCTTTGAGATGTTTGTCGTACTTGAGAAGGTCGCGCAAACCTTGCCAGCGTATCTCGAGCAGCTCGGCATCGTTCTCGGCGAAGATCGTCGCTGAACGCGGCACGCGACCGAGTGCGGAGATTTCTCCAAAAACTTCACCGGGACCGATGGTGGCCGTTTGATGTTTGCCCAGCACGCGCGGGACGTCCTGAAGAAAAACCTTCACGTGACCATCATCGGCCTGACGCGATGCGACACCTTCGTCACCTTTAAGTTCATACGGTTTTCTCGTCTCGGAATGTTTCGAATTCCAGAATTGGCTCAGGACTTTAAATACGCTCGGCCGGACCGTCTCCTTGCGTCCAAGCACGCGTGGGGGCAGTTCAGGTTTCAGCACCACGCGGACTTCGCCGGACAAAATCAAGAAGGCGGACGTGCCGTAATCCCCCTGACGAACGACGATTTCACCGGCTTTGTATTTTCGGATCTGGGTGTCGTGGCGAAGAATGCCGCGCAACGGCAATCGTTTCGGAAAGGCGTCGGGCTCCATCTCGCGAAACGGCGAAACGGACAACAGACGATCCACTTCCTCATCGGACAACCCGTTGCCAAAAGAGGTAGAGTCGTCCCACCGTTCTGGCCGTGGTGAAGGAGCAGTGATCATCGTTCTTTATACTTCCAAAGTAAGATCGGTTTCGGGTTTGCAGATGCAGGTCAGACAAGAACCGCCTTCACCCGGGGCATCATGCGAACCGAAGTGCTGAACTGATCCAGATTTCACCGCGACCAGGCAGGTCCCGCAACTGCCAGACCGGCAGCCGGAGTCCATGGGGATTCCGGATTTCTCGGCAAAATCCAACAACGATTCGCAGCTCGGATCCCACATCACCGTCTTGCCGGAGCGGCTGAAATTAATCTTCAGCTTGGCCGTCTGTTTTGTATCCGCCGGTTTATCAATCCCCTTGCGAGCCG
>JAQGOU010000210.1 GCA_028293445.1 Verrucomicrobiales bacterium | reverse complement strand
CTGCTACCTTTTTGGAAATTATATTCGGCAATCACTTTATTTCACGTAACCGTTCTCGCGAAACCAATCGGCTGCATCCGAAAGCGCCTGTTTGGGTGGTGTCTGGGGCAGGCCCAACTCGCGAATCGCTTTTGCGGGATTAAACCACATTTTATATTTCGCCATGCGGACGCCCGCGAGCGGAGCCTTGGGCGCTTTGCCCGTCATCTTTGAAATCGTTTCGTCAACGTGCGCGGCTGTCAACGCAATGAAATACGGAACCTGAAACTTCGGTGCTGGCAGTCCAGTAATTTCCTGCAACGTATCCAATGCGCGTTTCATCGTCCAATTGCCCTCCGCGTTGCCAAGAATATAGCGTTCACCGATGCGTCCCTTTTCCGCGGCGAGAATATGTCCGATCGCAACGTCACGGACGTGCACCCAGTTCAGGCCGGTATCGAGATACGCCGGCATTTTGCGATTTAGAAAATCGACGATCACCTGGCCGGTAGGAGTTGGTTTCACGTCGCGAGGGCCAATCGGTGCGCTCGGATTCACGATCACCACCGGCAGGTTCTTCGCGAGTCCACGCGCGACTTCTTCAGCCTGCCATTTGGAAATTTTATAATGATTGCTCATCTGCGCCCCGGAGACGGGCGTGGCTTCATCCGTAGGAATGATTTGCCCGTTCTGTTCTTTCGGCAACCCGATGCAGCCGACCGTGCTGGTGTAAACAATCCGCGAACAACCCGTCGCACCAGCCGCTTCGATCACGTTGCGAGTGCCGTCGACGTTCGCGGCGTACATTGGTTTATAATCGCGCAACCAGAGGTGATAACTCGCCGCGACGTGGAAGCACCAATCACAGCCGCGCATTTCTTTTTCCAGTAGGTCTCGATCCAGAACATCCCCGAAAACCTTTTCGAACTCTACCCCTTTGGTCCCGCGCATGTCGCTCTCACGCCGGACGAGGGCCTTCACCGTATGTCCGCGAGCGACCAGTTCATGAACCAGATTCGCGCCGATAAACCCTGAAGCGCCGGTCACAAAACATTTCATCGGCTGGTTTCCTTGGAGAAGTGAATCGATTTTGGACGGGGTGTCATGTTCCGGTGCGGTGTAACGAATTTTTTTCCGCTTGGAAATCAAATAAGTTAGACATCAGGGAATCGCCCAGCTATAAATAAGGCTCAAAGAGTATGCCCAAAAACAACCTGCGCAAGAAGCTGACCCGCCAAGAGCAACGCGATCTGGATGTTGAGATCAGTTTTCTCGAAGGCCTGGTACGTCGCGATCCCGAATACGTCGAAGCCCTGCAAATTCTGGGCGACGATTATACCAGACGCGGTAAACTGGACGATGGCCTTGGCATCGATAAAAAGCTCTCGAAACTGTGCCCGAAGGATCCCCTCGTTTTTTATAATCTCTCGTGCAGTTACTCCCTTGCACACCAGTACGAATTGTCGCTGGCGGCGTTGGAGCGATCCATTATCCTGGGCTATCGCGATTTCAAATGGATGTCGCAGGACCCTGATCTTCGCAATCTGCGCCTGAGTCCGTTCTATAAGAAGATTCGCGCCAAGCTCCGCCTCATGAGAGTCGGCAAAGTTGGTCGATAATTCCTCTTCGCAAATTGTTTTGTGCCGCTAACTTATTGGCATGAACGTTCTTGTTGGCGGCAAGCCTCAGCACTTTCGCACCGTAGCTTTTGATGCGAAGAAAAACTCTGTCCTGCTCATCGAGCAGCGTCTGCTTCCGCACGAATTCAAGATCATTGGCACCCGCGACTTCCATGATACGGCCCTGGCCATTCAGGATATGATTGTGCGTGGGGCAGGGGCGATCGGTGCCACCGCCGCTTACGGACTTGCCCAGGGCGCAATCGCTTTTCGCGGCAAGACGCTTTCGCAGTTTTCCAAACACATCGCGATGGTCTACGAAACCTTGAAAGCAGCCAGGCCAACCGCCGTGGATCCCGTGAACGCAATGAACGATGTGCTCCAAGTCATGGCAAAGGGAGAAAGCATCGAGGAACAACAGGCACTCGCGCTCGCCGCTGCCGAGGAATTTGCCAATGACGACGCGCGTCACTGTGCGGAACTCGGCGAGCATGGCGCAAAATTAATTCGCAACGGGATGCGTGTGTTAACCCATTGCAATGCCGGATGGTTGGCGTTCGTCGATATCGGCACCGCGACAGGCCCGCTCTACGCCGCGCAGAAACAGGGCAAGAAGTTTCATGTCTTCTGCGACGAAACACGTCCGCGTTCCCAAGGTGCTACCCTGACGGCCTGGGAACTCGCCCAACAGAAAATTTCCCACCAGATCATCGCCGACAACTCCGCCGGTCATCTCATGCAACGCGGGGAAATCGACATGGTCATTGTGGGCAGCGACCGGACGCTGGGCCGCACCGGTGAAGTGGCGAACAAGATTGGCACCTACACGAAAGCCGTCCTCGCGGCGCGTCACAAGATCCCGTTCTACGTCGCCATCCCGTTGTCGACGATCGATTGGGAAATGAAATCTGGTTTCGATATTCCGATTGAAGAACGGCACGAACATGAAGTGCTCGGAGCCTGGGGAATTATTTCTGATCCTAAGAATCCCAAAGCCAAAGCACAAAATGGCAACGGCAAACGCGCCTATGTCCGGGTGGCCAATCCGACGAGTGGTGCGCGCAATCCGGGCTTTGACGTTACGCCTGCGGAACTGATTACCGGGATCATTACCCCGGCTGGAATTTTCAAGCCGCGCGACCTTTGGAAGAACCGCACGAAGCTTGGATTTAAAAGTCGTTGAAAACTTCACTTGCGCAGAGGGCGAACTTCAATATGCTTTCTGCTCCTTGCGGCGGAGTAGCCAAGTGGTAAGGCAGGGCTCTGCAAAAGCCTTATGCGTCGGTTCAATTCCGACCTCCGCCTCCAAGTCCTCGGAGCATGTGCTCCAGTCACTTACGAGGTTTTCATCGGAAGATTGCCAGCAGATTTGCCAGCAAACGTTTTGTGCGCCCACTACCTAGCACCTGTCGGCCCACTACACGGTAAACGGCAATCCGGCAACGCTGTATCCTCAACATATCTGAGGATTCATGAAACAGCGGTTTCGATTATATAAACGCAAGAATGGCTACTTTTATTGCCATGACAGCGTCACGGCGAAACAGGAGAGCCTGGATACGCGGGACAAGACAGACGCCAGGCGTCTCGTTCACTCCCGCAACGAAGCCCTCGTCCAGCCCGCAATTAATCTCACTATCGGACGAGCCTACTGCGCGGCAGCTGACCCGAAGATGGTTACCCGCACCTGGCAGACCGTCATGGACGAAATCGTAAAGAGTCAAACCGCCTCGACGCTTACCCGCTGGCTCACCGCGATCAAAGATAAAGCCTTTGTCTCCATCGCAGACCGACCGCTGTTGGAAACGCGGGCTGAGCATTTTTTGGATGTGCTCAACGCCGGGAAAGTCTCGACCAATGTCTATCTGCGACGTCTCCATAATTTTGCTTTGGACATGAACTGGTTGCCCTGGCCGATTCTTCCGAAGAAACGCTGGCCCAAAATTGTCTACAAAGACAAGCGTGGCATCAAAATCGAAGAGCACCTGAGTATCATTGAGCGTGAACCGAACCAGGAACGGCGGAATTTTTACTCGGTGCTCTGGTATACCGGTTGGTCACAGTCAGATGTGGCGAACATGTGCGCGGAAGCCATTCATTGGAAGGACAAGACCATGAGCGTGGAACGCATGAAACTGAAAGGGAAGGGGCTCACACCGCCCATCGTGAGCATCGGGCCGGAATTCGAGAAACTCCTGCGCCTCCTACCGCAGTCGGGCCCTTTGTTTCCGTACCTGAAAACCGTTGCGGCCAAACACCGGACGACAGAATTCCGCCAGCGATGTATTGGGTTAAAAATTGAAGGTGTTTGTTTACATTCATACCGCTATGCCTGGGCCGAGCGTGCTCGCACCGCAGGCATGCCGGAACGTTATGCCCAGGAAATGCTGGGGCACCGCAGCAAAGCCGTTCATAGCGCTTATTCAAAAAGCGCAGTCATGAGAATTCACTCACTGGAAGAATATGAGAATGGAACCGCTCACAATGTGGTTCGGCCAGATTTTCGTGAAACACCACCTGTGATCGAATCTGCTGGTCAGTGTTTGATCGCCTCGGTGTAATGGCCCTACATCAAGGGTATGGGAAAAGATGAGGTTCCAGAGCCTGACGAAACCACTGAAGCGACGCTTGACCAGGCGAGAGCCGTTGGAGTGCTCGCTCAGAGGCGCTACGCCACTGGCGTTGACGTCACTGGGGGCGGTGCTGTGCATGGGCCTGCCCTAGCACAGACCCAAGCGCTATTGAGGTGTCGTGTGCCGCTGTTTGAGCCAGATTTTGTTTACAATTGCTGTTACGCACGCGCTGACATCCTGGAGCCGGTAGACGCTGACGCCTGGGACATCATCGAGGTGAAAGGCTCGACGAAAGTGAAGGATGAGCATCTCCACGACATCGCCTTTCAAAGATTCGTGTACGAAGGAGCTGGCATCAAGATTCGGCGCTGTTTCGTCCTGCACGTTAACAACAAGTATGTGCTGCAAGGCGACATCGACCCACAGCAAATGTTTACAAAGGTAGACGTCACGAGTTCCGTGGACGAGTTAATGTCTACAATTGCTCCGAACCTAACGAGGATTTCGAATGCCATTGGCCTGGCCGCTCATCCGGTCATTCAGGTCGGGTCTCACTGTGAAAAACCCAACACTTGTCCCATTTACGATAGATGCTGGTCAACCCTGCCAGAGGACAACGTCTTCACACTGACCTACGGCGGCAAGAAATCTCAAAAACTGTTCAGCTCCGGCGTTCAGCATATTAAAGATATTCCAGCGGATTTCGACCTAAGCGATAAACAGCAAATTCAAAAGCAAGCCGTTATCAGTGGCAAGGCGCACGTGGATAAAGCCGCCATCCAGGGTTTTCTCGATTCTTTAGAGTATCCACTGCACTTCCTCGATTTCGAAACGTACGGTCACCAGTTAATGCTGTGATTAGGGTCGAGAGCGGTAAAGCCAGTGCCACTCCGATCATGGCAGCAATCACAGCAGTCATTAAAAGCGCCAGGAGTTTCATTTGTTCGTTAGGCAAAGGCAGACGGTTGCACGATGTCCGCTAAGGACGACGCAAAGCGCTCCCTTTTGGATTTGAAATCCGAGTTCGGTGAGATGTTCTCGAACGGAACGAGTCAACTGTTTGGTCGTACCGACACCCGCTTGGGACGTGCAGAAGATTTCAAAGATTGGCTCTTCATGAGGAACTTGTTCGATGCGTTTGACGGTCAGGCCAAGTTCGTGGAACCGGCCTGGCAGTCTGCGACGAAGGTCAGCTGCGACAGAATGTGCCTGGCGATGCCGCCGAACGAAATCGTCAACGTCAATGTCCGCTTGGCAGTAATTTAATGACATTCCACTTTCAACGTCTCAGGTTCTCTGCATGAACGAGTAGCGGTCACCTGGTGTTTCACAGTGAATCGTCAGCTTCAGATTGCTATGAGGCGATTCTGCCCATGCCCGTAAAACCGACAGCTCATCGGGAAATCCGAATGGCATGATGTGCAGCTCTCGTATCGAATGTTGGCTGCAAACCAGTTCAATGTCTCTCAAAGCGTCCGCCATTGGGGCACCGGCGAGGCACTTTCTGATGAACGTGTAATCAGCACCTTGTGGCAAGGCAGGTAAATCATCATCGTATTCGTCCACGACGATCTTCACACCGCGAGGCCAGCATTCCTGAAAGCTGAAAAATCGAGCCAAGGGCATCCAAACAGCATGAGAGCCGGACAAAGTGTCAGGACAAAGTTGCTGAGGTGTCACGGATATGCGTCCGAATGTCACCGCATCAGATGGAACTTGAATGGCCTTGGGAAGAGAATACAGAAATCCATCGGCCACATAATCCCAACACGGACAGCGCTGCCAAAGGCGAGACCAAGGCATGTGAACGGTTCCAACATTGATAGCGAACGGCGGCACCGGATTGCCCAGGGCGAGGAGATCACGGAATCCTGCCCATTGCGTTGACTCGATCTCTGAAGCCACCATGTCGGTGATACCAACACCCCTGGGTGCTCGATGCTCTGCCGTGAAGAGTTTCGTATACAATTCCCATGGGTCGGCGCAGATGATGTAGACATTTAATGCGCGACGCGTTTGTCCGATCACGCGCTGGAAATTGAATCGACCGAACCAACCCAACTTCGCGAGACCAAGCTTCTGCTGGAGGCGCGAGCGAGCGACCGGCGATAGTATGGACACTTGGCTCGCAACATTCGGGGCAATCTCGTCAGGGGCGAAAACATCGAAGACCCTTTCCTTTGTATCTGCTGTCCATCCTTCAATCCCAGCAACAAAAATGTATACATCGAATAGATGGCTCAACCGCATGGGGACTACCACCTTTGGCTTGTCGCCTATTGGATAGAATAAAACTTTGCCGTTGGCAACCGACCGCAGGAATTCGTCGACTTCGCCAGCAGAGGCAGAGTCCAGCAAGTCGTCAGGATGAATGTCGGAGTCCATGAACGTTATGTGGCTCAGCCATGGAGCTATTCCAGAAGTTTGGCCACATCCACGTTTTTGCCTGCATAATCATGTGCAGAAACACCTTTACCATCTTGCGCATGTTTGTTGGCCCCATGAGCCATCAATATTTCGACACCGTGAACGTCACCGGCTTCTGCGGCGGTCATGAGCGGGGTCACTCCATCGAAGAGTGGCTTATTAACATCAGCCTTTTTTTCCAGCAGAAATGTTGCGATCTCGTATCGTTTCATCGCAATGGCAACGTGCAACGGTGTAGAGCCATTCGGCATGCCAACGTTGACATCTGCACCATTCTCAACCAGTGCTTTGACCATTTCAAGACTGTCAGCCCCGACAGCTTGTGACAACAAACTGCGGCCCTCGTCATCAACGGAGTTCGGGTCGGCTCCCTCTTTTATTGCCTTTGCGATCTTGATGGCATCACGTTCCTGGAGAGCGTCCATGAGATTTTTTCGTTTTTTTTGGTCTTCTTGCAAAACCTTAACTGTGCGCATCAACTTCGTTAGTTCAAACAGGCGTTGGTTATCTTCATCGGAGCGCGTTGACATCATTGTCTTTGAGACCGCCAAAGCGCCGGTGGAAACCCCTTGGTGAGCCGCATTTTGTGCCCGCGTCATCTCTTCAGTCGAAAAGCTGAATTGCTTCTTCATAGCCGCGAGGCGGTCTTGGATTAATTTGTTTACACTTTCGACATTTTCCGTTGTTAGAACCTTCTCCTGTACCTCGTCGCGGAATTTTTGAATGGCCGTTTCCTTAAAGTCCTGAGTTATCAGTTCGACACCATGCTTTAAAAAAGCAGCCAGAGCTGCTGCGTTTTCAGCTTTTCGTGCCACGTCTATGGCCGTCCAGCCGAGTTTATTTGTATGCTTCGCGTCCGCTCCGTTGGCCAACAGGAACGTGATCGCATCTGGACTGTTGGCTCGGGCTGCATACGACAGCGGCGTGCCTCCTAACTTGTTTGTCTGGTTTACATTAGCGCCTTTGCTCAGAAGCAACGTAGCAAGCGGCTTACCGATTTCCTCGAACGTGGACGACATCGCCGCGTAGTGAAGCGGCACGGCCCCTTGCGCGTCTACAGCAGCTGGATTGGCCCCTTTGCCTATCAACAACTTCGCCACCTCGAACTTCCCATTAATACAACAAGCATGTAGGGGAGTGACCGCTGTAAAGGTCTCGTCCAGGTCGAAGGTGGCTTCTAAATTAGCGCCCCCTTCGATCAGAATCTGGGCGGCTTCCTTATTGCCCAATCCGGCAGCAACACCGAGAGGCGTGACCTGTAACGCTTTCACGTCGGCTTTCATTCCTGCGTCAAGAAACAGCTTCACCGCGATCAAATCAGAGTTTTTAACCGCAATAATTAAATCTTCGGGTGTGAACGAGAGATTCAGCCGCGCTAGTTCTTGTCGTGCCTTTGCGGAGTCGGCTTGAGCTTGAAATACGAAAAGCGTAAGGGCTCCAAGGAAAACCAGCAGCGCTGAGCACCACGGACGATCTTTAATCATTATGCAGCGATACAAGCAAAGGGACGGGCAAAATTCAACCAAATACAGTATATATGCTGTGGCGCATTCTTCGACTTTCGCTTGGCTGTACGGTGGTGGCAAAAACTGAAAAACACCGCAAAATTCTGGGCGAAAATATACGTGCTGCTCGCATCGAGGCAGGCTTCAGCCAAGAGAAGCTGGCCGAGAAAGCTGAGCTTCATCACAATTTTATAGGCGACGTAGAACGTGGCGAAGAGAATATTTCCATCGACTCGGTGCTACGCATCGCCTCCGCCTTGAAAACGACAGTGGAAAGCTTGGTTCGTGGATTTTAATAGACTGGATTTGGCTTAACGGGGAAACCACCGGCATCGCAAATTTTCTATTTCTCTGTGACGTCTATTTCAGCCCACAAGGCATTTTGGTTTGGTTCGGGCAAATTATCGGCGTACATCGTAGCTTTGAGTTCCCATCTCCCTGACGATTTCGCGGCCACGACGTAAGAATCTGGGGGAAATATAACGTGCCCCGGTAAAATTCGTTCCGCTCTCAGTCGGATTTTCCAGCAATCCTTCTTGGTTTCCAGCGCAATTCCGTTTGCAATGACTTTCTTTGAATCGGCGAGCAACTCAGAAAGAGAGTTTCGAGAAAATGGGTTCACTGCGGCTTCCGTGGTTAAAAATAGTCCCTTATCTTTCATAACAATAACGTGTGCTTCCACATTGAGCGCGGAGGCTTGTCCCACATTCTTAATCGCAAACGTTACTGGATGGAACATACCCGTCGTTTTGTGACTCCATTCAATCTGCTTCATCAGGGTTTCATTCTGTCTGTCGTCAAACCTCATCGAGTTTCCAATGGGCAACACCCCCTCAACTAGAGAGGTATCAAGAGGTCGCGCATCAAATCGGACTATGGTGCCTGATTCCTCCCGCGAAGTGCCATGCCACCAACTGGTCACTGCGCATTTCGAAAAGTTGATTTCCAGCTTTGGATGGCCGCTACTCCCTCGTTCGCGATCAACGCCCATAGTGGCGATTTCTTCAGGATTTGCCTCACTGCAACTAGTACCGCGACGAAAATAGACCGTGCTTGCTCTAAGTTTACCAAAATGCTTTTTCAGATAAAACGGCCTCTGTTGAGCCGGTATTTTAATGATGTCAATTTTCCGACTTTCCAAGGCTACCGTTTCGACCGAAAAATCTATTGCTCGCTGTGTTTTGCTATTTACGAATTGTTGAAGAGTTGCATCGTCAAAATGACTGGAGATTCCATGAACGACAGCGCGTTCGCCTTTGACTTCAGCAACGCCGATCAAGATGTAAGCATCCGTACGCCTAAAGGCGTTAGCGAAAGCCAAAATGTCTTTAAGCAATTCGGACTTTTGTTCATCACTTGCTCCAACAAAGGGGTATTGCGCCTGCTTGAAATCCAGGTACGGGCTTTCACTTTCTCGCAAAAGTTGCTCCAAAAGTTCGTGGGTCATTTGCCGAAGGGCTTACAGAGCAGCAAATCCTGCTGAATCGCTTGCGTTAAGCTCACATTATAGTCGCCATGTGAGACGGGTTTGGGCGAAGAGTGCACCTAAAAAAACCTTGCGATTTGGTCAATGTATGGGGCGGCAATCAACGCAACGTCTTTGCTGATCGCAAAGACGTTTTTGACAACTTCCAATCGATCTTTGACCCGTGTGTAAACCTCATTAGACTTTGGCTTTGAGCCAAGGGCTTCAATTCGTTGCAACGCTTCCATACCATCGTCTCGATTTATTTCAGGAATTTGCGCCTTTTGGAGAAGAACGCGTAATTCCGAAACCGCACGTGCAAGGTCGCTATTCTGAACCTGAATCGACTGAACATTTTTATACCCGCCAATTTGGACGCCACCTTGCACCGGCGCGTTAAATACGACGCCGTGCTTTTGGGACTGCACCGGCGTTCCATCGGCCTGGAGTTTTTCTACGTGTGCGGTAAAGTGGACAAATACACCCGCAATAATCTTGTCTTCCGTATCCACAACACGAAATAAGTCACGGGCACCCTTCATTTGAATAATGGAGCCTGTTTGAACTTCATTGACGGCCTGGGGGAACTGGAACATGACCTTGTCAGGTCGGTTTTTCTGATTATTTTTCATTCCCTGCACCTCGACAAACGCTTGGTTCAGTGTGTTCCAGCCTGTATGAATTATCAACGTGCTTCCAAAGGTTCGCATCAATTCTTCGAACCCTTCTCGAAATATGTGGCCAGCTTCCATGCGAACATTTTAGATAAACGCAGGCAAATCGCAACGTACCTTTCCTGTGGGAGGCAGTATGACCGTTATAAAACCGTCGCGGCTACCTGCTGAACTGGTTCCAGGCAATGACTCGGCATCATTAAACTGGCACGATGCCTTGAACCGAGACTTTGGTCTGTCTGCAACTAGGTATTTCGTCTTAATCGACGTTTTTTTGTGGGAGTACATTTTCGTGGCAGTAGTTAAACCATGGAATTTGTTGAACCACACATCGTCTGGAAAACTCGAATTCTTACGCCACCGGTGCCCAAGCCCGCTTTTCAGAGTGGGGTGAATCAGAGCACTCAGACGAATTACTGGGATGAAGAAATTTTGTACTTCCTACATCGCGAATGGAGCGGCCATGTTCGACATTGGACAGTCGTTAACGGTGTCGCAAGGGACTACAAACCTATAAACAGAGCCGAACGTGAACGGATAAAACGAGAAATATCAGCACGCCTCACAAACCTTATCCGGCGAAAAATTGTCCTACGAAGACACCGCACCGATGTTTTTATGGTGAAGCCGATCAAGGAGAGTTTGGAAGAACTCTCAAAACCATGGCAGCATCCGGCTCTTCTGAACCTAGTTCTACCTGAACCCCTCGTCTGAGGGGCCTCACTACAGCAAAATCCAATTGTGGCCTGTTGTTCCCTTTTCCAAATGGAAGTTGTTCTCCACGACTGAAGTTACGGCATGATCTCGGCAAACGGGAACGTTCCACTCCAGCGGGTCAAAGGAAATACGAAATTCGTGTTGAGCCGGTACACCGCATCTCACGCATGGCCCGGCATGGCGGTTTGCGTGCTTTGTCATATTGCGTGCAATAAGGTAGTCGCGAAAATGCTCACGGGCGAGGCGATGAGAAGTGTGGCCGTAGCAATTTCCCCCGCACGCCCCAACAGGGACAATATCGCCAGTCTCGGGTGTGTAACGGCAGTAATGATACCGTCGCTGAAGCACACCCCACCGCACAATTTGGATTGCTTTGTAGATGTGAGCCTTCCCTTTATACGCGGGCAAATTTTCCAGCCAGTATGCCCGAGGCGGATACAGCATGTCATGCGGACGAACGATCCCTGCGTCTATCAGTTGATCGTGCAATTCCGCATTCGGTGTCCGTATTTCCATTTCGTTCAGCAACGCGATGCGAGATGGCGTTTTAGATGGGGAGCTCATGTTCGTCTACGCTTGTTTGAGGAGGCTGAGGAAATTGCGATGTGAAACCAGGTGGGCTGAAGCTCTGTCTACGACCGTGTTGCGGTTGGGCATTGAAGACTTGGCCGCTTGCAATGCATCGAGGTACTGGCTGAATAAGGACGAGGCGTACTCCAAATCGTCCACGCGAGAGGATGGAGGGGGGCAGACTGATTCGGGCTCAGGCTCATCGGCTCCTGATTTGGGTGTTTCGACTTCGTTCAGCCGAGCGCCTGCTTTTCGGACACGGCGCTTTTTTCCGTCACTGCCTAGTCGTACTTCTGAACATGCATCTGTTGCATGTTGCGTCTCGCTCGCCAGTTTAGCGCGAACGCTTTCAACGAACGTGCGGCTCACGCCTGTCATTTGCGCAAGCGAGTTGCTAGATTGCTCTGGGAATGCAGCAAGCGCCCTTTTCACTGCATAGTGCTTGTCTTTGTGAGATCGCCGTAGCCCATGGGCAGAATTGGCACGCAGCGAATATTTCAAGGCTTCGACGAGTGTGCCTTTGTGGATGGTCGCATCGATTTCGGTAAACCCAGCATCTAGCGCCGATTGCGTGCGGTGAAAACCGTCGACGACATGCAGCGCGTCACCGATGTCGAAGACGTCAACCGGAGTAAAATTTACCCCTTCTCTCCATAACGCCGCGTATTCGTCTACAGTGGCTTTATTCAATTCGCGGGATTTGGTCTCTGCCGATGCAACGAGGTCGGCAAGCTTGACCCGTTGTTGTTCAACCGGCCTTTGTGTCGCATCTTTTGAATTACCTTGCTCAGGCGTGACGATTATTTCTGGAATAGTTTTCATGTTTTTCTTTCTGCGGGCATTTGCCCAACCTCTTGAAGAACGCGAAATGAGAACCAGTGTTCTCAAAGAATAAATGTAAACATTTACTCTGTTGTGACGGGATGTGAAGCGGATGTGTTGCGGTCAATCAGTCGGTAGAGCGCCAGGCTCAGACGACGGAAACGTGCGCGTGCGCATTGGCTCTCGGTAATCATCTCATCAGCACGGTCTACGAGCGTGAGGAACTGAGTATGGCGTCCCGAAGCGACGATTGTTTTCAATGTGCGCACTTCATCCGCGTCCATGACATAGCTGAGCTGGAACCGCTTTTGGTAGAACTCATGCCAGCGGGAAATGCAGTCTTGATATTCCTGGCTAAGGTCTGGCGACGTTTCGTCGGAGGGTTTGATCGTGTCACGTTGACGGGATAAAATGCCTCGGGCGCTTTGGAGGGTTGACTGAAAACCTGCGGGAGCAGAGCAAGAGGCCCAACTCTCCCGGCAAGCGATGAGCAAACTTGCCCAATTGGCCTTTGTTTCAAGCAGTCGTGCCGCAACAAGTTTATCCTCAGCTGTCACGTCATATGGAATTCCCCAATAGAGCCGGTAATGCTGGCACCAATTTTGGAGAAAATGAGTGCAATCCTAGCGGCTGATCTTCCAATCCACTTTGCGCCCCGTTGCCGGACGTTTAAGCAAGTTTCCGAGCGACACCTCGTCAGCGTAGGAAAACTTTTTGCGACACGAAGTCAGAAGTCTTTCCACCCCCTTTAAGGTGCTATCATTAAACAGCTGCTTCTGATAAAAGCCCAGGTGCGGGAGTTTCTCGGCCCGATACACCATGGCAAGCAAGCAGTAGATTCGAACCGGAACATTGACGCTGTGAGCTTGCTGCAAAAGATTTTCCGCTGAGCCAAGACTATGGTTGGGAGATGAGCCGAAAACTTCTTCGTAGCATTGAGCGTACGTCTGGTGAGCGTTTTGACTGTTATCCTGAGCGATAAGTTTCTTCATCCCTCCCTTGCTGCTAAGGAATTCATTGGCAGCTTCTTTTTGCTGCTTTCTGGGTTGTGCTTTACTACAGGAGTTTTTCCATAAGCACTTTTTGCATCTCGGATTGTGTGTGAAGTATTCTGTTCCAAAGCACGTCTTTGGAATAGACCCTCTGTCTTCCACATTTTCAATTTCTTCCCTGAGCCGACGTTCTGAATCTCCCTCTGAGTTCTGAAGTTTAATCTTTGCTTCTGCGATCTCTGAAGTGAGCAAGTTCTTTATTTCTTCACTTTCCATAGAGAGTTGTAACTGAGATGTGAGTTTCGCTTTTTGTCGTGCCTTTTTCAAAAGCGAAGCTCGCTGGCACGTTGATGCCTCCAGGGAAGGAGCCGAAGGCGACTTCCTGGCAGGAGGCATCGACGGACGGGTTCTATCGCTTCGCGATGTTTCAGATGCTTTCAGATGACCGAGCGGAGCGAGGTCAATAGGAGCTTTCTCTATAAGGAGGTTGGCATCACGCTCAGAAGAACCAATGTTTGCAGCGATTGGAACGGTGTTTATCAGATTTTCGGTTTGGTCAATTTGCAGAGAGGACTGGTCAATTTGCGGAGCCTCGTTCGATGTGGTGATTCCATTATCCTCCCGCGCAAACCACCGGTACGCCGGATATCGAATGCCGTCCCGGACGTATGGGCGACTTAACAATAGGCCCTTGTTAATTAGCAAACGCACTGCACGGTCAATTTTGTGTCGGCTAAACACACCCGAATATACCGAGACAGATAGATTCTTAATTGAATCGTAACGCCACGTTCTTCCTTCAAGCTCACGGAAATGATCTCCCTTACCGGTGCGAATCCAGTATCCAAACATGTTGAAAATTATGGCTGCGCAAATATTACCGTTCAACCGCTCCACGTCGGCTTGAAAATATTTCAGAGGCTGAGCAGTATCTCGTCTGTGGTAAAAGTCACACCGACTATGAAAACCGTACATTATCACTCCGTTCGGCCCTTTTTTGAGCACGAGCACCCCATTTTTTTCAAGTTCACCCCCAACGCGTTGAATAGTTTTTGGGCTTAATCCAGTTCTTTCCGCAATCAGACTACGTGGGTCATAGGTAAAAGCTGTTGTGTGAGGATGTTGTCGAGCCTTTCGGCGGGCCATGCATTCGATGTACTTGATTAACACGGCGGAATTTACCCGTATTTTAAGACTATATCTCGGTCGATTGCTGTCAGAGCTGGCTTTCGGAACGAGAAAGGACGGTGCGGTTGATCGGTAACACCATCATCGTCGGTCGTTTGATAATTCATCATAAAAAATGACGTATAGAGGGAGAGTTATCGTCCAGTCACTTAGAACCTTCGACTCCCACACCACGCGTGGATTAGAACAGAATCTTAACGCGGCAGTTTTGAAGCTGAGCTTTGTATACAAAACTTGGTGTGGGGTCGTCCGTGGCTCACTTTAGGGAAGGCCGGAAGACTCAGAAGAACTCTGCGGCACGACTG
>JAQGOU010000199.1 GCA_028293445.1 Verrucomicrobiales bacterium | reverse complement strand
TACTGAGGTTCCCCCGAAAGAGCGGACACGTGTGGGGAAGGGTGCCATGGGTGTTTTTAGTTTAGTTGATTTTCAAAGTCCACAGGTGATTTGTAGCCGAGAGAGCTGTGGAGCCTCTTTCGGTTATAATAGGTTTCTATCCAGGTAAAGATGCTGCGTTTGGCGTCCTCACGGGTCGAGTAGTCGGTGCGGTAGACCAGTTCGGTTTTGAGCGTGCCCCAGAAGGATTCCATGGTGGCATTGTCGTAACAGTTGCCTTTGCGGCTCATGCTGGCCTCCATGCCGAAGTTCTGCAAAGCCTGTCGATAGGGTTGGCTGGCATATTGCACGCCTCGATCTGAATGGTGGAGCAGACCTCGGCCGGGTTGCCTTCGCTGCCGTGCCATGCCCAGAGCTCCCAGCACAAGGCTGGTTTCCATATGGTCTTCCATGGCCCAACCGACAAGGCGTCGGCTGTATAAGTCCAAGACGCCGGCCAGATACAGCCAGCCTTCACCGGTCCGGATATAAGTCACATCCACGACCCAGGCTGCGTTGGGGCAGGTGACGGATTTTTGCGGCAAAAGATTCGGGGCCACCGGATGGTTATGGTTGCTGTCAGTGGTTTGCATCTTGAAGCGTTTTTTGGGGCGAGCATTCAAACCTTCCTGACGCATCAACCGCTCGACACGCTTGCGATTGCAGTGCTTCTGCTGCTGACGCAGTTCCTGGGTCATGCGCGGGCTACCATAGCTACCGTAGTTGGCGACAAAGAGTTTCTTGATCTCAGCCACCAGTTCCTGGTTGGCGCGGGCTCGTGGCGTCCGATCGTGCCTAAGCCACGCGTAATATCCGCTCCTGGAAACTCCCAAGGCCTCACACAGATCCTTCAAGCTAAACTCCCCGGCTAAAGCTTTCATTCGTTGGTACCTTTCTCGTCGGTGACCGAGAGGATGCCCAACGTTTTTTTTAAAATGTCCCTCTGGTTTTTTACCCGCATCAGTTCCTGACGCAGTTCGTAATTCTCGGCTTCCAACTCGGTCGTCGAGCGCCGGATCACGGGCGTTTTCGGACCATAAACCTTTTTCCAATCACGCAAGTTCCACGTGCTCACCCCAAGCTCATCGGCGATCTGTTTGGCTTTCTTGCCGCTATTGATCAGCATGTCCACGGCGGCCCGCTTGAATGCCTCATTGTAATTCTTCCTCGGCGTCGTTTTATTTGGTGTTTCCATCAGTGCTTTCTTTTCTCGCACCTTCCCCACGCGTGTCCACTCTTTCGGGGGAACCTCAGGTGCGCAGTGCCAGGCGTGGACTGAATGGTTTGACAACGGAGGCGCAGGTCCCCTCTCCCAGCGGGAGAGGGCTAGGGTGAGGGAGAAAACATCCTGATACCAACGCGGCTTCCATCTCTGCGAGATACATTTGCATTCCACTGAAAACATCGAAGAACCATTCATCAGATTTTCCAACCCCACCGGAGGAACGAGCGGTTTTCCATTCTCGGAAGGAATCCGGGGTCATATCCGTTTCTTCTTCCGTCCCCGCCACACCCGCAACCGCGCTCTCCTGCCGCATTCATTTCGGACTGACATTCCCCCGTCTTGTGTAACGATTCACCAACTCGAATACGTGATCGCGGTGGCATAGATGTCTATTTCTCCAATCATTCAGCATGACCTGCGGATGGCTTTACGCCGGAACGATCCGGTGCGGGCCCGGTTGATCGCCGCCGCGGCGACGGGAGGCCTCAGTTTTCTCTTCCTTCTCTTTGGCCTGATGACGCGAACGTGGGGGACGCAATTATTTCATTATCTATTTCTGGCCTGTTTGTTCCTGGTAATCCTTCGTCCAGCGCAAATCGCACTGGGAATCGTTTCCGAGGAACGTCGCAATCAAACCCTGGAACTTCTCTTTTTGACCGGCATGACCCCGGCCGAGTTTTTTCGTGGCAAAGTTCTCGGCGCAACATTGGTCGCCTCGTGCGAACTTCTTGCCGTCGCGCCATTCCTGGCGGTTCCATTTGTTGCCGGAGGTCTTTCCGTCGACCTCTACGTCGCGAGTCTGGTTTGTCTCCCGACGATTCTTCTCTTTATTATCTCCGTCTCAATTCTCGCGTCCGTAATCTGTAATGACGACACCATGGCTCTGATGACGACGGTCGTGTTGGTGGTCATCATTAGCGGTGTGACCACCGTTCCTTTTTTTCTCGGAAAACTACTCACAGGTGCGACTCCCTTTTCCGAAGGGTGGCTCTTTTTGAGTCCGGGATATGGCGCTCTCATGGTGGGTTCACAGTTCAGTATCGGCTCGGTGGCAGCATTCTGGCCGACCGCGATTTGCACCTGGTTATGGACAATCCTCTGTTTCTGCGTGGCCGCCGTGGTTCTTTCGCGAACCTGGCGCAATGATCCTGACGCACGTGTCCTGCAAAACTGGCGGCAGAAATGGCAGACGCTTGTTCGCGGAACGGCGGCGTGGCGTTCGTACCTGCGCATCGTGACGTTAACAAGAAATCCTTACCAATGGCTGGCGCAACGCGATCGGCGTCCGGTCCTGACGGCGTGGGGTATTATCCTTTTCCTTTGTGTCGTGTGGTTCATCGGTTGGGCGCTCTGGCCTCGAAACTGGCCATCGACCATGAATTTCTTTCTGACGGCGGTTCTCATGATTATTGCGCTCGAAACCGTGATCTCGCACACGGCCGCGCGCCGGATTGGACACGATCGTCGTGACGGTTTTCTGGAATTACTTCTGACGACGCCCTTGTCCCCGATCGAAATTGTGGAAGGACAGATGGCGGCAATTCGTGAGCAATTTCAACCGGTGCGCAGGGGAATTCTCGCGTTGTGCGGCCTGATGATGGTCGGTGGCTTTCTCACGCGCAGCTGGGACAGCCTCGCCATCATTACGTATCTTATGGTCTGGGGAGTGTTCTTCGTTTGGTGTGCTCGAAACGGAACGCAGAAAGTTTCTTTGATCATGTGGATCGCGTTA
Organism: Verrucomicrobiales bacterium; assembly: GCA_028293445.1. Lineage (GTDB taxonomy): Bacteria > Verrucomicrobiota > Verrucomicrobiia > Limisphaerales > JACDHS01 > CBHWET01. Next base: position 8,503 of record JAQGOU010000199.1, on the reverse strand, counting down.
AACACGGGGCGCCCCAGCTACGCCGCTTTTCGCTCAAAAGGTGGCGCTTTCTTTTGGTTTTGGATGTTTTTTCAGTTCCGAAACCTCCGCTTTGGCGGCCTCGGCACGTTCCCGACAGGCACGGTAACGGAATGCGCGGTGGTCGGATTTGCTGTAGCCGCCATGATCATTTTTATGATCGTCGTAGACCGTGATCGTTCCGACATGAGTTTTGAATTCAGTCAGAAGTTGCGCTCTATCGCGCAAGACCCGGTGCCGGATCCTCACGATCCACGTTATAAAAAATGGAAGAACGTCCGGGACCCGTTTCCACCCGCTGATCCGAAACCGAGACCGCGTCTCGCCGATCTCCTCGGCCCGAATACGTTGAGTTAGTCAACGACCATCCGAGGTTAGTGGCCGCCACCACATCCGCCGCAGCCGCCGCCTCCGCAACCTCCGCCCCCTCCACAGCTGCCTCCTCCTCCGCCACACGAACTGCCACACCCGCCCGACCCACCGTCTACAGACCCCCTTGGTCGAAGTGTTGTTTGCAGATCCGCCATCGCGGTTCCGGCGAGGGCTGTCATTCCAAAGAGTCCGATCCCCATCGCCAGCTGTTCTGGAGTCAAGGCACCGGGATGCCATTTCAGGTTTTCGAGCTTTCGATACGATGCTTTCAGCAACTCCAATGCGACATCCCCGCGTCGACTCCGATGTGGGCGTCGCGCGAAGGCAATGAATGCTGCCACGGCCGCCACGGCACATCCAATCAACAGGAACAGCACCGGCTTGCCGCGAGATAATCCCACACCGATTTTTACGATGCCAAGGAGAACGGGCACGAGCGCCAGGAGCGTTGCGGTCCACTGCGCTTTGCTCGCCTGCTCATCACTGACGATCAAGCCGTGATTCTGCAATTGCTGCATCATTGCCGTCACCACCGGCTTGGCTGCCGCACGCACATTCGCGATCGTCTCACCGCTGCCAATCGAGGCGACGAGCGCTTTTTCCAACGGTGGCGCATCGTCCGGCAGGGAGCTGACCAGATACAATTTTCGATCCGATGCATCGGCTCGGATGACCTTCCGCTCAATCAGGTTCGCAATGGCGCTATTCACCGCGAGGATTCGTCCCCCATTGAGAAACGCCATCGAATAGGGATCCATGGTCGAATAATCTTCCGACTCCAGTTCGCCTGGTTCACGTGACTTCCAGCGCAAGACCGTAGCGGCACCGAAACAAGCCACACAAAGCCAGAAGAAGAAGCCCAAGAAGGTCGGCCCCGTCCAATTGAAAGGATTCGCTACGGCCTGACATCCTGCGAGGAAGATCAAGGCGAAACACGCGACCGCCTGTCCGCGTCGCAGGGCAGGGAGCCGAAACTTCGGGATCACCCAATGCGTTTCTTTATCGACGCGGATGAACTCATTTTTCTCCGCCGACTTTTGTTGCGGCGTTGGCCAGATATCCTGCGGCGGTTCGCCAAAGAACGTGCGATAGCTCTCGATTGTCTTCTGATACCAATCGGCAAACTTTGCGTGTTCGTCGGCGCCGCCCTTGGTTGGATTATGATGAAAGGGCATCTGCAGCACCTCGGGGCAAAATGTCTTCCAATAACTTTGCGTGTAGGTCAGGTGCAAATGCCAGGCCTGGTCGATGGCTTCGGAAGGCGACACCGGGTGTCCGGCTGCCACGGCGAGAAACGCAAAGCGTTTGTATTCGGCAATGACTCTCTTGGCATACGCGAGTGGCCATTGATTCTCTTTGGCCAATCGGGATGAGAACGGGAAGGACGCATCGGCTGAATCAGGAGAGAACTTGTCCAGCCGCTGCAGGAGTTCGGCGTGTTTTGTGTTCATAGGTTGCTCCGTCAGCGCCAGTGTCTCCTGTTTCGCGATTTCTTCAAGTGAAAGGCAGGTGACAACGATGTGACAATTGTGTGACGAGCGATTTTGAAGTGGAAACGGATGACCAAAATCATTGTTACCGTGTTGAGTTTTTCAGTATAACATGGAACGGGCGCATTTTGGTCAAACATTCGCCATGCAAGAGTCAATGAATTATAAAAAACCGTCCGCTCGATTATGTCTTCACTTCCTCTGTTTCATTTTCGTGACGCTTGGGTCTGCTCCGTGTGCTTACTCTGACGCGCTGGATCACTGGACTGCAACTCAGGTCAGTACCAATGCTTTTCAATTGAGTGACGTGATCTACGGGGGTGGTCTTTACGTCGCAGCGGGCGGGGCTGGTGATGGAGGGACGATTCTGACATCGCAGGACGGCGCGTCGTGGATCGTGCGGGCAGATGGCCGTTCTAGCGGTCACTCGCCGTCGCTCGTTTGGGCGCTTGCTTATGGCGGAGGACGATTTGTTGCGGCAGGTCACTTTGGCGGAACCGCCAGTTCAACCAATGGAATCGATTGGTCTTATGGGAGTGCAACGACATTAGGTCTTAAGGGCGTCGCTTATGGTGCCGGGAAATTTGCAGCCGTTGGCGGCTCACAAGGAGAATCGCCGGGCCCCGATGTGTTCACTTCCACGGACGGCACCAACTGGACACGGCAAACAATCTCTCCATCGGAAACGCGCGATTTTTTCGACGTGGCCTACGGTGCCGGCAAATTCGTTGCCACTGCAGCTGGCGGATACACTTACACTTCCACGGATGGCGCTCTTTGGACTAGAAGCGCGACAACCATAGCGGGGACAAGGATTACCTTTTGCCATGGTCTGTTCTTTGTTTCCTCGTCACCCGGAACCAATCTGCTTTCAAGGGATGGCATTAATTGGACCTCGGTAAACACAGGCGTCACCAACCTCTTGGGAAAACCAATTTATACAGCAGGATTGTACGTGGCGCGGACCAGAAATGATTTCGCCGTTTCCAGCGACGGAACCAATTGGATTCAGCGAACTCTTGCGGCCCAGCCTTCCGGGTCAGAGGTAACCTACCTCGCCACCATGGCCACGGATGGGAGACGGTTTGTTTCTGTTGGCGCGACGAATGTTGGAATTTTTCAGTACAATGCGTTTATCTACCGTTCGGATCCGCCGGTTGGCGTTAAAATGAAAGACGGTCCTTCCACTGAGATCGTCCTTTCCGGGTTAACAGGATTGAACTATCGCGTCGAATGGACGGCATCTTTGCCGTTATCTGAAACGAATAACTGGCAGTTGCTTACGAACGTGACTTTATCCGGCACGTCTCAGTCGGTCTACGATCCGGCGAAATCTCCACAGCGATACTATCGCGCGATATTGTTGCCTTAAAATTGCCAAAACAACTCGCGTCCCGGATGAGGGTCAAACCGGAGATGGACAGGCGCGGCGATTCATCTCTATGCTGCCGCGCAAACGCAGTCGCTTATGTTATGAACCTGGACGCAGTAGAAAAATTTCACATCCCACTGCAATCTCCGCTCCTCCTCATCAAAACCAAAAAGGGAGGGATCCTCGCCTGTGGTTACCTGAGCGTTGAGACCTTCAACCGAACCGGTGAACCGGGAGCAATCGTCCGCGGTGTCAATACTCATGATGATATGTTGAAGGCTAAAGTGGTGGCTGTGTCCGAAGCGGCACGGGCTCTGGGCATTGATCTGGGTATGACAGGAGAAGACGCCCTGACAAAATTGAGTTAGGGTTGCGCAAAGTGGTTTCCGCAAATCCGCTGATAAAGAACAGGGGTCTCATCCGTTGGCGACAGTCTTTCCGAGCAAAATCTCCGACTGCTGAACTGGACTTGTCACTGCCGTTGTGATTGCATCGTAACTGCTCCCGGATCGGCTTGGACGCAACATCGGTCAAAGACACATCTCATGAAGAAACTCTTCCTTGCCGCGGCTCTCATCCTATTAACATCATTCCATGCTCTCGCCCAAGGCACTGCGTTCAGCTATCAAGGCCGCTTGAACGAAGGGGCAAATCCTGCCAACGGCAACTACGACGTCACGTTCAGTCTCTGGACTGCCGTGAGCGGTCCGAACCAGCTCGGTGTCACGCTCACCAACGCGAACACCGCCGTCAGCAACGGCCTCTTCAGCGTCATATTGAACTTCGGCTCGCAGTTCAGCAGTGGCACGGATCGCTGGCTGGAAATCGGTGTGCGAACCAACACCGGCGGCGCCTACACGACGCTCCTTCCGCGCCAGCAAATCACGGCCGCGCCGTACGCCGTCACAGCCGGTGCGGTCACCGGGCCGATCAACGGCAGTTTGATTATTGGTGGTACAATCACCAGCACGCAACTCGCCTCTGGCGCAGTCACGGCGGCGAACATCGCCAGCAATTCGATCACCGCAAACCAGCTTGCGGTCGGCGCTGCGGAAGCGAATCTCAAGGACGTTAATCAAAGCGGCGTTGCCAGCGGCGGATTGGTTTTATCAGCCACGGAGAACACTGCCCTCGTCACCGCCGGCTATGTTCGAATTGGGACGACCACGACCCCCGACTCCTGGGAGCAGCGCGTCAACTCAACGGCACCCACTACTCGCTACGGCCACACCACAGTGTGGACGGGCAGTGAGATGATTTTATGGGGCGGATTCGGCGCCAATTATCTTAGCAACGGCGGTCGTTACAACCCGGCCGCGAACAATTGGGTAGCCATGACCACCATCGGTGCTCCCTCCGCGCGCACCTTGCACACGGCTGTCTGGACAGGAAGCGAAATGATCATATGGGGTGGAAATAATGCTGGCGGTTTAAACACCGGTGGTCGCTACAATCCTGTGGCAAACAGTTGGACGACGGTGGCCACCACGGCTGCACCATTGCCGCGCTATTCACACAGCGGGGTGTGGACGGGTAGTGAGATGATTGTTTGGGGCGGAGCCGATGGCATCTATTACAATAATGGTGGCCGTTACAATCCAGTATCGAACAGTTGGACGGCCGTAACCACGAACAGCGCGCCCGGTGCGCGCTACCATCACACGGCGGTTTGGGCGAACAACGACATGATTATCTGGGGCGGGTTCAACGGCACCTTTGATTTGAACGATGGCAGTCGCTACAACCCGACACTGAACAGTTGGACAGCGACGAGGACCAACAATGCTCCCGTTGCACGCGACTCTCACACTGCGATCTGGACAGGCAGCGAGATGATCGTCTGGGGTGGATACGGCATCGACTTTTTAAATGACGGTGGCCGCTATAATCCGGCACTGAATAGCTGGACAGCTGTGACCACCAATGGCGCACCCTCAGGACGTAACGGACATACGGCCCTGTGGACAGGCAGCGAGATGATCATCTGGGGCGGAACCAGCGGAGCCTTCTTCAATTCTGGTGGTCGCTACAATCCGGTGAGCAACAGTTGGACAACAGTTAGTCTTGTTGGCGTACCCTTTTCGCGCGAGGGGCACACGGCAATCTGGTCAGGCAACGAGATGATCGTCTGGGGCGGAGAAAACGGCGTCGTCAGTTGGAACGATGGTGGTCGCTACGATCCGGTGGCAAACCATTGGACAGCGTTGAATTCCGTAACGTCACCCGGCACACGCAATCAACACACGGCGGTCTGGACCGGCAGCGAAATGATTGTCTGGGGCGGATACCGCAGCGGCATTTATTTGAATGACGGTTGTTGTTACGATCCCGCGGCAAACAATTGGACTGCGATAACAGCCGCCAGCGCCCCAACTGTGCGTAACCAACAGACGGCAGTATGGACCGGCACTGAGATGATCGTGTGGGGCGGTTACAACGGCGGCAGCTTTTTGGGTGATGGCGGCCGCTACAATCCAATGGCGAACAGTTGGTCCGCAGTGACTACCTTCCAGGCACCCGGCGGCCGCAACCTGCACACGGCGGTGTGGACCGGCAACGACATGATCGTTTGGGGCGGAAACAGCAATAACATCCCGTATAATGATGGCAGTCGCTACAATCCCGCAGGGAACAGTTGGACAAGCATCAGCGTCGGGCCGACCGCGCGCAATCAACACACTGCCGTCTGGACCGGCAGCGAGATGCTCGTCTGGGGCGGATTCAACGCTGGCCAACTGAACACCGGCAGTCGTTATAGTGTCTCCGGAAATACGTGGACTGCGATGACCACCAATGGCGCTCCCATCGCGCGCAATGCGCATACCGCCGTATGGACTGGAAGTGAAATGATTGTCTGGGGTGGTATTGGCTCAGGCTATTTAAATGACGGCGGTCGCTACAATCCTGTGTCAAATAGTTGGACGACGGTGACCACCACTGCTGCGCCGGTTGCGCGCTATGCACACACCGGTGTGTGGACGGGTGGTGAGATGATTGTCTGGGGCGGATATAACGGCCTCAACCTGGGTGATGGTGGTCGTTACAATCCGACTGCGAACAGTTGGACCGCGGTGAGTAATACTGGCGCTGCTTCCGCCCGCTACCAACACACGGCCGTGTGGACGGGTAGCGAGATGATCGTTTGGGGCGGATACAACAGCACCAATTATTTCAATGATACATTTAATTACACGCCCGGACGTGTGCTCTATCTTTATCAGCGGCCGTGATCAAGAGTAGTCAGAAACGTTGGTTGATATTCTTCGCCATGCTCAGCTATGGCTTGGTCGCGCTCGCGGCTGATTTGAATTCCCTCTGCGCCGATCGTGCGGCGATGGAGCGCGTTCATTACAACCATCGACTCGGTGAGAAACCTCCCTTCGAGCAAGTGCTGCCGCCAGCCATCTTGGAAGACATGGTTCGCCTGGACTTGCGCAAGGAAGCTGTGCTCAAGAAATCCTACGGCGTGACGATCACATCCGCGCTGCTTGACGCAGAGGTGCAACGGATCAATACCACCACACGCGCGCCGGATGTCCTCGCTGAAATAAAAACTGCTTTAGGCAACGACGCCGTGCGTTTCGCGACTGTTTTCGCAAAGCCCATTCTCGTTGAACGCTTGTTGCGTGAGAAGTTCGACAACGACGATGCGCTCCACGCCCCGCAACGCCGCGAGATGGAAAGAATTCGCACGGACCTGACGAACAGCGCCGCCATTTTTCGCGCCAGGCGAGATATGGTTCCGACGAATGCACTCACCGAGAAGCTCGTCGCTCTTCTCCGGCAAAACCACTCCAACGAGGTCAGTGAGGTGACGTGGCAACTCGGTGCGCGTCCGGAGGAAAAGCCCGGCGCAGGAACTGCCGACGAAATCGAACTCAAGAAGCGCTTCGGCGCGAACGCACAAATCCTTTCGTCGCCGCAAGCGGGTAACGCGAAAGATCAAAGGGTTTACTTCGAAGATGTTTCCGTGGAGTTGCAAAAAGTATTGAGCGTTCAACTACGCAAACCCGGTGACGTGAGCGCAGTGATTGAAACTCCGAGTGGTTTCCTGCTTTATGTGGCCAGGGAAAAAACAAGCCAGACGCTGGCCGTCACGACTCTTTCCCTTCCCAAACGCAGTTACGAAGAGTGGTTGAGCAACCAAAGCGGAATTAAACCGTGAAAACTATCTTCGCCGTTTTCGACGACAGGTCAGATCACCAAGTGCCCTTTTTTTTCCGCGATGCTCACGGTCGCTTGCATGCCGGAGTTGAACTCCAGGAAATCCTTTTCGATCCCGTCACTAAAAATGACTCCATTTTCAGGCATCATTGACGTCATCCGCAAGGGTGCGTCTTCGGTGACTTTCCCGAAGACCAGGGAAGCAGCAGTGGTATTACTGGGAAATGGCTCGCGCACCGTGAAACAAAGATAATTTGCGTCCCAGGCAAAACTGCTTTCCGCACGCAGGCGAACCTTCTTATTTTCTTTTTTGATGTTTTTCCCCTTCGGCAAGCTGAACTCCGCTTGCGCCAGCGTCGGCCCGACGACTGATTCGGTAATGGCCGCCGCGCCCGTCATTAAACTCTTTAACCACCCGGTTGAACCCAGTCCTGTGGAAACAACCACACCACTCGAGGACTGCTGTTCGTGTTGTTGCGCCATCTGAATTGAATAGCGCGCCGAGCCATGACCCTTCACCCCGACAAACAAATCGTTCACCGCATACATGATCTGGCCATTGTTAAGTGAGGCCTTCGCCATCGTCACGAGTTTCAGCGGACGTCGGTTGTGAAACACTTCAGGCACCACCTTTTTAAGATCACGCACCTGGAAGGGGAGAAGTTTCCCATCCCAACGCGCCGGTTCCGGGTTTACACCGATGACTGGCTGGCCGGAAAGATATTTGACGGTATTCGCCACCAAACCATCCTGCCCGAGTACAATCACAGTGTCGCTGGTTCCAAAAATGAAGTTCGGCAGAAACGTGCGATCTACCATTTGTAAGCGCCCGATGGACGCGAGCGTTTGCTGCGTCTCGCGGATGGCATGATGATAGATCTCGTCTTCGCGCAGGTAATCGGAAAAATCCGCGCCGAGATGTTCCACGTAAAATTTGGCCTGGCTGACCGTATTGAACCGGGTCACCAATTCTGCGAGTCGCGTCGGACGAACGATCAGGATGATCTTATTTTCGGTCGCCCGTTCCATTATCGTGATTCGGTTTCAGTAATTCTCGCAGGAGATCAGGCGAAATGTTGAGCTGACC
>JAQGOU010000194.1 GCA_028293445.1 Verrucomicrobiales bacterium | reverse complement strand
CGACAAGACGTTTCTGATGGTCTTCGAGCACGGCAGGTGGAACTTTTTGCGTGAAGCCGGGATTGTTGAGCTTCGACTGCACCTTCTCGATTTCGGAGGAAATCTTCTCCACTTCTTTCGTGAGACGTGCCGTCTCGGCGACAGGATCAATCAAACCTTCCAACGGCAAATACAATTCGCCCAGGGTATGCTGAACAGACGGAGTTCCTTTCGCTGGTTGGTAATTGGGATCCACTTCCAGCGCTTCGGCGTTGAGCAACACTTTCACCGCGTCCAGATCGTGCGGGGTTAAATCCTGCAACGGTTTGAAGACGAACTTCACCCGTTTGTTCGCCGGAAGATTGCCGGCGCGACGCAGATTGCGCCCTTGCACAATAAGGTCGTTGCGACGTTCCACGTATTCGATGTAGCAGTCGTCGAGGCCGTAATGATCCCGGAAATCGGTGTCGAACGGCTTCGGCCAGTTCGCATACATGATCGTCTCTCCGCCCTGCCCCGCTGGCAATTCCTGGTGATAACCCATTCCTTGCCACAGTTCTTCCGTGATGAAGGGGACGAAAGGATGAAAGAGGCGCAGCGTGTTCGAGAGAACAAAATCGATCACGGCGAGCGTGCTGGCTTTTCTGTCGGCGTCCGTGCCGTAGAAAGTTGTTTTACACGTTTCGAGGTACCAATCGCAGAACTCGTTCCAGAAGAAACGATAGAGTGCCGCAGTAGCTTCGTTGAATTTGTAAGACTCCAAGGCGCCGCTCACTTCGCGAATGGCCTGGTCGAGGCGGAGCAGAATCCACTTGTCGTCATTGGTCAGGTACTGCGGATTGAGTTCGCCTTCGACTTCGCCGCCTTGCATCTGCCGGAAACGGGAGGCGTTCCAAAGTTTGTTGCAGAAGTTGCGTCCGAGCTCGACATCATTTTCGTCGAAAAGCACGTCTTGTCCAAGCGGCGCGCTGCGCATCGTTCCGAAGCGAAGAGCGTCCGCGCCATATTGGCCAATGAGCACGAGCGGGTCGGGTGAATTGCCGAGCGTCTTCGACATCTTGCGACCTTGTTTGTCGCGGATGATGCCGGTGAAATAAACATTATGGAACGGCAGTTCGCCCATGTATTCAAAGCCGGCCATGATCATGCGGGCGACCCAGAAGAAAATAATGTCTGGTCCGGTGACGAGATCCGTCGTCGGATAAAACGCTTTTAACGTCGAAGTCTTCTCAGGCCAACCCATCGTGGCGAACGGCCAGAGCCAGGAACTGAACCAAGTGTCGAGCACATCAGGGTCTTGCGTGAAATCAAGTTCAGTAAGGGCCTCAGCCACCGAATTGGACGTGGTGCAGAAGACAATTTTAAATGTTCCGGTTTCTTTCAGTTCTGGCGCTTGTGAATCCGCCAACCTGCCCATTTCCGGTGTTCCGAACGGAACCCTTACGCCGTTGACCGTACACGCCGTCTCCTCGGCTTTAAAACTCTTGTCGTGCATGACTTGATCCATGCCAGCGACGCCATTGATGGAGTCATAAACTTGTTCGCGAGTTCCTGTGAACTCTTTGCTCCACACCGGAATCCTGTGTCCCCACCACAACTGACGACTGATGCACCAGTCTTGAATATTCGAGAGCCAATGATCGTAGGTTTTCGCCCAGCGCTCTGGATGAAACTTCATCTTCCCTTCGGCCACACATGCCTTCGATTCCGGCACGGCGGGATATTTTAAAAACCATTGTTCGCTCAATCGCGGTTCGATCGGCACATCGGCGCGTTGACTGAAGCCCACGTTATTTTCGTACGGCTTCTCTTCAACCATCGCGCCCAACTCTTTCAATCGTTCGACGGCGATCTTGCGCGCTTCAAAACGATCCAGTCCCGCGAGGCTTTCGCCAGCGAGATCGTTCATCGTCCCGTTTGGGTTCATGATGTCGACCACCGCAAGCTTGTGACGCTGACCAATCTCAAAGTCCGCCTTGTCGTGCGCGGGCGTCACTTTGAGAACACCGGTACCGAATTCAAAATCGACATGCTCGTCACCAATGATCGGGATGAGCTTCTTCTCCTGCGGCAATTGAATCGGAAGCGGACGAATGATGTGTTTGCCAATCAGGTGTGCGTAACGAGCATCCTTCGGATTCACTGCGACCGCAGTATCACCGGGAATTGTTTCCGGCCGCGTGGTAGCAATCGTCAGCCAGGTGCCGGGCGCTTCAGCCACTTCGACTTTGAAGTGATACATGAAACCTTTCTGCGGTTTCATTTCCACCTCTTCATCGGAGAGCGCCGTCTGCGACACGGGACACCAGTTCACCATGCGTTTACCGCGATAGATCAGTCCCTTTTTATAAAGCTCAACGAACACCTTTTGCACGCAGGCCGAATATTCCGGATCCATCGTGAAGCGTTCGCGCGTCCAATCGCAGGACGACCCGAGCTTCTTCAACTGATTGATGATGATTCCGCCGTGCTTTTCTTTCCAAACCCAGACGCGCTTCAAAAACTCTTCGCGACCGAGATCGTACTTGGTCTTTCGCTCTTCTTTCTTGAGCGCTTTTTCGACCTGCACCTGCGTAGCGATGCCGGCGTGATCGGTGCCCGGCAGCCAAAGGACTTCTTTACCGTCCATGCGCGCCTTGCGGCTGAGAATGTCTTGAATGGTATTATTCAGCACGTGCCCCATGTGGAGCATGCCGGTGACATTCGGTGGCGGGATGACGATGGAATACTTGGGCTTGGCCGATTCCGGATTGGCGACAAAGCATTTCTTGTCGAGCCAGAACTGGTACCACTTCTCTTCCACCGCTTGCGGTTCGTACGCTTTAGGAATTTCAGACATACTTTAAAACAGAGTTTTAGACACGAATTACACAGATTAACACGAATTTTTCAGACGGGATTATAAGATCACCCGTTTGAATACTAGCGAACTCTCGCCAAAATTGACCAACAGTCCCAGCTTGAGTCTCGAGACGGCAAGGTAGTTCAACGTTTGTTTAATATGCGCATCGGTTAGACAATCGATCGCCTTCACTTCCAACAGAATCTTATCCATCACCACGAAATCGGCGAAATACTTGTGTGGCAAAACGACACCTTTGTACAAAACTTGGTATTCTTTCTCGCGCTCTAGACAGATGTCACTACGACCGAATTCAAGACAAAGCGAGTCCTTATAGATAACTTCATTGTGCCCCTTTCCCAGTTCACGATGAACCTCCATACAACAGCCGATAATTTTGAACGACTCATCTCTATAGAGAATGTCTTTGCCACCGGGTTCTTGATGGGGCCACTCCAGCATTCAGAAAATTCGTGTTAATCTGTGTAATTCGTGTCTAACCCTTTTTCTTCGCCTTCTTCAGCAACCCATACTCAAGGCTGTCCACGAGGGCCTGCAGGCTGGCTTCGATGATGTTGGTGCTCACGCCGACGGTGCCCCAAGCGTCTTTGCCGTCCGTCGATTCAATTAAAACGCGGGTCTTCGATGCCGTGCCGATTTCACTCGTCTCTGACTGAGTGCTGATTGGCTCGACCTTTTCGCCGTCGAGAATGCGCACTTTGTAATCGGTGAGCTGAACTTTCTTCAGTTGCGGGAAAAATTTTGCCAGCGCCAGTCGCAAGGCGGAATCCAAGGCATTCACTGGTCCATCGCCTTCTGCCACGCGATGCGCGACTTCATTACCGACGCGCAGCTTGACCGTCGCTTCGCAGGTCGATTTTCCGGCCGCACCTTTTTGCACAGCGCCATCGTGACGCATCGAAACATGATAGCTCTCCACGACAAACGGCGGCGTTTCATTGCGCAACTTCCGGTGGATCAACAACGCCAAAGAACCTTCCGCCGCTTCGAATTCGTAGCCGGCATGTTCCAGTTCCTTGATGCGCGTCAGGATGCCTTTGAGTTCCGGCGTATCATTGGCAATCTTGAAGCCAAGCTCCTGCGCCTTCATGACGATGTTGCTGCGTCCGGACAAATCGCTCACGAGAATTCGCCGTGCATTGCCGACGAGTTCCGGATCGATGTGTTCGTAACTGGAAACGAGTTTCTGCACTGCGTTCACATGTGTGCCGCCTTTGTGTGAAAACGCTGCGGAACCAACCCACGGCTGGCGTGGACTGTGACGGATGTTCGCGATTTCATCCACGAACTGTGAAAGCTCCTTCAGTTTGCGCAACGACGATTCCGGCAAACAACGCTTCTTCATCTTGTAAGCGATGTTCGGGATCGTGCTCGTGATATTGCAGTTGCCGGTACGTTCGCCGTAACCATTCACGGTTCCCTGCACATGCGTCGCTCCTGCCTCGATGGCCACCAGCGCGTTCGCAACGCCGAGACCGATGTCGTCATGGGTATGGATGCCGACGCGGCAATTTAATTGCCCGACCGCTACGCGCGTGATGGCCGCGACTTCATTCGGCAGCGAACCGCCGTTCGTATCGCACAGCACGATGATGTCAGCCCCCGCCTTTTCCGCGGCCTGCCAGGTGGCGAGGGAATATTCGGCGTTGAGCTTATAACCATCGAACGCATGTTCGCAGTCGTAGACGACGAATTTACCGTGATCTTTGAGATAACGAACCGTGTCGCCGATCATCGCGAGATTCTCTTCCGGCGTGCAGCGAAGGATTTCCTTCACGTGCAACATGGAAGTCTTCCCATAGATCGTGACCACAGGCGTTCCAGCATCGATAAGCAGCTTCACCTGTTCATCGTGTTCAACCGGGACATCCTTACGACGCGTGGAACCGAACGCCGCGAGTTTAGCGTTCTTAAATTTCTTTTTCCGGGCCTGTTGGAAGAATTCGATATCCTTCGGATTGGAACCCGGCCAGCCGCCTTCGATGAAATGAACCCCGAAAGCGTCGAGACGTTCGGCAATTCGAATCTTATCAGCGACGGAAAAGTTGATGCCTTCGCCCTGCGAACCATCCCGCAGGGTCGTGTCGTAGATTTCGATTTCAGGTTTCATTTTCGTATCCCGCACCGCAAAACCGCGGTTAACGGGAACGAAATATCTACGACAGGTAAGAGCGAATGCAAAGTCGAATCGTGACGCTTAAACGCCGTTACCACCCATTTTTACCACGGATAGCACCGCGAGCGGTGCAGCAACTATCTAGTTCTGACTGACACCGATGAACACGGATAGAACCGGTGCGGTGATTTTTTTGGTGATTTCAGCGGTTCAAGAGGCGTGGGATGAACGCCGGTCTGGCAGGCATTAACAGCAATTATGTTTCGTCTTAGAATCCCAAAGGGATTCCGCCCCAAAGCCCAGCGGTTGCGAGGAACGAGCTACCCTGGGTAAAGCGGTTAAAATTTTGATTACAACCCTGAAGGGGTTGCGCCACTCGCCAGCCAATCATGGGTCAGACGCAACCACGTTGTGGTTGGAAATATATTACGCCTTCTACCCAGGGTAGGCTGCACCAACCCTGGGCTTCGGGACGGAACGCCGTTGGCGTTCTTGACCTTTCAGCCCGATCGCAAGCCCGTTGTTTATTGCTTCAGGCGGAAAAATTGCGCTGAGTTCGTAATCGACACAGTGGCACTCACGGTGCCGGAGTTGGTTGTCAATGTTGCAGTGGCATTCGTCCAGGCAACCGGCGTGCTCAAGCTGTCCGCATATTCGAGGGCAAAACTTCCCGTATTCGTCCACGACAACGACACATTGCCGTTCGTGGCGGTAACACCGATTTTAGGGAGACCGGGGAGATCGGTAACGGTGAGATTATCGTAAACCGCGAAGAGAAGCGAAGGATGCCGCGTCGTGCTTCCGTTCACATCCGAATCGCTGAGGGCGATATTATTTCCTCCGAGCGTGAGTGCGCTTGCGTCGTAGGTCGCGAGCAACGTGTTGTCAACGACCCAGGTGACAATGTTGTTGCTTTTGGTGATGTTGACCTTGTGCCACGCGAAGCCGAAGGCACCGGCCTGGGTTGAACCGGCCTGAGTATTCGATGCATCCAAGGCATATTCAGCCGTGGACAATGCTTGTTGTTCCACGGGCGCCGTCACCGATGGACACAGGGTTGTATAAAGGGCATTCGTATTGGCGGCGCCGCCCGCTACGTAATTGGTCGAAGTAATCGGCACAATTGTGCCCGATTTAGGATAAATGCGGTAATCGTTGACAATGCCTGCATCGCCCGTTGTGGCAAAGCCGATGCCGTCCATCTGGCCACCGCTCACCAAAGTGGTATTGCCGACCGCGATGGGAACCGTCCCAGATGTTCCCACGGCCCACAGAAGATTATGCGTTCCACCTTCCGAATTGGCATTATCGGCGAGACCGCTGGCATTCGCAGCGCCGTTGAAATTTGCCCACACATAAAATGACAGCATATAGTTTGAGCCGAAGTTCTTGCCGGTCGGCGACAAAGATAATCCGGACGTGACACCGGCTGGCCGGGTTGTCACTTCAGCGCCACTGACCATGGGTATATTGGAGCGAAGCCGCAGGCCGAGCGTGTCAGTGGATCCCGGCGCCGCAGGAATTCCAAAAGTAGAATAGTCAAAAGCAAACGTCGCCTGTTGCACGGCCGAATTCGCGGACGGCGCATAGTTAGTCGTCCAGAGGGAAGCCGAATTGGTATTGAAATTATCGCTGAAAAGAACGGATGCCGGTGCAACGACCGGTACACAAAGCAATGTCGTGAGACATAACAGCGCTGGGGACCATGGCTTGGATGAGAGTACGGGATTTGGGTTCATGATGGAGTTCTTTCTGGGGTAACAGCAACAACACTAACCGAAACTCATGGAAATATCAACGAAAGAAGGCGGCAAAACCGTTACATAAGCCCAGAGTTAAGCCTCAAAATGCAGGGGATTCGGTTGTTATCGCCAGGGGAACGCTGTTGAAAATTGAAACCCAATAAATCTTTTTTGGCATTCGCTATAGAACAAAAGAGCCGCCCCCCGGTTTCCCGAGAGGCGGCTTTGTTTTAGTCACGGCAAAGCAGCAGCTTTGCCCTACCATATTTGGTAGGGTCGGCGCTGCTGCGCCCGAAGCACACTCCCGCGACTATAATAAAAGAGCCGTCCCTCGGTTTCCCGAGAGACGGCTCTGTTCTGCAACTGCTGGTTCAACTTTGAACTTTAAACTTCAAACTTTGAACTCGGTTTTTAGTGCGTGACGATCGTCACCTTCTCCGACAACTGGCTTTCGCCGCCGTTATTCACGGCCGCGACGTAGATCTCCACCGTCGCGTTGCTCGGCAGATTCTCGAGTGTCATGTCGAGGTCCG
>JAQGOU010000159.1 GCA_028293445.1 Verrucomicrobiales bacterium | reverse complement strand
CAGACGCAGGTCTTAACCTTGTTCTTCTTCACCGCGGCTTCGATGGCGAGACAATCTTTCCAGGAGAGCGCGAGCGGTTTCTCGATGATGAGATGCTTGCCCGCGTTCGCCGCGGCGACAGCATGTTCTTTGTGCTGGTAAGGATAACTGCAAATCGAAACGACATTGAGACTCTTGTCCGCGAGCATCTCCTTCAGATCGGTGTAAGTCTTGATCGGCGAACCCCATTTGGCGCTCAGTTCCGCGTCGTCGAGTTTGCGGGAAGAATAAACCGCGGTGACTTGAGCCTGGCTCGTGGCGTTGATCGCTGCGATATGAGCGGTGGCCACCCAGCCGTAACCAATGATTCCGACATTATATTTTTTCACAAAGTTCCTTCGGGATTAAAAATGTTGCGCTGCTTAAAGAATGTCGGCAATGGCACAACGTTTGGGAAGGCTTGTCAAAGTTTTTCAGGCCGGGCAGCGTGTTCTCCGTATCCAAATTTAGACGTTCTCAACCGGATCAGCAGGATTCGGGAATCAAAAAGGTGCCGGCAACCTCCGCTCACCCCGTTACGAGAATCAAAATGAGTGCTGTCGGAAGCAAACCGACCCATTACGGCAATCAAATCGGGTCGTGTACGCTCCAACAATGCTGGTTTTGACATCAAAACGGGTGCTGTATCCTCCTCTTACCCACTTTTCAGAATCAAAATGGGTGCTGTCCGAGCAAACCGACCCTTCGCGACAATCAAATCGGGTCGTGTACGCTCCAAACAACCCCGGTTTGAGAATCAAAACGGGTCATGTTGGAAGGGACTGCAGGTGTTTTGAGTCTCGATTTTGCCACTTTCCTCACAAAGGACCCGGCCAAGCGCCGATTTTGCCAATTTCGAGCACAATCGGTAGACAGCAAAACGAGAAACCACGAATGGAACACCAATGTACACAATAGAACCGCATTCGAGAGCCTCTTCAAAGTTTCAAACACTTTACGATGTTCCAGGCTCTCCTTATGGGCTAGACAAAACCTCGTTCGCTGACGATCACGGTTTACGCCGTCAGGCGACTTCATAATGAGCATGAAAATGCACTGACATCGCTCTTTTCTCACCTACAATAAAATGACTGATGGTCAGGATCTTATCAGGGATCATTCTGTTTTATTTTCTCAGTTTAAGTCTGGGCAGCGCAGTCCCACGTCTAACCCGGAAGAATAATCATTCTTTGCGTTTACCCGACTCAGTGGATGCTTCGGAATATATTACAGTGCCCGCTTTTCCTGGCCTAACATTCGAGTGGCCAGTAGCAATGGCATCTCCTGCGGGTGAGACCAACCGTTTGTTTGTTTTAGAAAAGGCAGGTTACATCAGCGTTATTACCAATTTAGCCGCTCCTGTCCGCTCCGTTTTTCTGGATTTAACAGATTTGGCCAGCCATGAAACTCAGGAAGCCGGACTGATGGGATTCGCTTTTCATCCGGGTTATCGCACGAATGGATTTTTCTATATTTTTACCACGCTCACGAATGAGGTTCAGCGAAACTGCATCGCACGGTTTTCGGTGGATCCGCAAAACCCGAACAAGGCCCTGCGCAGTTCCTACACCCCGATTCTCTTTCAATCTGACACTTCGGTGAACCATAAAGGAGGCGACCTCCATTTTGGTCCAGATGGATATTTATATGTATCACGCGGGGATCCTTACCTCCGAAGCCAACAACTCTACGATATTTTTTCAGGAATATTTCGGATTGATGTGGACTGCAAATCCGTAAATCGAGCTCCTAATTCAAGATCAGGCGTTACAACGAATTACCTCGTACCGGCAGACAATCCCTTTATTGGAGGGACCTCCTTGAATGGACGAAGCATCAACCCCGCACAGGTGAGAACGGAATTCTGGGCGCTGGGACTCCGCAATCCCTGGCGTTTTTGCTTCGATTCTCTCACGGGCGATCTTTATTGCGCTGATGTCGGCGAAAAAGATTGGGAGGAAGTGAATATCATTAAAAAGGGAAAAAACTACGGCTGGGGGATTAAAGAATTTACTAATAGCAATGACTTTGAACGCCCTATTCATGCTTACAAACATGACCAGGGGTTTGCCGTGATCGGTGGAGCGGTCTACCGAGGAACACAGAACCCTGACTTGTTTGGTTCATATGTTTTTGGTGATTTCTCCAGCGGACGAATTTGGGCATTACGCTATAAGGATGGCATTGCCTCGGGTGTAAGAGAACTTTCTAATTACCCCAGGATGATTTGTTTTGGAACCGATCCACGCTCAGGCGATATACTTCTAGCCTCTGCCGACATGACTCTTCGTCGAATCGTCCGCAGGAAAACCCCTACGATTGCGCAAATCCCTTCTCTCCTAAGCGAGACCGGTGCATTTTCTGATTTGACCAACCTCACAACCCATCCTGGAATCGACACCTTTGACGTTACCATCCCCTTTTGGAGTGACAACGCCGAAAAGAGGCGGTGGATTATGGTTCCGGCTTCCCAAAAAATCGGCTTCGAAGCCAAGGAGAATTGGAGGATTCCAATTGGTACAACCTTCATCAAACATTTTGATCTGGAAACGGTGGTCGGAGACCCGTCGACCAAACGAAAAATCGAAACTCGTTTTTTGGTGATAACCGATGAGGGCGCCTACGGGCTTTCTTATGCCTGGGATAAAACACAAACCAATGCATTCCTTGTTCCAGACGGTGGGGCGACAAACGAGGTTTTGATCAGCGTGAACGGAACGAATCAAACTCAGAGCTGGATTTATCCGAACCGGACCCAGTGCCTCACTTGTCATACGCGTGATTCGGGTTTTGCGCTGGGATTCAACACCCAGCAACTGAACTGTGATATTTCGATCGATGGCAACCTTTTGAATCAACTAGACGCCCTGAGCGAGGCTGGTTATTTTTCCGCATCCATTACCAACCGGTCTTCGCTGCCCGCTTTGGCCAGCGTTTCGAATACAAACAATAGTCTCGAATTTCGCGCTCGCTCTTATCTCGCGGCCAACTGTTCCCAATGCCATCGAGGTCCCAGCGTAGGCCTCGGAAGCTGGGACGCCCGTTTCGACATTTCAATGGCTAACACCGTCAATTCCTATAACCCATTGCCGACTCCTTCACAGGCTGTAGTAAGGCACATGCGCGGAATGTCTCAGCGCATGCCCCCAATCGCCACTTCCATGATTGACCAACGTGGCATTGATTTGATGGACGCTTGGCTGAAATCTATCCCCCGAAGCAAAGTAAAGCGCGATTCAACCCTTCCATTTATAGGAGGAATTACACTGGCCTTAGGGTTTTATCTTTGGCTTCGCTCAAGAACAAAGCGTAAAATGAAATCAACGGGGGCAACAATCGAATCAGGGTTGAAAAGCTGAAGGGGATAGCTCTCGCAAGTTGACTCAGAATTTGGGACAGCTTCCTGACCACTGGTCACGAATTTGTTGCCTAACGAAATGTCCTCAGAGTCAGTGAAGCCATCGCCGGGAAGAGTTTGTCAGGCCGATTTGTGTCAAGCAACGTTCCATCAAGAATCGCTCTAAGGTTTTGTCTCCGTTGCAGGGTTGCAACCGTCGGCGTACTTTAAACCATGCAAGCTACAGAACACACCTTTCCCCTGCCCGAAGTCGAACTTCACAAATTAGAGGAAGTTGAGCATCAGATTGAGGAACCGGCCGGCGCCAACACTTCTTCTGTCACGGAGTTTTTGCAGGCCAATAAATGGTCGATCCTCGCTTTTGGCGTTTTGGGAGGAGCCATCGGCTGGGCACTGAGCACTCGCCATTCGTAGGCGTTTAAAATTTCTAATGGCTGTTAGGGAACGCAGTCCCTGCGCGCCGTCGTTGGCTGGTCGGAGGCGTTGCGATTTCCCGACGGCGTGCGAAGGACTGCCCGCCCTCCTTTCCCGGATCTTCAGCAATAGTTTCTCCTTTACTTCAATAGCTAAACGTCGGATTACGTCTGACACTTAAGCTATGAAGAACATTTCCCGTCGCAGCTTCATTCAACGGACTGCTCTCACTTCCGCCGCCCTGACTTTCACCGCTCGCTCCTGGTCACTGGTCAATGGTGCCAACAGCGATATTCGCATCGGCGTGATTGGTTTTCACGGACGCGGCGAGACGCACATCGACGAATTCAAGAAAATGAAAGGGGTCCGCATCACCGCCCTCTGTGATGTCGACAAGGGCGTGCTCAATCGCGGCGTGGACAAATTGAAAAAGGCCGACCTCGAAGTCACGCCTTACGCCGATATCCGCAAACTTTTGGAGAATAAAGATATCGATGCCATCTCGATCGCCACGCCGAATCATTGGCATGCACTCGCCGCGATCTGGGGGATTCAAGCCGGCAAAGATGTTTATCTGGAAAAGCCCGTTTCCCATAACGTGTGGGAAGGTCGACAGATTGTGCGGGCCGCCGAGAAATACAAAAAGGTCATTGTCACCGGCACACAAAGTCGTTCCAGCACCGCGATCGCGGAAGCCGTCGATTATGTGCAGAAAGGTAATCTTGGAAAACTGCTGCGTGCGCGAGGGCTCTGTTACAAGCCACGTACGAGCATTGGGAAAACAAGCGGCCCACAACAGGTGCCCGATGGAGTCGATTACGATTTATGGTCCGGCCCTGCTCCGTTGATTCCGCCGCACCGCAACAACCCGCGCTGGGGCACCGTGCATTATGACTGGCACTGGATCTGGAATTACGGCAACGGCGATCTCGGCAACCAGGGCATTCACCAGATGGATATCGCGCGCTGGTTCCTGGGTGAACATCAACTGTCGCCACGAGTGTTCAGCATTGGCGGACGCGTTGGTTACGTCGACGACGGCGAAACGCCCAACAGCATGGTCATTTATCACGACTACAAAAAGGCGCCGTTGATTTTTGAAGTGCGCGGGCTTCCGGAGAAGACGGGCTCGACCAAAATGGATACTTATAAAGGCGCCGACATCGGCGTGGTGGCCGAATGCGAAAATGGCTACGCTGTGGTGACCGGCAACTACACTCACGCCACGATTTACGATAAGGACGGCAAAGAGATTAAGAAATTTGAAGGGGGCACGAATCACTTCGCGAATTTCATTACCGCCGTTCGCAGCCGAAAAATGGCAGACAACAAAGCGCCAATCGCCGAAGGGCACATCTCCAGCGCGCTGTGTCACACCGGAAATATTTCGTATCGCGTGGGCAAGCAGAAGAACCCCGACGAGATTCGTGAAGCGATCAAGAGCAACAAAGATGCGACCGAAACCTTCAACCGGATGAGCGACCATCTCGCCGCCAACAACGTCGACTTGACCAAGACCAAACTAACCCACGGACAATTCCTCAAGATGGATCCGAAGACCGAGAGGTTTAGCGACAGTGAGGAAGCCAACGCGCTGCTCAAAGATAAATACCGCGAGCCGTTCGTTGTGCCGGACCAGGTTTAATGGTTTAATCGTCGCACTGTGAACGACGTCATCACGCTGCGCGGAATTTCCAACGAGGAGTTTTTTCTCAAGCATGCTGCGCCCGGCCGCATCGGCCTCACGGGAGGCGCGACGCTCGTGGATCGCGCCATTCGCAGGGCCGAACGCCATGTTTGCGATGGCAAGTGGAGCAGTTGGTCGCACGCCTTCATCTTCGGCGAAAAACGCAGCGACGGACACATCTGGGTGATCGAATCGGATTTACAGGCAGCACGAAAACACATTCGTCTCGGTGTGCAGGAAAATCGGCTCAACAAATACTTCGACGAAAAGATGTATGGCATGGCGGCCATTCTGGATTTCCGTTTACCGCCCGAAAAAACCTCGGCGTTGATCACAGCCGGGCTCGACATGGTCTCGAATGCGACGCGTTATTCGATACGCGAACTCTTTGGGACGCTCATCGCGTTGCGCGCGCAAACACTGCGCTCGGAGGAGAACCGACTTTCGCGCGAAAAATCATTTTATTGTTCTGCGCTTGTACAGCATCTGTTCAACAGTATCGCGCTGGATCTCACCCCGGGTATTCACGCCAAACACACGACGCCAGAAGATATTTTCCAAACCGCGATCCCGCACACTCGATATGTTCTCCATCGGGAGCTCGGTGAAAGCAAAATTAAAGAAGCGGCTCAACGGATGCGTGCGAAGCTCAAGGCAGGCATTCGCCGCCCGCGCACTGAAAAATAATCAGGGATTCGGCGCGAGCGTCACTTTTAGCCGCACGAATTTCTGCGGGTTCCCGTTAAGACCCGGGGCAATTACGAATCGCGCCGTCTCGGTAATCCCATTGCCGTCATCAACCGCTGGGAGAAGTTCCTGCACGCCATTTGAATCCCACGCGATCAAGTCGCTGGTGACTTCCACTTTATAAACCAAATCCGTGGGAGACTTACGCCGGGTGAATTGGATTACGTAATTTGCAGCGCCGGGCGCACCTTCGATGTTTCCAGAGAAGTGCGAAGCCGAGTTTGTGCTCTTGGGATTGCCGTTGTAAGCGTATTCCAGCAGATTACGAATGCCGTCGCCGTCCGGGTCGGCGTCCGCACCGCTTACGTTCAATTGCGACATCTCAGCGGGTGAAAATTTTCCAGCACGCCAAAGATTCCAGAACGATTCATTGCCATCCACGAGCAAAATGGTGGCGGAGTTCTGCGGCAGGATTGTATAAGCCGCGTTGCTCGCGAGAGTCAGCACCAGGGTTTCGATTCCCTCCGTCACTCCATCATTGATAGCGAAAATCGGGAAGGTGACGGTGTTACTGCCGGAGAGAATGACGGTATTGGTGGCGTTTGAAGTAAAGTCATTGGTGGTCGCTGTTCCTGCCCAGCGAAAATTCACCGCGAGGTTCGAGACGATGCTTCCCGTACGAGTGATCGCAAATTGTCCGGTGCTCGAACCGTCCTCGGCCGCGATGGACGAACCGACGACGGAGATACCGATCTCGTCATCCACCAATGTCACGGTCGCCGCTGCCGCCAGAGGATCGACGCGATAAGCAGGAAGCACCGTGAGTGAGAGGGTAATGGTTTCGTTCGTTTCAAAGGTGGCATCATTACGCGGATAAACCATGACGTTGGTGAACGAAACGCCAGCGGGCAAAATGACGGAGCCGCTGATGTTTGTGTAATCAGTTCCGTTCACTGCGGTTCCGCCCATTGTGAAATTGATGGTGAGCGCGACATTAGTGTCACGGTCGCGGGAGATTCGAAACATGCCCGTGTCGGGACCGGGTTCCGCAGCCCAGGCGTCAATGGAAAGGACGCGAACCACAGGCAACAAATTGCTATCATCG
>JAQGOU010000145.1 GCA_028293445.1 Verrucomicrobiales bacterium | reverse complement strand
AAGAAAAAGATTGTAGTCCATGCGGTTCGGACGCTGACCAGCAAAAGGCAGAATGAATAACACTGGGAGGAGGATGAAAGCCCCCAGGGTTGACGCTGGAATGACAGATAAACTGATCAAGAGCATGACGATTCCCATGGACAAAGAACTACATACTTGCGCGATGAAATAGGAATTACGGTTGATGGCGAGGTGTCGAATGTAGAACGGTAGTTTGATAAACGTGATGACCGCAATAAACAGGTAAAATGGGTGCAACCTGGAAGCCAGGAAATCTGCAGCTATGATGGGAGAAAAGCGGCGAAGTAAGGGCATGGCCGATGTCAAAAAGATCAGCACGACAAAGACACCTAAAAGCCGGCGGCTGATCCCGGCCCGGAATAAACGGGCGCGAAAACCTTTCTGATCGCGGAAATTTTTTAGTTCCGCCTGTGCGAAGAGCCAACTGATGAGCAGCATCGGCAGGAAAAGGAGAAAAGAAAAAACCGAGGCGAACGGTAACAACCATTTTCCAACTCCCACCTTCGCCAGAACGCCCGTCACCACGGCCCCGACGCCGCCGGCTGTCGCTGCTTTCGCGGAGGAGGAGGCGAGCACTCCAGCCATGATGGCGGGAACGAGCGATTTGGCCGGGCGCAATTTGGACAGTGATCCTTCGAGGTTTTCCTCCAGCCGTTCGCGCATTGCGGCGCGAGCCCGGTGCAGTCGAACGCGCAATGCGGCCTCGGTAATGCCGAGCACTGCGGCGGCTTCGGCACCGCTCTTGCCTTCGAGATAAAAGAGCACGAGACATTCGCGATGCGCGGCTGGGAGTTCCGCGAGCGTTTGCCGCAAGGTTTCTGGTGTGTGGGTCGGATCGGTTTCGTCGGTGGAAGAATCATCGATGGACGTTTCCACATTTTCCATCGCCCAGCGTTCGCGCTTGTTGAGTTCGCGCCGATGGCTGATGCCAAAGTTGATGGCGAGGCGTCGGGCGATGGTGTTGACCCAACCCGAGAACTTTGCGCCGTCCCCGAGCAACCAGATCCGGCGATAAGCGCGGATGAAAGCTTCCTGCGTAACTTCCTCCGCAAGCGCCGCATCGCCCAATCGACTCCAGGCGACAGCATAGACGCGTCGTTCGTGGCGTTCGACGAGTTCGCGATAACGTTCCGCGTCGCCACCTTGCACGGCAGCTACCGCGAATTCATCCTGTTGAGCGTGTTCTGTGACGTCATCAATCATTTCGATTCCAGTCATTCAACCGCAAGACAACAGGGAAGGAAAATTGTTACAGAGGGGGAGCATCGGGATTCATCACCCATTGTAGGAGACGAGGTAACGAGGCTCTAATCTCTCTGGATGCAGGCGGAAAGTTAGAGCCTCGTTACCTCGTCTCCTACGATAGAACAAAAAAACCTGAGCCAGGATGGCTCAGGTTTTGCGAAAGCGGATTCAGCGCAATATGCCAGCCGTTATTCCTTCGGACTATTTTTGCGCGTTTTGATCGGCCGGATTTGTTTAATCGGTTCCGGATCTTTGTAATGACGTTTCAAACCTGATTCCGCCAGGGACTTCGACGGCACTTTGGCAATAAATTCGGGGAAGGTTCGTTCCACCCGTTTGCTCAAATGTTGCTGGCCAGCTTCTGAGTCCCAAAAACTATCCTGCGCCTTGAAAAGGGAAATGGCCGCCTCTTCCGGACTGAGCTTCTCGTCACGGCCGAGCATCCAGATCAGTTCTGGATCGATCTCCATCGCAACAGGGAAGGGGACATAGGTGATTTTGACACCTTCGCCCGTTTCGCTATCCGCGGGGTCTTCCTTGATGCCCACTTTGACGACACCTTCCATGATGCCGTTCGGTGTTTCCACTTCGATCGTGAGCGCTTTCTTTCCCGGATGCGGAACGATGGAGACGGCGCCTTTGCCGAACGATTCTTCGAACTGCTTCTTCACCTGTTCGATCGATTTCTTTTCGAGGTCGGGCAAGTCAGCGCGTTTACAAAATTTATCAAACGCGGCGAAGCGACCCTTGTCGTTGAATTCCTTTTGGAAGGCGTCGTAGATTTTTTCAGCGAGCTTGGCGTCCGGCACTGCTTTGGGCAGAACGGACTTCAATAAATTCATCAACTGCTCTTCAGGTTTTTGTTTCGGCATAGTAAAAAAATTTGAGGCCGTTAGTTGTGGTGAATCGGCGCGGAGAAAGCAACTTTCTTTGCGCGTTAAAGAAAACTTTTTTTCCACTGCAATAGCGCTGGCCAGTTTTCGTGGGCGACGTATGGTTACCTCGATGAAGTTGAAGCTGCTACAAGGTCAGATCTGGAAAAAAGCCGAAGACGAATATCTCCGGATTGTCGGGTTGGAACGCCTGGAGGTGAAATACAAATCCATGAACACGCTGCAGGAGCGTGAGGGGACACATCATCACGTCACCAAGAAGGAATTTTGCAAGTTGATCAAAACAGCGACGCTGTTAACGCCGGAAGAGATCAAAGCGCAACAGACCCTGCGTCTCCCCGCAATCGTTTTGAAACCGGCAGCGGTTGAGAAACCTACCGAGTAAGCCTCTATTTCAAGGCAGACAAGAAATCGTTCGAGCAGACAGTTGGACAATAAGGTGCTGATGTTAATTCGGGCGTTTCCCCTCACCTTATCTTTTACCCTAAGTAAGCGGAGCGCCGACTTCC
Organism: Verrucomicrobiales bacterium; assembly: GCA_028293445.1. Lineage (GTDB taxonomy): Bacteria > Verrucomicrobiota > Verrucomicrobiia > Limisphaerales > JACDHS01 > CBHWET01. The sequence goes on along the minus strand of JAQGOU010000145.1, from coordinate 371 downwards.
AAGTCGGCTTTCGACGTTCGAACTTCTGAAGTGCACGCTTTTCATGGCGACGCTAAGCGGGTTTGGAAACCGGCGCTCCGCTCTGAAAGCAGGTCGCGCCAAAGTGAGGGAACACGCGTACGGCTTAATTTTTCCTGACCGGAAAGAAAGAAAACACCGTGTCGGACCATCTTTCCGCGCCGGAAAATCTTTCCGTCAGCGTGCAGGACTTTTTTTCCGGCTCCGGAAAACTTTCCGTCACGCTGTAGGATCTAAAAATTGTGCCGGAAAAAAAAGAAAACACCGTGTCGGACGGAAAAATTCTTCCGGGAAACTCGTCCGTACGCGTGTCGGACGCTTTTTCGCGCCGGGAAATCGGTCCGTCTTGCTGT
>JAQGOU010000082.1 GCA_028293445.1 Verrucomicrobiales bacterium | reverse complement strand
CTCAGACAACTGCCCCTGCATCTTTTCGGTGAATTCAGCTTTCTGCGCGAAGGTATACTCCTTCATATCCGCTGCGGCTTCCTTCGTCTCGGACTTGAGCTTATTGATCTGTTGATCCGTCGTTTGTTCTTTGTTGCAACCCATGGCCACAGCGGCGATGGAAAGAGCAGTCAGGAGCAATGTTTTATTTTTCATATTTTAGTTTTTATTTTGATCTGTATTGGTGCGCTGTAGTTAAAGTCTTGAGACCTTACTTGGGCGCGATAATCTGCATGCCTGCTGCGACGTGATGACCTGGAGCGGAACCGAGGTAAGCGGCGTCATTGTAAAACCAAAACGATGTTCTTCCATCCTGGTTCTCCCAAAGTAAATCAGTCTTCCCGTCGAGGTTGAAATCCGCCACTCCGCGAATTCTCCAACCGGTTGATGCAGGAGGACCGGTCCGTAAGGACACGGCGTTGATAAATGTGGTGCCGTCCATATTCCATACGACGACTCGCCCGGTGGTATGTTGCCAAACGATGTCGGTCTGTCCGTCGCCGTTGAAATCTCCCGTGCCCGCGATTTGCCAACCGAGCCCCATAGCCGTCCCGTTGCGCAGGAGCGTCGAACCGACAAAGTTGGTTCCGCTCATAATCCAGACCCCGGCGGACCCAGCTGCCGTGTGAAAGAGAATATCGACCTGTCCGTCGCTGTTGAAATCGGCTGCGCTGACTGCGCGCCATCCGGCTCCGGGCACCTTGCCGTTCGCCACCGACGCTCCACTAATAAAGTTGGTTCCATCCATCAACCAGAGCGCCATTTTGCGGGTAGTTTTATTTTGAAACACCACATCTGCTTTGCCATCGGCGTTAAAATCAGCTTGTCCAAACCCGCGCCATCCTGTGGCAGGCGTTCCGTGGCGTAAAACAACAGTCTGCAAGAAGGTGGTGCCATTCATCTCCCAGATAGCTAATGCGCCGTTACCACGCTGGAGGAGAATCTCTGACGATCCATCGCCATTCAGATCCGCGACAGTGTTGCCTAAAGTGAACGTTCCACTTTGTGTTCCGCCATCTGTCGTTGATGTATAGCTCCCTGATGTCGCATTGCTAAAGGTGAGCGACATGGTGATACCGTTATAGGTCAGCACTGCGTTCGTGGGGCTGGACTTCGAATAGGTATAGCTGCCACTTTCTGCAACGAGATTGGTCGTTAACGGCACAATGTGATAGGTTGTATTTGTTCCCGTAGCTGCTACAAACCGAAAGCTACCCGTTGTTGCCAGAACACCGGCGCCATTGGTGATAGTTACTAATAAACTCTTTCCCGAGATAGACACCAATGCTGCGGTGTTAGGAACCGTGATGGTATTTGCGTCCAGTGCAACCTGGCCGATCCGTGCCAGCGCTCTGCCCGTTAAGGTGGCGCCGGTGTTCATAGTGATCGATTGATCAGCCATGATCGTTCCCTTGAAAACTGAATTTCCTCCAATGGTCGCTGAACTGCCAACCTGCCAAAAGATATTTTCTGCTTTCGCGCCGCCGATGAGAATAACCTGACGACCGACGGTTGTGACGAGTGTGGAGGCCATCTGGAAAATCCAAACAGCGGTCGGGTCGCCCTGCGCGTCGAGCGTAAGGTCGCCCGATGTTATCTCCAACGAGGTCCCGGATTTGTAAAGGCCCGGTGCGAGGGTTTGTCCACCAAGGTTTCCGGCGACGGAAATGGGAGCGACATCTCGACCAGCCGCGTCGTTATACGCAATGGTCAGAAAGGATTGAGCCTCACCTGCGGCAGTATCCGCCAAATGCAGAGTTCCATTAATGATCGGAGCGCCTGTGACGGTGTTCCCCGTGTAAACTCCGACATCCCCGTTGATAGTGGTGGCAGGAATAGTTGTTACTGTTGTTCCAGCGAGAACGCCAAAGGTGGCGGCGGATCCGAGATCTACAGGCGCCTGCCCTGCCGTCGCGTCAAGGTGCAATCCGATTGCGATAACAACTCCGAGGAATAGTCCTTTAATATTGAAAGTCTTACTCTTGGTGAAAGGTGTAGTGTTTATCATATCTGTTTTAATTGCGCTGCTCTGCGGTCTAGTGACCGCTGTTTTTGCTCTGTTCTGCGTTATTGCTGAATTTGTCATTGCTCACAGAGTGCACTCCCCGGGAGGTCGGGCATATGGGGTGTTCATCCCATAAGGTGTTCACCCCATATACACTTTGCAGGACTCCTTCATATTGGCATCGGATTTAAGACTCACTTCGGACGGTCAAACAACAAACCCGAAGCTAGAGCCTGAATTCACCCAAGAGATGAAACGGAAGTTGATCGCGTTATCGCGGCGATATGTGACGGCCTTGCGAAAGCACCTGCAGCAACCGCGGGGGAGCTTACAACCAGCATTAAGGCTGGGACGCATGGCTGTTATATGTGGCCTCGAGACGCTGGAACTGGCCCGTATCCACGAACAAGCACTTGCCACTCTCGCATTATCCCCTCGAAACAACACGCTGCTAAAAAGGGCGGAGATTTTCTTTTCCGAAGCTGTCATCCCAATCGTAGAAACGCATCGCGTCGCTCGACAGAGTAAGATCGATCTGAACCGTCTGAACGACACATTGCGGCGGCGCACGGCGGAATTGGCCGCAACCAACCGTAAGTTGCAACGAGACATCGTCCGGCGTACGAGTGTGGAAGCCACGCTCAAGAAAAGCGGGGAGCACTACACTCGACTTTTAAACAGATCGTTGCAGTTACAGGAAGGGCTGCGACAGTTGACTCATCAGGTGCTGGCGGCGCAAGAGGATGAACGCAAAAATATCAGTCGTGACCTTCAGAATGAAATCGCGCAAACTCTTTTGGGAATCAATGTTCGACTGCTCTCCTTGAAACAGGAGGCCCGGAGCAACACCAAGGGGCTGAAGCATGAAATCAGCAGCACGCAGCGCCTGGTAGTCAAATCTGCCCGATCCGTTCGGCAGGTCGCCCGTAAGATCAGCAGCTTATGAAACGCAATCTCTTCCATTTATCGCGACAATACCAGGTCGCATTGAGAACACACCTGGGAGAGGGTCACCGGGCGAGCCTCGAATCTGCGCGAGGATTCGGCAGCAGGGCCTTGGCCGCAGGATTGCAAACACTCGATTTAGCGAAACTCCATGAGCAAACCCTGCTCACTGAGTTATTGCCGGGCTACCCTCAAAAAAAACGCGCCACTCTCATTAAACGGGCAGGGATTTTCTTTTCCGAAGCAATCACGCCGATTGAAAAAAATCATCGCAGCCTGCGGGAGGCCATCATCCAGAGAAAATTCATCGAAACGTTAAGCCAACGCACGGTGGAACTCGCCGCTTCCAACCTGGAACTGAGCCTCGAGATTTCCCAACGCAAGGCGGTGGAAGCCGCGCTCAAAAAGAGCCAGCGCCATTACTCACAACTCTTGAAAGAGTCAGATTGTCTGCAGAAAGAGTTGCGGCGATTGTCCCGCCAAATTCTCTCGGCTCAAGAGGATGAACGTAAAAAGATCAGCCGCGAACTGCATGACGTCGTCGCACAGACGTTGATGGGCATCAACATTCGTCTCTCCACCTTGAAGAAAGAAGCGGCCGTCAGCACCAAGGGCCTTGAGCACAATATCGCCCTCACCCAAACGCTTGTGGAGCATTCTGTCAGTATCGTGCATCGGTTCGCGCGCGAATTGCGTCCCGCCGTGTTGGATGATCTCGGTTTGATTCCTGCACTCCATTCGTTCATGAAAAATTTCACCGAGCAGACCGGCGTCCGCACCGGCTTGACCGCCTTTTCCGGCGTTGAAGAACTGGACACACCTCGGCGCACTGTTCTCTTTCGTGTCGCCCAGGAAGCGCTCACCAATGTGGCCCGCCACGCTCACGCCAGCCGCGTTGAAGTCAGTATTCAAAAATTTCCACACCACATCGGCATGAATATAAAAGACGACGGCCAATCCTTCAGCGTGCAACGCGTCTTGCGGGCCAACGGCGGCAAACGCCTCGGACTGCTTGGCATGAGGGAACGTCTCGAGATGATCGGCGGCAGTTTCGCTATTGAATCGGCACCCGGCAAGGGCACCACGATCATCGCCCAGATTCCTCTGGGGAAAACAGCGGTGCGCGCATCGCGAAATACACAGACACAGCCCACGTCATCAACTCTTTAATTTTATATGAAACAAATCACAGTCCTGTTAGCCGACGATCATACGATTGTGCGCGAGGGCTTCCGCAAGATGCTGGAATTGGAAGCAGATATTCAGGTCGTTGGTGAAGCCCAGGATGGCCGACAGGCGGTCGCGATGGTCATAAAACTTCGTCCCGACGTTCTACTGATGGACATTGCCATGCCGCGGCTCAATGGTTTGGAAGCCACGCGTCAGGTGCTCAAAGCTGTTCCGACCACTAAAGTTCTGATTCTCTCCGCACACAACGAGGACGCGTATGTCCAAACCGCGACCGACTCCGGGGCCATGGGATTCTTGCTCAAACAAACCTCCGCCCAGGATGTGTGCCGCGCCATTCGTGAAGTCCAAAAAGGGAAAACATTTTTCAGTCCTTCGATTGCCAAACGAGCGCAGGAGCGTAACAGCAAATCGCTGGACCGAAGCGGATCTTCAAAGGCGCGAAATGGTAATCTGAGTTCGCGTGAGGCGGAAGTGCTGCAGTTGATTGCCGAAGGCAAGGCCAACAAGGAAACTGCCGCCGAACTGGGTATCAGTATCAAGACGGTCGAGAAACACCGCGAACATCTCATGGACAAGCTCAACATCCACGACACGGCCGGACTGACCCGTTACGCCATTAGTGCAGGCATCATCGAGAGCAGCGTTCAGGTCACCATCATTTAGACCACAGTCGCGTTACAAGCCAAAGGACCGACCTCAATTGCTCCCCGGCGTAACCAGCGCTGCTTTGAACGCGCCGACCACGTAGCTCTGTTCGGGATCCGGCAATGAAACTGAAATTGTTCCCGGAATGACGCCATTCGCCGGTTGGCCAAATTCAAGTTTCATCGCGTAACCAGTTGCGAACGCTTTCTTGGTCGGGGCGTAACGCGGATTGGTTTTCCAGCTTTTTGTCACCTGAGGAACTCCCTTGCCTTTCATCTCTTGCGAGATGCTCCACGTATGTCCGGCCAACTCTTCACCGGCATTTAATTGGAACCTGATAAACATTTCACAGTCCGAAGTGATGTTCGTTCCCTGGCGTAAAGCCAAAACCTGCGTAGGCCCCACTTTCACCAGCACTGCGGTATCGACAATAAAGTTCGTTCCGGAAATTGTTCCGTTGGCACGGCCTGCGGGGATCGCTGCCGTATCGAGATCCATCGCCCAAACACCGGATGCCAAAGGCATTTTCGCCATTTCGGCCACTGCCGTCGCGACCGCATTCCCCTGCTCCGGACTCACTCCTGCCCCTTCGCTCGGCGCATTGGCCTCCATTTTTTTCATTTCGGCTTCGAACTTCGCTTTCTCTCTCTTTTGACGCCGCTCTTCAGCCTTCGCTTCTTTGGTGGTCATGCCCAAATGGTCGGGCTCGGTTATATCCAGCACATTGTTCAGTTCGGAAATATGGCCCGCTTCGCCCGCCGCGCCGCCTCCTCCTGAGTCGTCTCTCGATGCATTGGAGCGTTCCTGCCATTTGCCGAGATAACTAAAACCAAAATAACCGGCCACGGCGCAGACCAGGAGGACAATGCTCATTTTGATCCACTTGGCGGAGTCCGCATTTTTCTTCGGCCTCGCAGCCGCGTAATTCATGCGCGGTGCGACGGGTGCTTGCGGCGGAGGTGGCGGTGCCGGCGCGTGAGGCACTGCGGTCACTCTCAGTTTTGAAACTGTTTTTTGCGGTTCCGCTGCCACCGGCGCAGCAGGCGGCGGTGTTGGTGGAGGTGGCGTTGCCGCCGCAGCGTTTTGCGGAACGATAATCCCGCCATTACATGCGGGACATTGAATCTGCTGGCCACTCCATTGTTCGTCGGCTTGCACGAGTTGGTTGCAATGGGGACACGAGAAATTGAATTGGGCCATAACGGATAATGTTGCTCAGGTTACCTTCGCGTGCCCGAGGAGATTAAGGCTGCGCGGGCGCAAGAGTGAAGTGTTTAAAGGCCAGCCATCGTTATGTCAAGAACCGCTCCGGATTGAAAGAGCGCGGTCACTTCAGCGACATCATTCCTGAGAAGAGGCCCCGGAATTTCGAATAGAAATTCTCCGCTGCTTTTCCACCGACCGCCGTTTCTTTCCTCGGGGCGACCATCGCCAGCTTGGAAACAGCCCTGATCTGCTCAAAGTTTTTTTTCTGCGCCTCGATGGTCCGCAAAAAGCGGGCGGTAAATTCCCCGTGATATATATTCAGGTTCGTCGCCGTGAAGTTGGATCGCGTAAAGCAAACCCAGGTATCATCACAAACCATAAGCCTGCCCGGCTCCAACGCGTCTTTCGTGATGAAAATCTTTACCCCTGCGGCAAGAAGTTTACCCCAACAGTCCTGCACTTTCGGATCGCCCGTCTGTCCCTGGTCTTTATCGGAAACAAATAGTTCCACTTTCACACCGCGCACGCTCGCTTCCAACATCGATTTCATCATGGCGTCATCGTAAACGAAGTAGGATGAAACAATGCGGATGGATTTCATGGCACCTGCCAGCGAAAGCTGCAGGAACCGAAGGTTTTCGGCATTCGTGTTTCGCACGCGACGCGCGACACGCACCGGCGGACGGGTATCCACGGATTTGGTTTTCACCGGTGCGGTTTGCTTCTGAAGAACCAGATAAATCGTTTCCAGCAGAATGTGCGTTTCAAAAGGTCTCCAGAGCATCACGCCATTGACCTCCTTGATGAAGGCTGCCGTTGCCGATGAAGTGCTGCGCCCGGTCGCGAAGATAAAACGGTTGCAGAGATACGGTTTCACTCTACCGACCGCCACGTGAAACATCTGGCCGGAAAAACTCGGCTTGATCATATCGCAAATGATCACGTCGAAATCAGAGTCGATGATTTCGCGGAGTGCGGCCACGGCGCTCTTGGCAAAGAATACATCAAAGTGCCGGGCTTCCAGGAAACGTTGGATTTTTTTGGCGACCTCCGGATTCTCCTCCATGATGAGTATCCGCTTAAACGCTTGCGGGTGGTCCTGCAACAATTTGATTTCCGGTGCCGTGGGCGGTATAAATATTTTCTCCTTCATAAGCCATTTCCCGTTCCATGCATCGCGATCCTTGAGTCTGGCGAAGCGACATCATCTTGGTGACACCCCTTGAAAAAAACAATTGGAGGCAACCGTACATTGCGTTCAGCGGATACGAGCTCTGACGTTACGAGAAAATCTTCCTCGAAAAGATTTTTCACTACCTGAAAAACGGCTGTTCACGGCATGACGCTTTTCGAGCCAATCCCTAACCTCAGTGTTGCCGGGAAATCCAATGGAGGTAATTGTGGGAAATAAAAATTTACATCTAAAAAAACCAGCGATTCACGTTTTGATTGCACATAAAAGCAATGTCGACGCTTCTGACATCGCGGCACAAGTCCAGCGGGCGGAACCGGAGATTCTCATGACGCGAACCGCCAACAAACACCATTGCCTGGAACTCATGGAGAAATGGATTCCCAACGTCGTGATCGCGGATTACGACTTTGGACCGTTCCCATTTATCAATGAGATCAGGGAAAAGAACGCTGACATTCCATTCATCATCATCTCCGAACTGGAGCTGACCCAGAACGCGCCCAAGCATGGGTTGAACATCTACATCTTAAAAGGCGACCTGGCGCGAATTCCCATGTGGCTGGATACACTGAACGCGGCCGGAATGCTCAGCCACGAAAGCCAGCCACCCCAACGCCAGATAAAGTGTTTTCAGAAAGCGGTGGAATCCCGTCACCCGGAAATCCCGCACAGTTCATCCAGAACCCTGCCCGCGCTGATTTCCGCTTTACCCGTGCAAGAAACTCCGGTGCATCCTGGATTTAAGGATCCGTTAAAAAAATGGACCGAAGATCTCGAACGTAAAATGAACCAAAATACTTCCGGTTTGAAAATGAAACCCCATCGCCCGAACCCGCTTTTTCCAGAACGAGAACATCCCATATAATGGGGCTGGTTAGGTAAATGTAGCGCCAGAATGGGTGTCTCTATTTAGTATCCTTAGTCTCGAGTTTTTTTAAGACGTCTCGAAGTTCGGTTGCCTCATATTTGCTTTGTGGAATCCGCCGTTGACAATAGCGCCGGATTTCTTCGTCGTAGCCTTTGCCGATCAGACGTTCCATGCAGGGGATGGCTAGATAGTCATCATCAACAATTTTGGTAAAGATGCCATGAACTGCCTTATCTATCTTCCCGCTCTTATGATGACCTAAAGCCCTGATGAACCGCGCTAGCTCACCGCCCGTCCAACTGTCTACGTAAGGCTTGTTGGTGCTATTCACCACATTGGGATAATGATAAAATTGAATCAAGAGTGTTCGGGCGTTGTATTTTCCGTTCAGCGGGGGTGATAAATGGCCCTGCTCGTCCGCCTCCTGAAGGCTTAAATCTTCGAACAATTGAATAAGAATGCCATCCGAAAACGTAGGATGGTTGGTGCGGATAAACTCATTAAACATCATCCTCCGCTTATCTGGTGAGTTGTTTCGGTAGAGTTCGTCCCTGACAAAGTCATTAACTTTAAAAACATCGTAAGTCGGCATAGCCAACTGCTTCAAAACCAAACGTTCGAGGACTTCCGGATAATAGAATGCAAGCCGTGTGGACGCCCCGTTGCGGCGTCCCTCGGAGTCCGGCATGACAAAGTCCTGAATCAAGAGTTCGCGGTGTTTCCTTTCTGTTAGCCCTTCAAACTTTGCACGCACAACCTCGCAGAGTCGTTTCGAGTAAGTTGGCGAACTGACAATTAATCCTCCAGTGGGCTGATATCTTGTCGCACTAAAATTGCGATTGACGATTTGTCCGAGTGCAACGAAACACAGGTCACCTACTGTGATCGTGTGTGTTTCATTCCAACCAATCGCATCTTTGTTCACCCCGGTCGGGATATCCTTTGTTGTCCGATGATTGTAATCGTATTCGTCGGCCCAAGAGGTCCATTCCATACTTGAGATCGGTGGGATCTTCGTTTCGCGAGCATCGTCCAGATGTTTCAGCAGTGAAGGCACCGCTAGAATCCCCCGCCGCACTATACGCTCCAGAATTGCCGAATTTTTCGGGGATTGAGAGCCAAGCACCATAGTATGAACTTCCGAAGCATCCGGCTCTGGCAGAAACTGTGATCCGCTAAACATTGCGCTGTAGCCATATCCGATCTCAGAAATCCTTGGCATTTGTTCGACGAAATCCTCCGTCTGCCTGTCGACAGCCGCATCCGTGCTAAATGCAAACATAAAAGCACACCAGGCGAGGCTGATGATGGTTCGGTTGGATGGCATTTAACACCCGATATCTGGTTGAGGATATCGCGGTTCTGAAGGAATAGCGTAATGTTGCAGAAGTTTTCTGTCGATGATCGAAAAGAGCCTCATTTCATCAATCGAATTCCAGAAAAACCCTTTTTCTGACCTCCAGAAATTTTTTAAACCCAGAAAAAGGCTTTTTCTGACTCTAAAAAATTTCGGGAAGCCGAAAAAAGGCTTTTTGCGAGTTCAAATTATTTTTTGAAGGCAGAAAAAGGCTTTTTGCGACCTTGAAAATATTTTTGAAGCCAGAAAAAGGGTTTTTCTGTGTCCAAATTATTTTTTGAACCCGCAAAAAGGCTTTTTCCAGGTTCAAAAAATTTCTGGAAGACGAAAAAAGCCTTTTTTTGACTTCATTTTTCCACCGGGCCGGCCATTTCCAAAGAAAACAGCGACCGAAAACTCCAGTGGGACGGTTCGGCTTTGAATTCTTTGACCCACCAAAACTTTTTCCCTCTTTTATCGCCATTTTTTACGTAAATAGCTCTTTTGCAGCGGTTTGCGATCCTAAAAATAATTCCAACTATTTTGGGTCTAGGTCAGACCGCTACCTACCCCTCCTGTCATGATAGAGGAGTTCAAATCATATGGTTTGAATGGCGAAAAGATCATCGCGGGTGGCGAGGGAACTCAACTGGTTTCAGCTGAGTTTGACCGAAACACATAAACAGCGACCTCTTCGGCCCGAGTTAGAAAGTGAGTAATAAAATGAAAAATACATTCGCAACATCAATCATGGGTCTCCTCATTGCAATCGCGTTGGCAATTGAGGGCGCAACGACACACGGTCCAACGCTTAACCTCCTCCACTTTCCGCTGTTAGTGTTGGTAGCCATCTACACAGCGGCGATGACGGCATTGGCGACATACGAAACGGGCAAGCAAACCTTGCGCGATCTTCGTGTGGCGCTCGAGGCCGCTCGTTCCGAGGCTCGCGCTTTCGCGATGCTCGCCAGGGATATTCTGAAGCCGATTTTCGGCACAGTCTATTCTGAGGCGTGGAACGTCGTCGGGTTTGTCGATTCATTGGAGGTCGCCTCCAATGTCGATGAGCTGATCTTCCTGCTGGAGCGCATTGTCGCGTTCTTCACGGCTAATCCGACGCTGGAAATTGCGTCGCGGAACATTACCGCGGCTCATGCCCAGATCGTCTTGGACGGGTTGAAGAATGCACGGAAAGCAGTGAACGATCAGGAAACCGTGGTGGAGAACCTCAAAACGGTCCGGGATGAAAAACTCGACGCGGTGCGTGCTGCTCTGCGTGGGTTGTTCGATGAATTGAGCAATCAACTCGATCCGCTTGATCCGCGTTGGAAAGCATTCGGATTCAATATGCCGGGTGCCGATGAAACGCCGGATGTTCCGGAGAACCTCTCGGCGATCCTGATCGGGCCGACGGCGGCGGCGATGAAGTGGGGTGCTTCGGCCCGCGCGGGTCATTATCGCGTGTGGCAGAGAGTCATCGGCGTGGATGCGGAGCCAGTGGCGGTCGGTTCGCCGGCGGATATCGATTTCAACCTCGAGAACCTGCCTGCAGCTTCGACGGTGGAGATCTACGTCTCCGCCGTGAACAATGGTGGCGAGAGCCAGTTGTCGGAGAAGATCACGATTGTGACGCATTAAGCGCCTTGGGAGTATAGACGATACACAATAGCCAATAGACAAGCCGCCCGTGAAACCGGGCGGCTCCTTTTTTGGATGCAGCGCCTTTTTTGCCATCTCAGGGCAGTAGTGATCGGAGACGAAGTTGCTTGAGAGGTGCGCAGACCATCTTTGCTTCCTGCGGTTGCCGATTCATCTTGACCGGACAGAGACCGTTTTTGGCCAGGTAAACCCCTCAATTGGCGCAAACGTCTTGCGAGGGAATTCACCCTTAGGTATTCTCTGGGAACATCAACCAAAACCCAAACTGTTCAACCATGGCCAACGTTATGGTCGTCCGGTCCGAAAAAGACACTGATAACGTCGCGTTGGAAAACACCTCGACGCCAACGCGCACCAACCGACCCCCGCTTTACCACGGAACGTCCAAAGCCATTTCCTGACAACTTAAATCCCATGTCGGATGATCTTCCTGCCGCCCAAGGTACATTCTCCAGTAGCGCACAAGCGTTCTGGCAGGGATTCACGCGGCCACACGCCGGCACGGCATTAGGCGCGTTACTCCTCACGCTTGCAGCTTGGATTTTTGTGGCCGTGAGCAGCACCGAGGCACGGGTGCGTGCAACCGACACCGCACGCTGGCTGCCTAACCCGCAAGATGATTGGTGCCACCTGAACGTCGTCTCCATCCAAGGGGCGGAACGTCACGCTGATGGACCGGGGCAGACGGTGGTTTTTGTTGGGGCATCCATGTTGCGGGCGATTCTTCCGTCCGACGAGTCGTTGTCATCTACCTTTGCACCGGCACATACTCTCGTGCTGGCGGGTTCAGCGATGAACTATGAGGATGAGGCAGCGGTGGTGGATAAGTTTGGCGGTAACTTTGCCGGTTGGTTTGTCCTGTGTGTGAACCGGCATACGATGGCTCGTGACTTGCGGGCGAGGGACGTCGCTAAAAAACAGCGAGGTTTGACGGTGGAATTCTCGTCCGCGATTTTGACCGAGGAGCGCCGTCGTGCGGGATTGCCCGTGCGATCTGAGTTGGGCATCCCATTGCTGGATCATCCCAGGATTTATCTTCCTACTTTAGGCGGCTGGACGCACCTGATGAGGCGGCCCCGGCAAGAGGGAGCACTGCCACTCGCCCGGTCCCGGCCAATAACGGGGAAAGAAATCTACGCGATGTTACCCGCTCCAATCGCGGCGGCGCAGGCGCGCAATTTTGAGCTACTCGGTCGAATTGCGGCTCGGCTGCAGGCGAATGGACGAGCGCGGTTGGCGATAGTCGAGTGTCCGTTTGCTGATGAGGCGCTGCCGGAACTGCACACCGTCGCGTGGCAGGCTGAGCGGGCAGAATTTGTCCGGCGGCGGGAAGCTTGGGCGCAGGCGCAGGGGGTTCCGTGGCTCGATGTGACGGAGGAACTCAAACTCCGCGTAGAAGATTTTGAGGACCCAATGCACATCGACTCATCGGCGGTGCGAGTGCGTTTCGCGAACGCCGTGGCGAGAAGATTAGCCGAGTTGAACAAGATAAATCGATGAGCGCGCCCTGCCCCAAATCTTTTGGCGAACCAGAGCCTGCAGGCGTACGCCGCGCGCGGCTGGCCGGGCGGATCATGCAATCGCTCGCGTTGGCCGCGCTGCTCTTCCTGGCGATCTATTATCTGCTCATGTCTGGCGAGGCCGTTGCATTTCGCTATCAAGGATTCTGACCATGATCAGCACCGTTGTATTCTGGGTTGTCCTGCTGGCGGGCGCCGCTTGGTCCGCACGCGGGCCAGCGCGCTGGCGCGAGCCTGTGCTGGCCGCATTGGCCGCCGCGCTGGTGGGCTGGCTTGACCCAATCGCTCTGCTCGTTTACCTCGGATTAACAGTGCCCGTATGGTGGCTGGTTCGTAGCGGTCGACCGTCACGCAGCTCGGGTATTACGGTGGTCGCTCTGGCCGCCGGACTGGCGGGCGGCAAGTGGTTGCAGGTCGCGTGGTCGGCCGATGGCGTGGCCGGGCCCCTGGGGTTGAGCTATCTTGTTTTCCGACTGATTCACATCGTGATCGAGGCAAGGCGCGGGCAACTGGCGCCGATCTCCGGTTTGGGCGAGTTCATGCATTATGTGTTTTCACCAGCGACGTTCGCGGCGGGGCCGTTGGAGCGATGGGAACATTTCACCGCAGAGCGGCAGGAGAAAGTGGACGGCACACTTGCGGCTGAGGCGTTGCAGCGCATTGCGATTGGATTGTGCAAGAAATTGGTACTGGCCGATGTGGTGTGGTTCCAATTCGCAAGCCTGATAGGTGTGGCCGATCCCGCGTCCTTCACACCTGAGACACCGGCCTCCACGCTCTGGCTCGGCGCGTTGATGTCCTACCTGCGAATTTATGTGGAGTTCAGCGGCTACTCGGACATTGCGGTCGGCGCGGGTCTGCTGTGGGGCCGGCGCATCATGGAGAATTTCAACTGGCCGATGCTCGCGGTGACTCCGTCCGATTTCTGGCGACGCTGGCACATCTCGCTGTCGCAATGGTGTGCGCGCTACATTTACATGCCGGCCATCGGACAGCTGCGCAGCCCGATCGTGCCGATGTTTGCCTCGTTCCTCGTGATGGGCCTGTGGCATTTCATTGGCTGGAACCGCGTGGCGTGGGCGGGGTGGCAGACGCTCGGAGTGCTGGTACACCTGGGCTGGTGCCGGTTCGCAGGCCGTGCGCAACCGAACACATGGCGCGCACAGCGGTCATGGCGCGTAGCGAGTTGCATGTTCACGCAGACGTTTGTCACGGCGAGTTACGTCTTTGCGTTCCGTGGGGAAAATGTCCCGGTGTCCTCCACGTTGGCGCTACTTGGGAGAATGTTTGGCCTATCATGACCCCCTTTATCACCATGGCTACTGAATCGCTCGCCACATGTTTCTCCTCCGTCTGCTCAACGCATCCCGGGCGGCCAGCGCTGTTCGCGGCGGATGGCGGAATGTTAGCGACGTGGGGAGAGCTCGGTGTGCGTGTGGAACGATTGCGCGGCGGATTGACAGCGCGCGGTGTGCGCACTGGCGACCGTGTGGCGGCATGGCTGCCGCGCGGCGCGGACGAGGTCGCGCTGGCATGGGCGGTTTTCAGCCTGGGCGCGGTGTGGATGAGCATTCCCTGGAAATCAACCGTGGCGCAGGTGCACTGGCTTGCGGCGGATGCGGAAACGATGCTTATCGTGGGCAACGCAACTTCATGCAGCAAACTCGGCGCGAAAGCCGGGATCGGCGCGGTGGTTGAGTTTGAAGAGTTGAACAACGATCTATTCGCACCAGCAATGACGCCTGTTGTTGCGTCTGACTCGCTCGCGACTCTCTCTTATACTTCCGGCTCTACCGGTCTGCCGAAGGGAGTGATGATCAGCCACCGCGTGCTGCTCGATGCAGCCGCTCGGGTGAACGCTTACCTGCATCACCGTTGCGATGATCGACTGCTCGGGCTGATGCCGCTCAACTCCCCGTGGGGTTTGCTGCAAGGATTGCTCGTTGCGCAAGTTGGCGGCGCGCTCGTATTGCCGCCCGTCGCTGTGCTGCCGGGAGAACTGGCAGCTACGGTTCGTGCGGCCGGAGTCACCGGCCTTGCTGCTTTACCGCCAACATGGACGCTACTGGCGGACTGGCTCACGTCGCGCGGAGAAACCTTGCCCGGGCTGCGCTACATCACAACCTCGGGCGGCGTTATCGCTCCGCACATCTGGCAGATGTTTCCAAAAAATTTTCCGCACGCTGAAATTTTCGCGACCTACGGATTGACTGAAGCATTTCGAACGACAGTGGTGCCGCCCGAGTGGCTGGCGCGCAAAACCGGCTCGCTCGGCCAACCTTGCGCGGGCGTGAATATCGCGGTGGTGCGCGACGACGGCAGCGAGGTCGCGACCGGCGAAGCAGGCGAACTCGTGCACCGGGGCGAGTGCGTGACGCTCGGCTATTGGCGGCGGCCGGAGGATACGTCGGCAACATTCGCGCCGAACCCAGAACACTCGTGGAGATTCTCTGAGGGGGAACGTTTGCACTATAGCGGCGACCTTGTGAAACGAGATGCGGATGGTTTCCTCTGGTTCCTGGCGCGGCGCGACGCGCTCATCAAGACTGGCGGCTTTCGTGTCAGCGCGGAGGAGATTGAGGTGGCGCTGGTGGCGTCAGGCTACGCGCGGCACGCGGTCGTATTTGGACTGCCCGACGAAACGCTGGGGCAGATCATCGCTGCAGCAATCGAGCCAATCGGCACACCGGATGCGGCGCAAACAGGAGTGCTGGCGCATGCGCGCGCCTGCCTCGCCAGCCACCAACTGCCACGTTTCCTCTACTGCTGCGCTGGCCCCATGCCGCTAACACCCAACGGCAAAGTGAACCGGCCCGCCGTTATCGCTACCGCGAAAATCGGGCTTGGATTGAGCGGGTAGCGACGCTAATTTTTTGCATAGGCTGACCAAACCATGCCCGTCAATCCAACCAACGCTCCTACACCCGCCGCGCTCTGCCAGTTGATCGCGGAAATTTACCGCCTGCCGATCGCAGAACTAACAGACAATGAACCGCTGTTCTCCTCCGGGCGGCTGGACTCGTTTCAGCTGATCGAGTTACTCAGCAGCCTGGAGCGCACCTACGCGATCAAGGTCGCACCGGGCGAAGTCAGCCTGGAGAATCTCGACACCCCGCGCCGGATGGCGGAGTTCTTGAAACGGAAAAAGGAACGTATCACACAATGAGTGGCGCAGCCGTCACAGACTTCAGCGTGGGCACGCTGCCCGGACTCGTCACTCCCAGCGCGACGATTGGGACGACACCCGCTTCGCTCATCCGCTGGATGGAGAGTGAGGGCGCAGCGGTGACAGCGCGACTGCACCGCGAAGGTGCCCTATTGTTTCGCGGCTTTCAATTTTCCGAGCTCGCGGATTTTGAACATTTCACCTCCCAATTTACCGATACCCTCACCACCTACGTCGGCGGCGCATCACAGCGCACCAGGGTCGAGGGCAAGGTGTTCACCTCGACGAATACGGCTGCACATTTCACCATCAACCAGCATCACGAAGGGGCGTATCTGCCGAAGATGCCGCGCATGATCGGCTTTTTCTGCCGCGTGCCGGCGGCGAAAGGCGGTCAGACACCGCTCGCCGACAGTCGTCGCGTGCTGGCCCGCCTCCCTGCGGACCTACGCACGCGCTTTGAACAATTGGGTGTGCGTTACATCAACAACCTTCCCAACCGTTTTGGCATCGGGAAAAGCTGGCAGGTACAGTTTCAGTCCGAGGATCGCGCGACGGTCGAGGCGCTGTTACTGGAAGAAGGTTATGAGTTTATTTGGAAGCCCTGCGGCGGCCTGCGCACGTCGACTTGCTGTCCGGCCGTGCGCGTGCATCCCGTAACCGGCGAGCGCGCCTGGGTCGCACAGGCCGATCACTGGCATCCCTCGGGCCTCGATCCGACGACCCGCGCGTCGATGGCGAAGGCATTGCCCGAGTCGGAATTTCCATTAAACGCGACCTATGGCGATGGCACACCACTGGACGAGCGCGATTTGGACGTGATCCGCGCTGCAATCCGCGCAGAGACGGTGCAGTTCGACTGGCACGCTGGCGATGTACTGATTTGCGATAATTTCCTGGTGTCGCACGGCCGCCAACCGAACGTGGGCGAGCGCAAGGTTTTCGTCACGCTTGGCTAAGTCAGCGGACGAGAGATTTTGTGGATGTGTTACAGGCCAAACGGAAGGTGGTTTCGAGATTTCATTTGTTGCAGAAATTATTTTTGGCAAATGCCATAAAACCCCATAGACTCTCGCGATGTTCTCGACCCAAGACTTAAACGTCCTTGAAACAACCCGACTTGAGACGCCGCGAAAATTAAAGGCGGACATCCCGATGACCGAGGCGTGCAATCGTACGGTGGTCGACAGCCGCGCTACGA
>JAQGOU010000044.1 GCA_028293445.1 Verrucomicrobiales bacterium | reverse complement strand
AAGACGTCATCCCCTGCATTTCGTATCGCCTTTCGGATTACATGCTTCGTGCTCTTGCTGGTGATTTTTTCCACTGTGCTTCCTCAGATGCGATTTTATCTCAGATCCTTTCGAGAGTGATCACAAGGATCCAACGCACGGAAACTTTCTTGTAACTTTGCCGCTAATTCCGTCCACTAGTTCACCAAGCCTATGACAAAACTCCGTTGGTTTATTTTCTCGATCGTAATTGCGCTGACCTTGCCGGGCTTTGCCGTCAAGCCGCCAAATTTTGTCATCATCCTCGCGGATGATCTCGGTTACGGCGATCTCAGTTGCTATGGGCATCCAAGTATCCGCACGCCAAATCTCGATCGTATGGCGGCCGAAGGAATGCGCTTCACGCAGTTCTATGTCTGCGCGCCGGTTTGCACGCCGAGCCGCGCCGGGCTGTTGACGGGGCGATTACCAATTCGCACTGGCATGGCTGGAGCACCGACGACGCGACACGTGCTGATGAGGACATCGACCGGTGGTTTGCCGACGAATGAAGTGACGATTGCGCGGGCGTTGAAGCAGAAAGATTACGCGACGATGGCCGTGGGTAAATGGCATCTGGGTCATCCGACAGAATTTCTCCCGACGAGCCATGGCTTCGATCATTTCTACGGACTGCGTTTCTCCAATGACATGGAGCCAGCGCCGAATATTCCCAAGATGGCTTCGATGAGTTTGGATCCGAGCCCGGAATGGTGGAATGACAAATTAATGCGCGACGACAAGATCATCGAGGAATCCACGGACTTGCGCACGTTGACGAAACGTTACACGGGCGAGGCGGTGAAGTTCATTCACGAGAACAAGAGCAAACCGTTCTTTCTTTATTTCGCCCATAATTATCCCCACGTGCCGCTGTTTCGCTCGAAAGATTTCGAGAAGAAAAGTCAGCGAGGACTCTACGGCGATGTCGTCGAGGAAATTGACTGGAGCGTAGGCGAGGTGCTGAAGGCGTTGCGCAAAGAGAATGTGGCGGAGAACACGTTGGTGTTCTTCACAAGCGATAACGGGCCGTGGCTGGTGAAAAATCTGGCGGGCGGTTCCGCGGGTCTTTTGAAGGATGGAAAAAACAGCACATGGGAAGGGGGTATGCGCGAACCGGGCATTGCGTGGTGGCCAGGAAAGATTAAGGCCGGCACTACGACACATCGTGTGGCTTCTTCGCTCGATTTCTTTCCGACATTCACCAAGCTCGCCGGAGTGGCGGAAGCTAAAGATCGAGTGAGCGATGGTTTCGATATCTCGCCGATTCTTTTCAAAGACGAGCCGAACGAACGCAAGGTGATGTTTTATTACAATGGCGATCAGCTATTCGCCGCGCGTAAAGGCGCCTACAAGTTACATGTGATGACCTATACCGGTTACGGCAAGGAAGCGCCGAAGAAGGAGGAGAAACCATTGCTGTTCAATGTGGAAACCGATCCCGGCGAACATTATGAGATCGCGGCGGAGCACCCGGACGTGGTGACTGACATCGAGCGGGAGATGGAAAAACATCGGGCTAATCTCGTGCCAGGAAAGCCGCAGTATTGATCGCTTCGGCAGGATCTGTTGCGCTTGCGCAGGAATTTTTGTTTCCGTTAAACTCCCGTAAATGAATTGGCCCCTCATCATCGCAATCCTCGCCTGCGCAGGATTTGTGCAAGGTATGACGGGATTCGGTTTTGGCCTCGTTTCCATGTCGTTGCTCCCGGCGATCATGGACCTGCGACAGGCGGCGGCGATCGGAACGTTCTACGGACTCCTGGTCACGATCGGAACCTTCATTCGTTATTATCGGGATTATAATTGGCGGCTCGGTTTGCCATTTCTCGTCAGCATGTGCATTGGTGTGCCGATCGGGGTTTATTTCCTGGAAAAATCATCCGACAGTTTTTTGATCAAAACGCTGGGCGTCTTCATGATTGTGTTCGCGTTGCGGGAGTTCTTTTTCAAAGTGGAGCCGAAGTCTATTCATCCGGCTCTTTCGGTCCCCATGGGATTGTTTAGCGGGAGCCTGAGCGGCGCATTCAATCTCGGCGGTATTCCGACGGCGACCTATGCCTATGCGCATCCGTGGACGCGTGGGCAGATCATGGCGTTTCTGCAAACGATGCTGATCCTCAGTTGCACCTTGCGCCTGTTTCTCTATGGGAAGTTCGGATATTTGAAGCAGTTCTCCTGGACTTTCGGCGCGGCGGTGGCGGTCCCGCTGTTCGGTTCGATGTTCCTTGGACACTATGTCATGGATCGGATTCATCCCAAACATATGCGTCAGGGAATCTTCGCTTTCATTGGTTTGGCAGGTGTCTATTATCTTGCCTGGCACTGAACATTTCGCCCGGACACGTGAACTATATCATTCGCAACACGACGGTCTCTCCGCAGTTGAGCGCAGAGTGGAATTCGCCCGCGTGGGTTTGCGCTGAAACGACTGAGGTCAGCAGCTTCCGTCCTGAAAGCAGTGTGCATCGTCCGCAAACATTAGTGCGATTGCTCCACGACAACGACGGCTTGCACGGCATCTTCAAGGTTCGGGACCAATTTGTGCGCTGCATCCGGACAAACTATTTTGACGAAGTGTGGAAGGACAGTTGCGTGGAACTGTTCCTGGAACCGAAAGAGGGCAGGGGGTACTTCAATTTCGAATTCAACTGCGGCGGGGCGCATCTCTGCTGTTACATCACCGATCCTGAGCGCGCACCCGGCGGCTTCAAAGAGTTCATCAAGCTGCCTGCTGAAATCGGACAAACGATTCAGGTGCGCTCCTCGTTGCCGAAGACCGTGGAACCGGAGATCAAGGAACCTCTGGAATGGACGCTGCAATTCTTCATTCCGTTTGCCGTGATGGAACAATTCGTCGGAGACATTGGTGAGAAGAACGGACAGTTATGGCGCGGCAATTTCTTCAAGTGCGCCGAGGAACTCTCACATCCGCATTGGGCGTCGTGGTCGCCGGTCGACGAATTTAATTTTCATCTGCCACGCTGTTTTGGCTCAATCCAGTTCGATTAGCTGGCCGGAGCTTATGGAATTGGCCCATAATTAATTTCTTCCGTTCCATACGCGAACATTTCGGGATAGCGGCTTTGAGGAGTCCATTCAGCATGGCCATCACAGAAAACGACATTTCCCCCGGAGACGCCATGATTGTCCTCCTTGTTGGGATAATCGTTTTGGGAATTTGCGACGCCAGCAATGCCGTTGTCGCCATCGTACATGATCCACATCGATGAAGGGGATGAAGCTCTCCCTTTCAAAGAAAATGTCAGGGTCTGTCCTTTGACGCTGTAACTCAAATTGTTCTGATAGTTATATCCCGCCACGACATTCTGCGTTTTGCGGATGTTATTAATTCCCGCGCTTACCGTGTTATTTCCATTGATGAATCCGGAAACTTCATAACTGCTTCCTGGTCCGGCTTTGGCAGTCGCCCGATACGCTGGAGCGTAAGAGCTGTCCTCGGCGATATGCTGCAACTGCGGGATGAAAGTGGTCAGGCCATGTAATCTCTCGGGGTAAGTAGCGGCCGCTGTGCTGCCGGGAAAAGCATCCTCACGCGGGTTCCACGTGCTCGACGCCAACGGGAGGGGACTGTTTGTGACAGTATGCTGAGTGCTCGGGCAGACGAAACTTTTCAGGCCGGCAATGTATCGCGGGTATAACCAGTTTAAATCGTCATCGCCATAGTTTGCGACTCCGGTAAGGGCTTGCTTCTCGTCGTCGTCTGCATACAGCTGGCTCCCGGTCCCCATTTGTTTCGTGTTGTTGAGGCAGGCGATTCGGTTAGCTCGCTCTTTGGCTTTCGCGAGGGCCGGTAAAAGCATGCCGGCGAGGATAGCGATAATTGCAATAACGACTAGCAGTTCGATGAGAGTAAATCCGCGGGAGTTCTTGGGTGATGCAAGCATGTTGGGTGAGGGTTCCTATCATCATACAAAATCGCCCTCCAATATCAAATCAGATCAGTGCTCTGCACGGTTACGTCGAATAATATTTTCCGGACGGACCGTATCTCCTTTTTCGCCGTTTTGACCTCGAATGACGCCGAGATCATCCACAGACTGGGCCTCTTTCGATTGGGTTGGCTGTTTTTTCACCGGAAAACCCTTTTTATTCGCGAAATTGTGGCGTGGTTTCATATCTGCCTCCTCTTTAATATTCTGCAACCTGCGTCGGCGCGCAAATAGCAGAGACGCTTCGGAGTTGAAACTCGTTGCCCTGACCGGCTACATTTTGCGGCTACTCAATGAAAAAAACTTTGCCCAAAGTGATTTGGATGTTGGTCGCGCTGCTTGGGACCTGGGCTTATGCGACCATTGCCTTTCGTCGCGGTGAACCAATCAACTCCGCTTACATTCTCATCGCGGCCATTTGTTCTTACGTTATCGGTTTCCGTTTCTATTCCAAATGGATTGCGGTGCGCGTTCTTATGCTAGATGACCGTCGCGCTACCCCATGCGAGGTGCACGACGATGGCAAAGACTTCGTGAAGACAAACAAATGGATTGTCTTTGGGCATCACTTTGCGGCGATCTCCGGTCCAGGACCGCTGGTCGGCCCAGTGCTCGCGGCGCAATTTGGTTATCTTCCCAGTACTCTGTGGATTCTGATCGGTGTTGTTCTCGGCGGCGCGGTGCAGGATTTCATCATTCTCTTCTGTTCGATGCGGCGTAATGGCAAATCTCTGGGCCAGATGGTAAAAGAGGAATTGAACAATCCTGCCGGTT
The DNA here is from genome assembly GCA_028293445.1 of Verrucomicrobiales bacterium. Taxonomy (GTDB): domain Bacteria; phylum Verrucomicrobiota; class Verrucomicrobiia; order Limisphaerales; family JACDHS01; genus CBHWET01. Next base: position 5,223 of record JAQGOU010000044.1, on the reverse strand, counting down.
ACATTGCGATGCTCGCGATCTTGTCGATCATGATCATTCTTCTGGCGGTGCTGGGGTTGATTGTGGTCAAGGCTCTCGCGGAAAGTCCGTGGGGAATTTTCACCGTCGGCGCGACGATCCCGATTGCGATGTTTATGGGCGGTTATCTGCGCTTCTGGCGCGTGGGAAAAGTCCTGGAGGCATCGGTCATCGGAATCGTTCTGCTTCTCCTGGCGGTCTGGGGTGGAAAGTTTTTTCACGAAAACGCCTCTCTGGCCAGCGCGCTTACTCTGAATCAGGAAACATTAGCATGGTCCCTGATATTGTACGGTCTGGCGGCAAGCGTCTTGCCGGTTTGGCTCTTGCTGGCGCCTCGTGATTATCTGAGCACTTTCATGAAGCTCGGGACGATTCTCGCGCTTGCGCTCGGAATCCTGGTCGTGCTGCCTCAGTTACAATTACCGGCGGTCACAAAATTCATCGATGGCACTGGTCCAGTCGTGGCTGGAAAGTTATTTCCGTTCTGTTTCATAACCATTGCATGCGGCGCGATTTCCGGCTTTCACACCTTGATCGCCAGCGGCACGACTCCGAAGATTATGACGCGCGAAAGCTATGCGCGTTCGATTGGCTACGGGGCAATGTGCCTGGAATCGCTGGTAGCCATTATGGCTTTGATCGCCGCCTGCACTTTGGAACCGGGTGTCTATTTCAGCATCAACATCAAAGGAGAAGCCGCAGCCACCATCGCGAAGGTTAACTCCTTCGGATTCCCGCCGATTACGGAAGTGCATATGAATCAACTCGCCTCTCAACTGGGGGAGAAGACCTTGTTCGGGCGCACCGGCGGTGCCTCGACCCTCGCCGTTGGCATGGCCCAGATTTTTTCGAAGATCGTCAACGGACGCGGGTTGGATTTGTGGTACCACTTTGCGATTATGTTCGAGGCGTTGTTTATTCTGACAACACTGGATGCCGGGACCCGTGTGGGGCGTTATTTGCTCCAGGATTTTCTCGGGCATCTTTGGAAACCACTCGGTGAAACCAAACGAGCCAGCGCAACCTGGTTGGCGAGTATTTTGATGGTTGGGGCATGGGGATACTTTTTAATTCAAGGCGTCCGAGATCCGTTGGGGGGCATTAATTCCCTTTGGCCACTTTTCGGGATCGCGAATCAACTGCTCGCGGCGATAGCGCTGTGTCTTGCCACCACTGTTTTACTCAAGATGCAGCTTACTCCCGAAGCATCCAAAAAAGGACGGACTGCTTTTGCACTCGTGACTTTGGTGCCGCTGCTTTGGCTCATGACCGTCACGACGACTGCCGGCCTGGAAAAAATATTCCACTCCGATCCAAGGATTGGTTTCCTGGCTTCTGCAAAAGACCTGGATGTAAAGTTGCCTGCGCTGCAACAGGCGCTCGACGCCGCGAAAGTATCCGGCAGTGTCGACGTCGTAAAGGCGGCGGAGAAAGCGGTCCGGACAAATCGGATTCTTCATTTCAACTGGATGCTGAATTCAGTAGTTACCGGTATTTTCCTGACCATGGTTGTTTCAATCCTCCTGCTGAGCGTGCGCGAATGGATATTGCTACTGGCACGAAAGAAATTATCTGAACTGCGCGAGAGCAGTCCTGTCTGGCTGCCTGCGTACGCGATTGCCGAATCCAAGCCGTTGCATGTTTTAAGTCTGTTCGCATTGCTTCTCGCGCTCGCACGGCATTTGAGCGGCGAAACCGAATTTGAACGGGCGCAACACGCTGTCTCTGTCTGCAAGGAGGGGCATGCTCACAAAGGCCCGGAGCAGATTTACGTAGAAACGACCGAGAAACGGTTCAAAGGCATCAATCGCTGTTGTTGAAGAAGTTTGCCACCGTTGTCTCTTCAGTGTTCAGTGAGCAAGTAAGTCTGACCCTAAAATGAGAATCGGTTTATTTGGCGGCAGTTTTGACCCGGTGCACCTTGGCCATTTGCTTGTCGCGCAAACGGCCAAGGAAGAATTGGGCTTGTCCCGGATATTCTTCATCCCTGCGGCACAATCTCCTTTCAAGCCGGAGCAAAGGAGTGCTCCAGCCCACGAACGCACGAGGTTATTGCGGCTCGCGCTTGCGGCTCAAACCGACTTCGAGATTGATGCCCAGGAGATTTCCCGCGGAGGCATTTCTTACACCATTGACACCGTTCGAAGCTATTTGAAGCTCTTTCCGCAAGTCACGATTTTCTACCTTATCGGGGCCGATCATGTCCCGAGTTTGCCCAAGTGGCGGGAAGCGGATGAACTCGCCAGGTTGGTTGAATTTGCCGTTATTCCAAGGCCCGGCCAGAATTGTGTCGAATTTCCTGCCCCGTTTCGTGGAACGACGCTCAAGGGGTTTCCCGTTGGTATTTCCTCCTCCGAAATCCGTGCACGTGTGCAAGCCGGTCTTCCTATCCGCAATCTCGTGCCCCGCGCGGTCGAAGAGGCTATTCGCAATTATCGGCTTTATCTTTGACCCGGTTGGGTTAAGTTTGGAACAACTCTTAAGTACTCAAAATGGATTCTAAAAAACTCGCGTTACTTTGTCGCGAAGCTGCTGAAAACAAAAAAGCTGAAAATATCGTCGTCCTTGACGTTCGTAAAACCTCTTCGATCACCGATTACTTCGTTATCGCCAGCGGGTTAAGCGAGCCGCATCTCCGTTCGATCGTTTCCGAAATTACCGACACATTGCGCGAAGAACACGGCGTCCGTGCTCGTGCGGTCGAGGGGGCCTCGAATGCGCCTTGGCAGGTAATGGATTTCTTCGATGTGGTCGTTCACGTCATGAAGAACGATGTGCGAGAAAAGTATGATCTAGAGACGCTTTGGGGAGATGCTCCGCTGGTGAAACCTCGCAAAAAAGCGGCAAAAGCCTCGAAGGAATAACTTTTGGACAAAAAAAAGACAGGAGCAAGGCTCCTGTCTTTTCTAAGTGTTACATTTACAACTGTGGGGGTTGTGGTTGTGTCTTTTCTGGGATATCGGTGCTGGCTTTAACCATGGCGTCGATAACTTTCTTGAATTCATCCAAGCCAGTGGACGGCACGATAATATTATCGCGGCGACCGTTGACATCTTCTGTAATTCGTAAAAACCGTCCTCGGGGATTTTCCTTCAGTGTGAACACAAAAGTCTTGCGTTCAATCTGAATTTTTTCCGTTCGGAGGGTGTCTTCTTGAACCTGAGGCTTAGGGGGCATCCCTGAGCCATAAGGAGGTCTATTGTGATGATGACCGTAAGGTGATGGACGTTCGTTTGAAATCATACAGTTTTTTCGTTTGCTAAGCCTCAAAAGATCCTCCCGACCGCCGCAGGACCCCGTGAACACTAGTTAAACTTCGTTACCCCCGTTCTTTTGTCAATAATTGTTTTCGCTTCTTTGGCTTGTGTTTTCCACAATTGCTAGAAACCTTACTACACCGCATCGCCAAACTGGATTCCTTGCGCAAGAGGCAGCTGCGTGGAGAAGTTTATCGTCACGGTTTGACGCCGCATATAGTTCTTCCAGGCATCGCTTCCGCTCTCGCGTCCGCCGCCGGTATCCTTTTCACCGCCGAAAGCCCCGCCAATTTCAGCGCCACTGGTGCCGATATTAACATTGGCGATTCCACAGTCGCTACCGCAGGACGATAAGAATTTTTCGGATTCACGGAGTTCGTTGGTAAAGATCGCCGAACTCAATCCTTGTGGGACCGCGTTCTGCCACGCAATCGCCTCGTCCAAAGTCTTGTAGGAAATGACATACAAAATCGGGGCAAAGGTTTCTTCGTGAACGATCTTAAAGTTCGCTTTTGCACGGGCAATACAGGGCGTTACGTAGCGACCTCCCGGGAAAGCTTTGCCATTGAGGCGTTCGCCGCCATAGAGGATCTCGCCTCCTTCGGCCCGTAACTCAGCCAACGCGCTCTGCATGCTCTCGACCGATTGCAGATTGACCAATGGCCCGATCAAGGTTTTAGGATCAACCGGATTTCCAATCGGAACCTGTTTATAGGCGGCGATCAGTCGATTAGTGAGCTCTTTCTCAACCGATTGATGGACGAATACGCGGCGGGTAGTGGTGCAGCGTTGTCCTGCGGTGCCAACGGCGCCGAATAAAATCGCGCGGGTCGCCAACTTGAGATCGGCGCTTGGCGCGACGATGATCGCGTTATTGCCGCCCAGTTCCAGCAGTACTTTGCCAAGGCGCTGCATCACCTTTTCAGCGACGTAACGGCCCATTCTTGTCGAGCCGGTTGCTGAAATCAGGGGCAGGCGTTTGTCGTTCACCATTCGTTCGCCGACCACTTCGCGGTCTCCGATGATGAGACTGAAAATAGCAGGGTCAACGTTGTTCGCGCGGCAAACCTTTTCGGCGATCTTGATGGTCGCAATGGCGGTTAGTGGCGTTTGTTCTGAAGGTTTCCAAATGGTCGAATCCCCACAGACCGTTGCGAGGGCGCTGTTCCACGCCCAAACAGCCACGGGGAAATTAAAGGCGCTGATGATTCCAACAACACCCAGTGGATGCCATTGTTCCATCATGCGATGTTGCGGACGTTCCGAGGCGATGGTTAGTCCGTAAAGCTGGCGCGATAAGCCGACTGCGAAGTCGCAAATATCGATCATCTCCTGCACTTCGCCTTCACCTTCCGGCAGGATTTTGCCTGCTTCGAGTGTGACCAATCGTCCTAAATCCTTTTTTGCGTCGCGTAAGGCGTTGCCTAATTGGCGAATAATCTCGCCGCGCTTGGGTGCCGGCACGAGTTGCCATTGCTGAAAGGCAGCCTGGGCGCGTTCGACGCACTTCTCATATTCACCCGCAGTCCCGCTTCGGATGGTGCCGAGGATGGTGCCGTCGATCGGCGAAACACTTTCCATGGCCTTGCCGCTGCCGAGCCATTCACCGCAGAATACTCCTGCGTTGACGTCGCGGAGGCCGAGTCGTTTGAACAGGGCGGTTGTTTCTTTGTTAGAGCTGGATTTTTTTGAACTGGTTTTCGCCATAAGCATCAAAGGGATTGGAAGATGAACAACATCTGTAAAAGTCGAAAGCAAAATTACTCGAAGGCGTCGTGGATGATAGTGAAATTTTAGCGAAATTGGCAAAAACTCTAATCGTTGGTCCGAAGCTCCTATCACAAGTCTTTACGATGCAGCCATTTTTTGGAGTTCTGACTTGCCGCACAATCCAATGCAGGCATATTCAACACCCAAATCCGAGCGCGTGTAGCTCAATTGGATAGAG
>JAQGOU010000028.1 GCA_028293445.1 Verrucomicrobiales bacterium | reverse complement strand
AGCGGATAACGCAGCAGGTTCATCATTGGTAGGAGTGTTGCGCCTTCGATCGCCAATGCCATCGATATGAGAAGGCCTATCATTGTTGTTACTAACGGATTTTCCATATGTTTATTTTCTCTTTCTGTTTCAGGCCGAAGAAGTCGCGGTTTATGTGGTTCAGATAAAAACCCGCATCAAAGATGTGAGTTCCCAAGCCACCTGCGATGATTTCTTCGCCATTCAAACCGTATGATTTGAACTCCTCCATCATGACAGGCAGGGGTAGACCGACTACGGACCTATACCCAAAATAGTTAAAATTAATTTCAGTGTGTAAATCTCTATAAAGCAGTGACTTACGAAAAAGCGGTCAAAAAATGCGCAAAATGGTTTCAGTGACCATCCGAAAAATGGGTCAGAAAGTATAATCGCGAGACGAGGCAGTTTATTTTTCAATGAACCGCGTTTAAGGAAGGAAAAGGCGGCGGATAGCTCAAGACATGTGATTAAATAGAAAAGCGTCCGCCGATTGCTCCTTCTCCTGGGGGAGAAGGCTGGGATGAGGGCGAGCGTCGCTTGTTTTATCTATACTCCAATTATTAAAAAAACATTAATTTGCATATTGGATTGATAATCAAGCGTTTATCGCCATTTCAGGACCTGAAACGGCGACAAATGATCCGTGATCGCCGTTGCAGGACCTAAAATGCCGATAAACGATCCGTGATCGTCGTTGCAGGACCTGAAATGCCGATAAATGATCCGTGATCGTCGTTGCAGGAGCTGAAATGCCGATAAATGATCCGTGATCGCCGTTGCGGGACCTGAAATGCCGACAAACGATCCGTGGTCGTCGTTGCAGGAGCTGAAATGCCGATAAACGATCCGCGATCGTCGTTGCAGGAGCTGAAATGCCGATAAATGATCCGTGATCGCCGTTGCAGGACTTGAAATGCCGATAAATGATCAAAAAATTGGGTTTCTCGTCTGAAATCCCCGTCGACACCACCTTTTCGGAAGACTACGCTGCCATTCATGCACCGTTTTATGTCCAGATCCTTGGGTATGCTCAGCGGTTGTTAAATAGCAGACTATAAGCCCACCACATGAAAAACATTTTCGCAGCGGTTCTCGCCGGTCTCATACTATTTGCTATCCAGTTTACTACGGCCAAGGGTGAGGTGCCGAAAGACGATCTCGATGGCACATGGCTCGTGACATCGTGGGTCGTGAACGGCAAAGCGGTCGCAGACGAGATACGCAGCAAGGCATCGCTTGTCATCAGAGGAGACACGTCCGAGTTTCGGACACAGGAAAGAATCGTGAAGAGCACTTTCAAGCTTGATCCGAGCGCCAGTCCCAAGACAATCGCCATCACGTTCGCTGTGGGCACCAACGCCCCGAAAACTATGTTGGGGATTTATGAACTGGAGGGCGACGTTTTGAGGAACTGCCATTTCGTCTCCGTCTCCGAGACGCAACGACCAAAGGAATTCTCCAGTGAAGTTGGAAGCGGGCAGACGTTAATCATCTACAAACGACAAAGAAAGTAACAGGCCAGCCATCTAACCGTGCGTCACTAGCCAAGCCCGTGGACGGCTCTCGGTTCGCGTTCTTGACCCGGGCTGGCTGAGCTGGTTTCGTTGAGCCTCGAGATTCGCCATGACTATTTCCGACACAGACCTTCGCAGCCGAGTGTTGCTCTCGGTTCAGCGTGCGTTGGTTGGCGAGGTCACGCCAGAGATGCGCTTTATTGCCGTGGAGATTTCGCGGGAGCGCATTCACATCATCGTCTGGCACGATGGAATTATTGACGAGAGCATCAGCGGAAACGGCGGAAATTTTGACGGTGGGGCTATCACACAGGTTGTCGCGGACTTCGCTTGGCCAGAGCGGGGTGACCCTCAGGTTTCATTCGAGTTTGTGCGTTGCGATTTCCCACATCGACCCGATTTTAGAGGTACACTCGTTTATGGACGGAGCGAGACCAACGCGGCCTAACGGATGCAGTCAATGCCGCGATTGCGTCTCGGTTGCCCTCGGGATATCACTGGCGCGGGCTCGCTGATCAGGAGTATCGTTGGCATCATTCGCACATCGCATGAAATATCCAGACATCAAGAAGGGCATTCGATGGGGTTTGATAACTGGCGGAGTTGTTGGCGTGGCTTCGTTTGCTTTGTGTTGTTGGGTTTCGACTCTTCCGGCAGTTACAGAGGTCTCTTTGTCACTGGCATTTCGGCCATGGTGGAAGAATTGGAGCACAGCTTTGTTTTTCTTTCTAGTGACTAGCATACCTGCCGGCATTCTGGCCTCGGTCCGTCCAACATTCGACCGCAGGAAGAAAGAGGATGACTAACAAACCAAATGCATCTAAGCCCGCGATCGCGTCTCCGTTTCATTATGTGATTTTCGATGAAACCGGAGAACATCGGTTGTCTGCATTGGGAGTCTCTGGATTCTGGGACCGACTAGTTTGGGAAATCAAAGGAGAACCTAACTGGACACTGGTTTCAGAAATAACCCGGCAGGAATTTCAAGTCGGAGATGGCACGAAACAGTTTGTCCAAGCGCTCCATAGCTTTAATCCCAAGACAGGAATTGCGATTATCAAAGTTGGCCATGGCGATGCTGTTGAGCGGAATCCTGCTGGAGTCAATTATAACTACTCTTGGCGGGAATGGGACCTTCGAGCAAAACGTGAAGTGCGGTTTTTACGTGCGTGTGAAAATATCGATGAAGATTCTTATGCGGCGAGCTAACAAAGCGGCTGTTGCCAAAGCCCGGATTGGCTGTGGCTCAGTTCGTTAGGCCGCATCACACGCATGAGCATTTACACGCTACTCGGTTTCGTGGTTCTCGCGCTCGGCGTGGTCGCTGCTCGTTTTCTTGAGCGCGCTTTCAAGGACGGCAGATTGAGTCGCATTTGGATTTTTGCGGAGGTGGGTATTCTCGTCGTGGGCATTGTCCTCGGTATCTTAGCGGTTGCGCACAGTCGTTTTCCTACACCTGACACACGGCTGCTCGGTTTTCCTTTTCTCGCTGCGGTCTTCGAACGTTCACCTACCGGTGGCTGGGCGGACTTCGTTGGTGTCCGCACTTTGCTCGCGACGCTTGGCAATTTTATCGTCGGCTTGTTTCTTCCACACCTTCTATTTGCTGGAGTGGCGTGGTTTAGCACCCGAAAGCACAACGCGGCTTAACCATGTCGCTGGATGCGCCGATCGCGTCTTTAATTTCGCTTCGCGGTTTACATCCAGAGTCGGCTGTGGCTCAGTTCTAATCGTTCGACAACATCGTTATGGGAGTAGCTGTCTATCCACGGATTGAAAATACGAACGCTGATTGGGTTCAAGAGATCAGCGGCAAATCCCTCGCGCGAGGCATGGAGCGGCTTTTTGAGCTGGTCAAGAAGCAGGGCTACAAAGATCTGATGAGTTACTATGTGCCGTCTCAAGAAGATATGGACGACTGGCAGGTCGATGAGAAAGCCGAGATGGTATGGTATAACCCAATGGAGGGGCTCACATTGATTGAAGCTATGACGAGAGCTTTTCACGGGCACCGTGATGAATTTGAGTATCCGGACCAGTTGGAGGAAGACTTGAGTTGTTTTCGGAAGATACTGGACCGAGCAGCCTCGCAAGGAATGAAATGGAATCTCGGAATGTCATACTGAAAATGGCGAATCCCGTGATCGAGCAGGGATTGGATTCTAAAAGTTATCGAGGCGATCCGGTTCGTTCGACAGCCCGAGAGCATTTTCCGTCGGTTCCCGTCCAATGAGCCGTATGAAATCTATTCGCCGATTGTTTTCCCTCGCCCTGGCGCTCCTCCTCGTCTCGACCGGTATCGTCGGCGCAATTGAAACCAATGGCTTTCTTGTATTCGAAGTGGAACGATACACTTTTCCACCTGTTTACACGACGAAAGGCTCTACCAAGAGTTCACATGTCTCGCAGAAATTCAAAATCCGTTTGACGGAAGAGTTCATGGCGAATTTCAAGAATGTCCCCAGTCGAAACAGCAGCGGCACGGGATTCTGCTGCGCCGGGGGAAATCTCAAAAGCAGCAACGGCAGCACGCGGTTTATGTGGTGGATCCGAAAGACGGCAGACCATCGTTGGATGATCAACATGTGGGGCGAGGGCGTTGAAACGATCAATGGAGTCATGGTGAGCTCACGGAATCCAAAGACATCCGACGGTTTGACGATCAAGAGGTGGGAAGACCTTGATATGAGTTACATGCATTCCTACGACGGCATGAATATTTCATTCACAGTAAAGTACGTCACCGCGAAAGAGATCGAGGCGGGAGGACCCATCCCGGCGGCTCCGGTCAAGAAAGCCGATCATTCGGATCTTTTTAAGGGAGATGATTTGCGTAAGCTTCCTTTGGAAATCAGTTGCGACTTTCAAGAGGGGTAAGGATACGGAACAGGAATATGAAATCAGCGATACGAGTGTTCTTTTTGTTACTGATGAGCGTGGCTGTTGCCTCTGCGGGTGAGTCGCCCATTGTCGGTAAACTCGGTAAAGCCGTTGGGACTGCAATGACGATCGAAGGGACCTTCCAAGACGGCAAGAACAGCTGGCTCCTGGTTTCGACGGTCAATGATAAGAAACTGGCCACTCCCGTGTTGATGCCGACCGAGAATCTCGACCCGTTCGCGCACATTCCCACGAATACGGTCTGTCGCTTCCAGGGGAAGGAAATAACGTACGTGGTGGAGGCAGTCATTGACCCCAAAACGGGACGGGAGATGCAACAGGCGTCCTCGGGCCGGCATTTCGATTTCAAAGTGACGAAAGTTCTCGCCCCCGGCGGGGTCAAAACCAGAGATGAGAAATAGACGGTCGTCGCCTCATTGCCGGAGTCACGGCGCGATCGCGTCGCGCGGTCGGAGGGCACATTAGTCAAAGCAATGAGACCATCCACACGAACCTGTTGGAGATGGATAATCGCGGTGTTCTTCATCGTCGCAGGCGCGAATCACTTTTTGAATCCAGGGCCGTATCGCGCGATGATGCCATCGTACCTGCCGTGGCCCGTGGGCCTCGTCGCGTGGAGCGGAGTCGCTGAGATCGTTGGCGGTTTGGGACTGCTCATCCCGCGGGTGCGGCCTTTTGCAGCATGGGGGTTGATCGCGCTTTTGGTCGCTGTGTTTCCTGCGAACCTGAATGTAGCGCTGCATGGTTGGGCGGGTGTTGGCTTTCCGCAATGGAGCCTGTGGTTGCGTCTTCCTCTGCAATTCCTATTTATCTGGTGGGTGTATCGGGTTTGCCTTGGGGATCGCGATGATCACACAGCCGATCCGAGATAGCGCAGAGAACGTGAAATCATTTCAGTTAAAATGGATTCGCATGAACCTTCTCCGGCTTTATTTCGATTTCGAATAAAGTCTTGCCGCTCCATGGTTTTTGGCGATAAATTGCCAAAATCATGGACAAGCCAAAGCCAGCTCATTTCCTGAACGCCAACGCGAATGGTTTTCGTTACGTCGAAAAGACCAACCCTCAAATCTCGAATCTACAATTCCTCACCTATGGTGTTTATGAATTGACGGGAAAGATCGCCAGTGGCGCGCTCGCGCATCCCGAGGAAGAAGCGTTGCTCTTTGGCTGGCACGGCAAAGTGGTCGTGACGGTGAACGGAAAAGAATACGCGCTGGATCGTTATGATACGCTCTACATTCCGCGTGGTGCGACCTATCGCTTCGCGCAGGAAAGTGGCGAGAGCAAAGTGATCGTCTGCCGCGCGACGGCAGATAATACGCATCCAGTCTTTCATTCCAAGTGGTCGGAGTTTTCCAAGGACGAAAAGCGCATCCGTCATCTCAAGGGTAAAGATGTGTTCCTGATGTTCGACGTGAGCGAAGGGGCGGACAAACTGATTGCGGGTTTCACCTTGTTCCAACCGCATCAACGCTCGTATCCGCCGCATAACCACACCGATCAGGAGGAGATTTATATTTTCACCAAGGGCCGTGGCTCAATGGAAGTTTACGCGGATGAAGAGACGAAGAGTTTCGTCCGCTCCGTCAACGAAGGGGACGCGGTAACGATCCCGATTCTAAATTATCACCCGGTGTTCAGCCAGGAGGAGGAACTAGACTTCATCTGGTGCATCGCCGGAAACCGCTATTGGGTCGGCGACAAAAATAAAGATTTCATGACCGGCAAAGTGGATAAACTGACGACATAACAGACGAAAACTTTCTCGACACGAATTACACAGATTGACACGAATTTTTAAAAACGGATTTCGGAATTCGTGTTAATCTGTGTAATTCGTGTCTAAAACTCTGGTCCTGTCTTTATATCCGTGTTGATCTGTATCCATCCGTGGTGAATAAAATCTTCCAGGTAAAATGAAAATAAAACTTAACAACTCTCTGCTCGCCAAAGGGCACATCGCGAAGAACCCCGTTGGAAATGAGAAGGGCTATTGGGTCGGCGCGCCTGGTGCGTTTTATGCCGAGGACGAATTTGCCTGGTATCTCACCTATCGCATTCGGCGCCCGCGCGGTGTGGAACCCGATCGTGGCGGTGAAGCGCGGATTGCGCGTTCGACCGATTTGACGAACTGGGAAGATATCTGGACGGTGACCAAGGACAAATACGAGTCGGCCTCGATCGAGCGGAGCGCGATTCGCAAAGGGAAAGATGGTCTCTGGCGTTACTTCACCAGCTATGTGCATCCGAAAGACGGGAAGTGGTGCGTCGCTGTCATGAAAGCGACTGACCCGAAACAATTTGATCCGGCTAAACGTGAAGTGTTGTTTACGGCAGAGTCCCTTCAGCTCGAAGGGGTGAAGGATCCGTGGATCTTTGAGCAAAAGGGAATCTTCTATATGATCCTGAGCGTCGCCATCCAGACGCCGAAGACGAGCGGCGATTCGCATTCTACGCTGGATATTTTTAACACGGGCGAATGTGTGTCGGCCACGGCGCTGGCGACCTCGCGCGATTTGGACAAGTGGGAATGGCAGGGAGTTATTTTCAAACCGGAAGGCAACGCCTGGGATTGTTATTGTCGCCGCATTAACAGCATCGTGCCGTCCGGCGGACGTTACTTCGCCTTTTACGACGGCAGTGCGAGTCACCTGGAGAACTACGAGGAGAAGACGGGCCTCGCGGTTTCAAATGATTTGAAGAACTGGAAAAGCATCACGCAAATCGCGCCAGCTTACATCAGTCCGCACGGTTCCACCTCCCTGCGTTACATCGATGCGCAAACGATGGGCGGACAGACCCATATCTTCTACGAATTCGCGCGCGAAGACGGCGCACACGATATGCGGGTGGTGGAGGTGAATGATTTGCCGTTCACGCAAAACGGTGAGTTTGATTTATCGAAATACGCGCCGCAAATTTTTGTTTAGCTTAAAAGACGAGGAGCATTTTTAGACACGAATTACACAGATTAACACGAATCAAAAAGGGGATTCAGAATTCGTGCTAATCTGTGTAATTCGTGTCGAACTTCTGGTCCCGTGTTGAATTATGTTTCCAGATTATCTCACGATTTCCGCCAGTGAACTCGGCAAGGGCACGAGCGTTAAAGTCACGGTGAAGACCGACATGGCTTCGATTGCGCAGACGGTCGCGGACGATATGCTCGCCGAAATCCTCAATGCGAAAGAGCAGGGGAGAGAAGCGACTCTGATTGTGCCCGTGGGACCGGTGGATCAATTTCCGATTCTCGCCAGGAGAATTAATCAGGAGAAGATTTCCCTGCGCGACGTTGTCCTGATCAACATGGACGAATATTTAACGGACGATGATCAATGGATTCCCGCTGAGCATCCGCTGAGCTTTCGTGGTTACATGGATCGGCTGTTCTATGATTTGCTCGACCCAGTGCTTGCGCCCAAGCCTGAGAACCGCGTCTTTCCACATCCACAAAAGTGCGACGACATCCAGAAGCTGATCGATGCGCGCGGTGGTGTAGACGCAACCTTCGGCGGCATTGGAATCAACGGGCACATGGCCTTTAACGAACCTCCCGAAGCTAGTGATAACATTTCCAACGAAGACTTCGCGAAACTCCCGACGCGGGTGCTGAACCTGACGCGCGAGACGCGCACCATTAATTCGGTTACCGTCGGTGGAGAGATTTCTATTATTCCATGGCGCTGCGTCACCGTAGGAATGAAGGAGATTCTCGAATCACGACGAATGCGCTTCTACTGCAATCGCGTTTGGCAAAGCGCCGTTTGTCGACGCGTGCTGCACGGACCGATCACCGCGAAATGCCCGGCTTCGTTTATTCGGACGCATCCCGATGCATCGTTGACGGTAGCGGATTACGTGGCGCAACCGCCCAACATCCAGTTGCGCTAACGGGCCGCTTCTATTTCTCCATCTGCCCGCGCGTAACGCCGAGTTGGTTCACGAGTTTCAAATCACGCCAGAGTTGGGCTCCCGTGATTTCACCACGCAAAAGTTGGCGATATTGGGTAATGGTTTTCGTTACTTCCTCCGGCGTCTCATTCACGAACTCAATGCGGAAGTTCTGCACGCCGAGCGCAATCAATCTCGAAACAAATTCAGCGCCGGTTTGCGCGCGCGCGTTGAAAACCGTGTTGCGACAGCCGACATCCGCCTTCAGTGGATGCTCCATGCCGACCCGGTCGCGCAATTTCACATCGTGCGTATCGCAGGGCCGTCCGCAGTTCGTGAAATCGGTGCCTTTGGAAAGAAACGCGCAGAACACGCAATGCTCCATGTGAAACATCGGCATGTGCTGATGAATCGTCACCTCGAACCAATTTGCGGGAGCGGACTTCAGGAGCGCTTCGAGTTGCACGTTATTCAGGTCGTAGGAAGCGGTGATTCGTTCGAGCGCGAATTTGTTTTTGAAATAATCCGCTGTGAACGCATTGGCGACGTTCAGCGAAAAATCTCCGACGCGTCGACAATCGGCAAAGAACTTCAGGTGATCGTAATTGCGCACCAGATAACCATCGGCATCCGAGGAGCGCACTTGTTTCAAAGTCCATTCCTCGCCCATTTTGAAAATCCGAGGTGGAGCAACCCAAATTGTTTTCTCCGGTCCACCACAGCCAAACGATTCGTGCGCGACTCGCACCGCTTCGCGATATTTCTTCGGATCTTCGAACTCGCAATAAATTGTTTGCACTCCGCAACGAAGCGCCGCATCGAGTTGCACTAAATTGCGAACGAGCACAATCAACTGAGTGCTGGTAGGGATGGGTTCCACCCCGTCCCTGATCATTTCGCTGGAAAGGCCTTGCGAAAGTTTAAGTGACGTCTCCGCGGAAACAGCGTCGGTGATGGAGCCCATCTTCCATCTCTTCGGTTGCGCCCGTAGCGTTTCCAACTGCGTCGCGACATCGCGGCGCAAACGATTCAACTCGCTCATCGGCAAAATGACCTCGCCTTCGAGTGAGTTCTTCAGTTCTCCGAGTTTAAAAGGTGTTCCACCGAGGCGACCCAGCTGATCGCGCAATCGTTCCGGCGTGAGCGGTTGCTTCTCTGCTTTCGCCAGCGGCATCGCCGAGTTTTCTTTCACCACGTTCCCGAGTTCATCGCGCACGATCAACGTCATGGGCGTGCCGACGTGGCCATGCACTTCCATGGAGATCGGTCTTTGAAAGCGAGGTTTGTCGCCCGCAAAGGTTTCGCGCAAGTGGCGGTTTAACTCCGGATCATCCGTCTTCCAAAGCTTATCGTCGACATGGATGAGCGACAGATCAAGATCGCCGCGGCCGAATCCCAGGATGGAATCAACGCCACGTTGTTGCACCGTGTAGACGCGCCCGCCTTCTTCCTTGCGTTCCGGATGACCGCAATCAAAAACAATTCCATCGCCCGGCTTCAGCGGCGCTTCGAGTTGCAGAACAATATTCTCGCGTTCAATGCGCTTTACCGTGCCGAGATAAACGCCGCGTTTTTTTCCAAAGCGGGCGTGGACAAGTTCCTGGTTGTTTATGCCACCGAACCAACCGGTATAAAGCCCGCGCGAAAAAGCCATCTCCACTTCGTATTTCCGATTCCCGATGGGCGGCGTTGTCTCGATGGCTTGTGAATCACCCAGCGTCGATCGCAAATTATCCAAGGTCTGGCGATACACGCGCGTGATGTTCGCGACGTATTCCGCTGTCTTCAATCGACCTTCGATTTTCAGCGAGGTAACTCCCGTGCGCACCAGCTCCGGTAAAATTTCCAGACCGGCCAAATCCTGCGGGCTGAGCAAATACTTCTTATCGCCGAGCGGAACATTCTTGCCGTCGGAAACCAGTTCGTAAGGCATGCGACAGGCCTGGGCGCATTCGCCGCGATTGGCAGAGCGACCGCCGAGCGATTCACTGGTGAGACATTGCCCGGAATACGCCACGCACAAAGCGCCGTGAACAAACACCTCCAACGGAAGTGCGCTAGCGACATCTGAACCAACCTGTGCCGCTTGAATCTTTTCAATTTCCTTGATCGAACATTCGCGCGCGAGGACGACGAGGTTGCATCCGAGTTCTTTAGCGAACTCTACACCACCGGCGCTCGTCACGGTCATTTGCGTGGAACCGTGAATCGGGAAATCAGGCGAAAGCTTTCGGATCAAACGACAGATGCCGATGTCCTGAACAATCGCGGCGTCGACACCTGCGGCGATAATGGCACGCAGGTATTCCTCGGCCTGTTCGATTTCGTTCGCGAAGACCAGCGTGTTGAAAGTGACGTAGCCTTTCACACCGCGCCGATGCAGAAACTCCATCAGCTTCGGAAGATCAGCTTCCGTGAAGTTGTGCGCCCGCATGCGGGCATTGAACTTCTCGAGTCCGAAGTAAATCGCATCCGCGCCATTTTCTACAGCGGCTTTAGCGCATTCCCAATCACCAGCCGGCGCGAGCAGTTCCGGAATACGGATTGCGGAAGGCGTAACAGGACGGGCGACTTCGGTTGTGATGGCGACTTCGGACATTTGTTGAACGCGTAACGTAACACCCGCGCGAAAAGAGACAAATTCAACTTTCGCGGTTCTGACACCCATATTTCCGAGAAAAAGTTAGCGTGGCACAGCGCGCGTCGCTAACGTGGCGCGATGCGTGTGTTGATAATTGGCTGTGGCTACGTAGGTCTTCCGCTCGCGGCGGAACTGGTTCGCCAGGGCCACGAAGTCTTTGGCGTCCGTCGTTCGGAAGCTGCCTTCGATGAGATGAAGAGCGCTGGTGTCACGCCGATCGCGGCCGATATCACGCAACCCGCGGACCTGCAAAACATCGCGCTCCCGTTCGATTGGGTCGTGAACACCACATCCTCCAGCGGCGGTGGCGTTGAGGAATACAAGCAGGTCTACTTGCAAGGGAACCAAAACCTCATCGACTGGCTCGCAACGAATCCGCCAAAGAAATTTGTTTATACCAGCAGCACGAGTGTTTACGGACAGGACGACGGCTCAGTCGTCAAAGAAAGTTCTCCAGCGGAACCGACGGCCGACACCGGGAAGATCCTGGTGGAAACCGAAAAACTATTACTCGCCGTTGCCACAGAGAAAAAGTTCCCCGCTGTCATTCTGCGCATCGCCGGAATTTACGGGCCGGACCGCGGTCACTTCTTTCAGCAGTACATGCGCAACGAGGCGAAGATTCCCGGCAATGGCGATCGCGTGACGAACATGATTCATCAGCACGACGTGGTCGGGGCAATTATTGCGGCATTGAAGAGCGGACGGGCAGGGGAGATTTACAATGTCGTCGATGACGAACCAGTCGCGCACATTCATTTCTTCCGGTGGCTCTCCGAGACGTTGGGCAAATATATGCCGCCGTTTGCTCCCGAGGACGAAGGTGTTTGGAAGAAGCGCGGCGTCACGAATAAGAAAGTTTCCAATCGCCGTTTGAAAATGGAACTCGGCTACCAATTTAAGTATCCCACCTTTCGTCAGGGCTACACGGCGGAAATCCTCCGACTCGAGGCTGCAGGTAAATTCAACCCGTTGCCCGATCCGAGGTAGTTCGTGTCTGTTATCAATCGTCCGACGGTCGAATTCCCCAAAGTCATTCTGTCCCGCTCCGAAGAGCGCGCGCCACGGACAAAAACATCCTGTAAATGTCCCCGCGACGCGCGGCTGAGGAAATTTCAGGATGGAAATTTCCCCGTTACGCCAGATTCACCCAAAAACATCCTCCCCGGCTCCGAATCCCGCGTCGCGGACCCAAAAACATCCTGTAAATGGTCGCTGCGCGAAAAACCGAACGAATTCCACGCTGGAAATGATCGATGCGCCAGAAACCAGCACATTTTCAGGAAGGAAATGACCGCTGCGCCAGAAACGCGCTGAATTTCACGCTGAAAAACTGCCGGATAATGTTAGCAGCTCCATTTTCAGGATGGAATCGGGTGCTGCTACGCGTAACCGGCCGGTTTTCAGGAAGGAAATGACTGCTGCTCCCGGTAACACGTCTATTTTCAGGCTGGAAATGAGTCTCCTACGCGTAGCAGACGCATTTTCAGGATGTAATTGGGTGTTGCTCCGCGTAACGGGTCGATTTTCAGGATGAAAATGAGTGCTGCTGACGTAAATGCCGCCATTTCCAGGATGAAATTGAGCCTCCTAACGTTAACAACAGTTTCTACAAGACTGTAAACCAGTGACTTACGAACATTCGGATCGGAATTGGCTATTTCTGACCAGCTTCGGCTGAAGTTACCCTTCCAACAGCTCGACTTTATGCCCATCTGGGTCGACCAGAACCGCCCGACGTCCCCATTCGGAATCTTTGGTGGGAGAAACCACCGAATCGGGAAATTCAATCAGTCTTCCGATGACGCTATCCACCGATGGCACTCGAAATCCAACGCGCGTCCCGAGAGTCGAAGGCGTTTCAGGCGTTTGGGGATAAATCTCAAAGACTCCGCCTGACATCTCCGCCGCCCAATGCTCTGGCCCTTTGCCATGCCGGTGACTGGTAAAGTTCAGCCCAAGGCAAGTATAAAACTTCACCGCGCGAACTGGGTTCAGCGATTTAAGTACAACCAGATTAAGTGTGATGGGATTTAGATTATGAGACATACCGGAATCAACTAAGGATCCCATTCACCACATGTCCGTGTACGTCCGTCAATCTGAAGTCGCGACCTTGGAAACGATAGGTGAGCTTCGTGTGATCGAAGCCGAGTTGATTCAAGATCGTTGCCTGCAAGTCATGGACGTGGACTGGATTTTCGGCCGCATTAAATCCGAGTTCATCCGTCGATCCGTAAGTTAGTCCACCGCGAATGCCACCGCCCGACAGCCAGATGCTGTAGCCGCGATTGTGATGATCGCGTCCGTCATCGCCACCTTGCACCATCGGCGTGCGGCCGAATTCACCGCCCCAGATCACGAGCGTGTCTTCAAGCAAACCGCGCTGCTTTAAATCTTTAATCAACGCGGCGCTCGCCTGATCGGTGTCCTTACAATTATTCGTGACGCCCGCCTTCAAGTTTCCGTGTTGATCCCACGCTTCGTGAAAGAGTTGCACGAAACGAACGCCACGCTCGATGAGGCGTCGTGCCAATAAACAATTGCGCGCGAAGCCAGGCTTCGCCGGATCGACGCCATACATGTCGAGAATGCTTTTCGGTTCCTTGGCCAAATCCATTAAATCAGGCGCGCTGGATTGCAGTTTATACGCCATCTCAAATGCCTGCACGCGTGCGGAAATCTCCGGGTCACCGAGCGACGCGAATTCCATTTCGTTCAAACGTTTCAAGGTATCCAGAGAAGCGCGCTGGGTTTCTGCATCGAACCCTTTGGGATTGGACAGATACAGAATTGGATCGCCAGTGCCGCGAAAAGAAGTGCCGGTATAAATCGTCGGCATGAATCCGCAACCCCAGTTGCTGGCGCCACCGCTCGTGCCATTCGCCGAACTCAAAACAACGTAGCCCGGCAAATCTTCCGCTTCGCTGCCGAGACCGTAGAGCGTCCAGGACCCAAGGCTCGGACGACCGAAGAGTTGGGAACCGGTGTTCATCAGAATTTGCGCCGGCGCATGATTCACCGCGTCCGTTTGCATGGAGCGAATGAGACAGATGTCGTCCGCGATTTCGCCGGTGTGGGGCAGAACCTCGGAGAGTTCCATGCCGCTCTTACCGTGTTTGTTGAATTTAAATTTGGAACCAAGCAACGCGGAGTTCGGATTGATGAACGCGGCACGATAATCTTTCAGCAATTCAGCAGGAGGCAATTGCCCGTTGCGTTTGGTGAGTTCCGGCTTGTTATCAAATAAATCCAGATGGCTCGGGGCGCCTGCCTGAAACATGTAAATCACCCGCTTCGCTTTGGGTGCGAAATGCGGCAGACGCGGCGCAAGTGGATTGATGGGCTTGGCCGTCTTAGCGGCAAGCTTCGGCGTCAGCATCGAGTTCAATGCCACCGCTCCCAAACCAACTCCGCATTGACGGAAGAACCAGCGGCGACTGACGAGCTTCCGCATTTCCTGTTTGATTTCGTTCTCGAAGTTCATGGTTAATTTTTCGAAATGGTTTCGTCCAGGTTCAACAACACTCGCGCGACGATGGTCCAGGCGGTGGCCTGGTTCGGCGTTGTTCCCGCAGGCAACTGTTTCATCTTCTCAGGTGTGTTCAGGACGATGTCCGTTGGCGAGAGCCAGCCGTCGGCAATCTTTTGCTGACGCGATTTGAACAGCGAAAGGATTTCACGCACCTCTTCGCTCTTCGCTTTGCGACTGGTGCAAAGTCGGAAGATATAACCGGCGCGTTCTTCTTCGGTTTTCCCGCCTTCTTTCAAAGTGCGGAGTGCCAGCGCTTGCGCCGCCTCCACGAAGATCGGTTCGTTCAAAGTTGCCAGCGCGGCCAACGGAGTATTCGAACGCAGACGACGCACACAGGCAAAATCTCCATTGGGCGCATCGAAACTCATCAGCACGGGATCCGGCAACGAACGGCGTCGAAAGGTATAGAGTGATCGACGGTAACGTTCCGGCCCAGTAGCGGTCGGCCAGTCAATTTTCACGAAGCTTTGCTGGAAGACGCTTTCCGGTACCGGCGGATAGACACTCGGCCCGCCAACTTTTTCATTGAGCAATCCAGCGGCGGACAACGCAATGTCGCGCACCACTTCCGCTTCGGCGCGGAAACGCGGGCCACGACTGAGCCAGCGATTGCGCGGATCGAGTTCGAGCAGGCGAGGTGTGACGGCGGAGCTCTGCTGGTAAGTTGAACTGGTGACAATTGTGCGGACCAACTGTTTCAAACTCCACGCTTGAGCGTCGTTGCGAACCTGAAAACTCGGTTCCATAAACTCGACCGCGAGCCAATCCAGTAATTCAGGATGACTCGGAGCATTCGCGCGCACGCCAAAATCCTCCGGCGTATCGACCAACCCCATCCCGAAGATGGATTGCCAGACACGGTTCACAAAAACGCGCGCCGTCGTGGGAGATTTCTTATCAACGAGCCATTGTGCAAAGCCGAGGCGGTTGAGCGGAGCGTTTTTGGGGAACTCGTGAAGAAAGGAGGGCACACCGGCTTCCACTTTTTTGGTCGGCTTCTGCCAATTGCCGCGATCGAGAATCAGGGTGTCGCGTTTCCATTCCGGCTCACGGAGCGCAAGGTTGAGAATGGATTCGCCCTCGGGAAACTTTTTCCAAGCGGCGTCGATTTCCGCATTCGCCTCTTTGAATCGAGCAGCCTTGGTTCGGTAAAAGGAGAAAAGCGTTTGTTTCTGTGCTGCGGTCCGTTTTTCAGGAGCCGTCGTCAAAACCTTTCGAACAGATACCGGCAGAATCTCGCGCACAGGTTTCGCGTCACTTGTGACACTCAATTGGAAACGGCCGAGAAAGTTATTCTGACGTCCGTGGCCGTCATCACCCGCGTGCCGGAACTTCAGGGTGATTTTCATCTGCACGGCTCCTGTGGGCCATGCGTTGGTCGAAACAAATTCTGCCGCCCAACTCGAATTTTGATTGCGTCGTCCCGCTCCGCGATCTGTTCCCCAGGCCGTTTCGTCTTTGCCATCAATGAGTAGGTTCGCCGGGCCAACCACCCGATTGTCATTGGCATGCGTGAAGATGGCTTCGAGCGGACGTTGCGCTTCGGCGAAATCTGCTACGGCATTCGTGAGGATTAGTTTCGTCCAGTTATTGCTGCCGAGAGTCGCCGCTTCAACCACAAGCTCCGCGACGGCAAAGGTTCCTTTCGGACTTCGACCGGGACCGCCAAAGGGCAAGTCACCGTGCGTCAACGCATCAAAACGCAGACCTTTGATGTTCGCAGGAACATTTGTCGTGATAACAATCAGCTCCCCGTTATTGGCCCGATAGCCCAAGGTGAAAATTGATTTGTCTGGCAGTTTTTCCGGATGGGAGAGGCCGCCCACCCATTCGTAGGAGTGAAAATCCAAAGGAGTCCACGCCACGAGGTTCGTCCGGTTCTTTTGTTCCCATTTGTTCAATCGGCTTTCCCAGTCGGGGTTCTTGGTCTTCAGTTCCGCCTCGAGTCGGGCGGTATCGCTTTTGACTGTTTCAATTACCTTCAGTTGTTCCGGTGGATAGATCCACGCGGTGTTTTCGTAGTCGTTGTTGAGGAATGAAAACAGTTTGTAATATTCTTCATGCGTCAGCGGATCGAATTTATGCGTGTGGCATTGCGCGCATTGCAGCGTCACACCGAGGACAGCTTTCCCAACGCAATCCATGCGGTCGATGATTGCTTCGGTCCGGAATTGTTCGGCGATAATGGCCCCTTCTTCGTTGACCATGCTGTTGCGCAAAAAGCCGGTGGCAATTCTTTGATCCTGCGTCGAGTTCGGCAGCAGGTCACCAGCGATTTGTTCGATGATAAACTTGTCGTAGGGAAGATCGCGATTGATGGCGTTGATCACCCAGTCGCGCCAACGCCAATGCGCACGAGGAAGATCTTTCTCGTAGCCATCGCTGTCGGCATAACGCGCGGCGTCGAGCCAATGACGTCCCCACTTTTCGCCGAAGCGCGTAGAAGCGAGCAGACGCTCCACCTGCTTGTCGTAAGCATCTTTTGATTTGTCCGCGATGAAGCTGTCCAGTTCCTGCGGTGTCGGCGGCAAGCCAGTGAGATCGAGCGAAACCCGGCGCAGAAGAGTCGCACGATCCGCTTTTGGCGAGGGAGATAATTTTTCCTGGGCCAGTTTTGCACGGACAAATTGATCGATCGGATGCTGGGCTCCTTTCGACGGAAGCTCCGGACGTTGCGGCGGAATGAAAGCCCAGTGCGGCTGGTATTCTGCCCCTTGCGAGATCCATTGTCTCAGCTTGTCCAGTTGCGTCGCGGAAATGACCTTGCCAGTTTTCGTGGGCGGCATCATCTCGTCTTTATCGCGGGCCGTGATGCGGGCGATGAGTTCACTCGCATCTGGTTTGCCTGGAACGAGCGCTGGCTTTTCAGACTTTCCACCTTTCAAAGCCTCAGCGCGGACATCGAGTCGCAGCCCCGCTTTGCGACTGCCGGAATCCTGACCGTGGCAGGCAAAACAATTATCCGAAAGGATCGGGCGGATATCTTTATTGAAGCCCGGTCGAGAGGGTGTCGCGGAGTGAGTAGAAATTGCCGCGCCGAAATAGGCGACCGCACAAAACGTCGACGCAAGCAGAAAGGGTCTCGATACGGTTCTCATCTTAGTCGCTGGAATCCAGACAGTCTAAAGGGAGAAACTGTTTCTGAAAAAGCCTAATCTCTTTTGTTTATGGTTTCTCTTCCTTCGCGATTTCTGGTTTCACGAGGAACTCAACCGTGCGGCTTTTTTGCAGCGACATCGTGATGTCGACCGTCTTGGCATCCTCGGGAAAGCTTTGCACAAAATATTGCCGTTCATTTGCCCCCGTGCTGGAGCCGGAACCTGCGACTTCTTTTCCGTGCGCTTTGATCGAGACAAGGTTCAGATGCACGCTTTCCGGCAGTGTCGAATTGGTTAGCCCAATTTCCGAAAGGTCAGAACTGCTCCAAGAATCTCCTGGGGCGGGCTTCCGCACAATATGTGTGAGGGCGATGGACGCGCCGTTGAAGTTGGTGATGATTGAAACAGCGTTGCTCTGGTTTAGCGATGGAACCGGCACGCCTTTGAAGGTCAATAATTCATTGGTGGCAAATCCTATGGACCGCTTGATCTCGCAGGCCACTTTCCACGCCGTCTCGTTGGGCCAGAGCGAAGGACTGAACTTCGCCTGTTGGCTCTCGTTTTTCCAGCTCATGCTTCTGCTTTTCACCGAGTTGCCGGACGCATCGCTCAAGGTGACATACGTCACCTCCCAAACATTGGAGGGCGAGATATTGTCGACGATGCGCAGAGTACAAACCGAATGATTTTCCACGCCTTCTTTTCGCAGATCGTACGTCGTTTTTCTTTTCCCTCCCGGTAATCCAGTCTGCGTGGTGCCGATGCCATAGCCCGTCGTGAAGTCTAGCATCGTGACTTCAACATCACCGGCCATTTTTGTGACAGGCAACGATTCGGCCTGCCAGGTCGTTGCTGATTCTTCATAGAGCGCATTCTCAATTGCAATTACGAGGTGCGTTTTCAATTTACTCTTTTGGTCGTTCTGAAATAGGTGCAGTTGCACTCGGTGCCCGCGCCGGGGCCAGGACTTAAAACCGACGGACTCGATTCCACTCATCAAGGGGTACAACGATTCCTGTTCACCGGAAACAAAGCCATCGTCGGTGGCGAGAAATGTGGTGAGTTCAAGGAACGGGTCGGGT
Organism: Verrucomicrobiales bacterium; assembly: GCA_028293445.1. Lineage (GTDB taxonomy): Bacteria > Verrucomicrobiota > Verrucomicrobiia > Limisphaerales > JACDHS01 > CBHWET01. Next base: position 1,249 of record JAQGOU010000028.1, on the reverse strand, counting down.
GCCGCCGAATTTGTTGTTGCAGGAACGCAATCAAACCACATGCGGAATTCAGGTTCCGTCGTTCGCATCGAGCGCACTTTCAACAGCCTGGGAGCGAGTCGGGTTAGACTGGCTTGCCATGATTGTGGCAGCTTCGAAACCATGCGCGCCAAGGTGCCACCGACAAAATGGTTCGTCCCGTAGGTGAGCGCTTGAACGTGCAGAATGCTGCCGTCCGAAAGAGTTGCAGGTTGGGAAATAGGGGGCGCTGAAAGCTTGAACAGCAAGAAACTACAAAGGAGTAACGCCAGCAAACTTGCCGCTAGATATAATTTAAGACGCATCCGGCATCCTCGATTCAGCGTTCACACGAGAAGAATGAATCTTCCTTCCTATTTTGCATTCAGCACGGTGTAATTCTTTTTCCCTTTCCGCAGCAGAACATATTTCCCGAAGAGCAGATCGCTCGTGGTGATATGACGTTGCGGATTGCTCTCGCGAATGTTGTTCACGTTGATCCCGCCCTGTTCCAGATCTTTTTTCGCCTGACCTTTGGAAGGGCAAAGCGCGGCGTCGGCGAGAATTTCCACCAGCGGCGTTCCAGCACCTTCGAGTTTCGCGAGGGCAAATTCTTTCGTTGGAACTTCGCCGACGATTTCATTGAAGGTCGTTTCGGAAATCCCTTCGAGATTGCCGCCAAAGAGGATCTCGCTTGCGCGCACCGCTTCGGCTGTGGCGTTCTCGCCGTGAATCAGATCGGTCACCGCTTTCGCGAGCGCTTTGTGCGCGACGCGAGCGCCGGGATTTTCGTTGTGCGCTTTTTCCAGAGCTTCGATTTCTTCGCGAGTGAGGAAGGTGAAATACTTGAGATAACGAATGACGTCGCGATCATCGACGCGCACCCAGAACTGGTAAAACTTGTAAACACTCGTGCGCTTTGCATCGAGCCAGATGGCGCCGGCGACGCTCTTGCCGAACTTGCTGCCATCCGCGTTCGTGATGAGTGGAAGCGTTAAGCCATACACCGTCTTGCTGATTTTCTTGCGCGTCAGTTCGATACCCGCCGTAATGTTGCCCCATTGATCGCTGCCGCCGATTTGCAGTTCGCAATTGTGATCGCGACAAAGCACATAAAAATCAAATGCCTGCAGCAGCATGTAACTGAACTCCGTGTAGCTGATCCCGACATCGCGATCTTCCATTCGAGCGCGGACACTTTCCTTGGCGACCATTTGGTTGACGGAGAAATGCTTTCCAATATCGCGCAGAA
>JAQGOU010000638.1 GCA_028293445.1 Verrucomicrobiales bacterium | reverse complement strand
CAAAATTCCATCCTTCAGCCCAGAATCCGCCATAATAGCTCGTCGTTGTGTTGGTCAGCAATGGCAGGACGTAAGTCTGACGGTACGCTGTTATTTCATTAATCAAACGGGAACTGTTCGTGTTGCGTCCGCCGCCCAGTGCCAGGGCCGTCAGCATTCGGCTCACATAACCACCCTCGGCGTAGTTACTGGCCGGATTATTCACTCTATAACCGTTGACCTTCCAATAGTCCGACCAGCGCACGAGCATCGTTGCGACCTGATTCTTCAACGCAGTCGTAAAGCCGGGATACCCATATAACCAGTCATAACCAAAGGCGGGAAACTTCCCCAGATATCGATACGTGTAACCGTCATCAATCATGATGGAGTTGAATCCACCATCACCCGCACTCGTTTGTTGGAAAGCCAGCGTGGAGTAATTCGATGCATGAACACCATAAACATACTGCACATAAATGGCCTGGTTGGTCGCAGGTGCGGTAGAAAATGTGATGGAGTTTCCGGACAACGTCACCGTAGCGTTCGCTCCGTCAAAACTAGATGCTGCCGTGACGTAATACGTGGCGCCTCCGGCCGGCAGGTGACCAACCCCAGCAATAGACCAGTCAATTCGCTCGTTCGCCAAATCGCCCGTGTGCTGCCAGTCAATCCCCTGCTGGTAATCGGCCGGTCCATCGGACGTGTTGCTGACCTTAATAAAGGTCAGATAGTTATCTACAATATCCGATTTGTTCGTGGTTGAGCTACGGACGACGGGATAGACAATGATGGGTGCTTTGTAAACAGAGAGTGAGGAGGCAACTATATTGGTGTGTGGCAGGGTGAACGTCTTGGTTGTTCCATCGCCGCGCGTAAGATACTGCTGCGAGATTTCGCCCACTTTTTGAAAGTCTTGGATCGCGGATTTAATAAGGCCGATCGCTTTATCCGCGTAATTGGCCGCCGTAACCGGATCCTGAAATTGCAACACTTTGTAGCCAAGGGCGTAGTCACCTATCCAGATTAATTCATCTGCCTGATAGGCTCCAGAACCGATGACGTTGTTCAGTTGACCGTCCAATCGCGATTTGAACGCTTGCCATTGTGACGTGTTATTCGTCGCCTTCTGGCGCAAGGCAGTCAACACAGCAGGTGTGAGCAAAATTCGATTGGGCGCTTCTGCCCGGATCGTGCCAGTGTTCGTATGGGAACCGTTCGCATCTGTGACTGACAACGTCACGGTGTAAATACCATCAGATTGGTAAGCGTGGTTCGGGTTAATGGCAGTCGAAACAGTGCCATCGCCAAAATCCCACGAATAAGAAACGCCGTTGGTCGCTGGCAAAAATATCAGGGGAACGCCAACCGCTTCACTCGACGCCTGTGGCAGCATGGACAACCGATAAAATAAACGTTTATTCGAGGCAAAGAGACTGCTCGTGAGCGAGCCATCATCCGACCACGCCGAATCGTTGAAGACCGAAGCCAGAACCGGCGGGAGGTTCGTCCAATTCACCAGGTCGCCGCTCACCTGAATCTGTTGCGTCTGGCTGGGAACGCTTTTCCAATGAAGATTTAATTGCCCCGATGAGAATGAGGCGTCGAGCCGGCCAATGTCAGGCGGCGTCGCCAGTAGGGTCAATGTAAAGAACGGCAGAATGAGTAGAGTGGAGTTTAACAGGCGCATGATATTTCCCTTACAATTCTTATTTGTGAGATGCCCGCGGGAGCAGGAGGAAGGCCAAGTTAATATTGACGCACCTGTCCGAAAGTCCCACTCGGGCATTCGGCGAGGCTTTTGGCTCTACCTGGCCGCGGCGGTGTTATTCTTTCTAATGAGCAGCCACGCACATATCGGTTCACGTACGCTATGATCCTGGCCGGACCAGCTTGTTCCCAGAATTCGCCATGCGTTTGATGGGTGCTTGTAAATGAAGGAACAAATTGCCGTCCGCAGACTCTCACTACGCAATGCCCGTATTGCATCTATATCGACAGTTCAAGACGACAGCGGAGGCCACCATGTCGTTTATAGATAATGAACCAATGGAAGATGCTTTAAGGTAAAACAGAAATTAACCACGCAAAAAACTGATGCCTGACATATTTACCCCATTGCCCAGCCATCGCACTTCTGTCGTGGTGTGCCTCTTCTGACGTACCTGGGCGGTGGGGCGGCATCTAAACTAAATAATTGCTATGCTCGAACTGAGACCTACGTGTGAGAACTGCAACGCGGCCCTTCCGTCCGATTCCACAGGCGCAATGATTTGCACGTTTGAATGTACTTTCTGCCGGTCCTGCGTTGAAAACATACTGGGAAATGTCTGCCCCAATTGTGGTGGAGGTTTTTGTGCCCGGCCGGTCCGACCGAAGACTGATTGGAAAAATGGTGATTATCTCGGGACCTACCCTGCCAGCACAACTGTTAAACATCGTCCCGTCGATTCAGGCTTTCACGAGCAATTCGCCAAACCGATCAAATCGATTCCTCCAGAACAGAGGTGAATCCGTATTACTTCTTCACCCAACGAGACTAATCGCCGCGCATAAGGCCAGACGATTTCTCATCGATCATGTTCAACTTCGCGCAATAGATACAAAAAAGGCCGCCCGGTTTCCCGGGCGGCTTCGTTGGAGTTCAACCTCAGTCAGAACTAGATATTTGCTGGCACCGCACGCGGGTGCCGACGTTGTCCCCCTCTCCCACATGCTAAAGCATGAACTCCAGCTTTAGTGAGTCACAACGCGGATCGCTTCCGAGCGCGCACCTTCGCCGCCGTTGTTCACGGCTGCGACGACGATGTCGATTGTCGCGTTGGCCGGTAGATTCTCGATCGTGAAATCGAGATCCGCTGGCGAACCAACCGCCCTGTATTCCGCATCCACACCGAGCACGCGGATATATACACGGTAATAACCCGCACGCGCCGAGGCCTCCCATTTCGTCGCCGCCGCCGTCGGTCCGATCAACGTCGCCTTCAGACCTGTGACTTGATCCGGCGTTTCATCCGCACCCGGCATATTGAAGCCGAAGTTGCCCCAACGCTGGTCGAGCGGTCCCAGTTGCATACGCAGTTCCTGGTAAACGCCGCTGATGCGCTTGCGCAACGTGTCGAACTTCTCGTCACGGATGTCCATCATGGTCCCAATGACCACGTCTTGCGCCACGACCGCCTGCTGGGCCGCCATCAATGCGGCCAGCAACGTTTGAGCACGCGCGGCCGTCACAAGTCCGACCACCTCTTGAGTCGGGTTCGCCGTCAGGTGCGCAATGATCGCCTGCAACATGCCAATCATATCTTCCAATGAACTCGGCAGCTCCAGCGTACCCTGGCTGAAACCGAGCGCAGTGAAGAGCTCGGAGAATTGAGTGCCCCAGCTCAGTTTGAACACGTCGCGGGTGCCACGAATGAATTTCGTGACCTCCTCGAGTTGTTGGAGCAAGACGCTGCGGCGCGTCGCCTTGACTTGTTTTGCTTGTTCATGGTTGCCGCGGGCCATGATCAGGTTAACCAGGTCTGTATTAACATCCGCTGACGGGTTATACGTCAGCGTGACGCCAGCACCGACCTCCATGGTGCCAG
>JAQGOU010000618.1 GCA_028293445.1 Verrucomicrobiales bacterium | reverse complement strand
TTAAACCCCACGACCAGACGACACCACCGGAGACGGCCAAACTATGGGCGCCACCAGCGGAGATGAGGCTGAAACCGGTGAGATTACCACCAGCGATATTGGTGACTAACACCGGAACATCTTTGTTCGGATAGCTGTAGGTAATGTTCGTCCCGCTGACGTTGGTTTGGATTCCGAGACCGAGTCGGGCACTGGAGCCGAAGCCCCATGACCAGACGGAACCATCCGTAGCTTTAATGGCCAAACTGTGAGCACTGCCGGCACTGACCGCAAGAACATCGGTGAGGTTCGTTACTTTCAGCGGACGACTCGCATAAGCAGGAGAGGAATCAATCCCGAGCTTTCCATAGGCGCCATCGCCCCAGGCCCAGATCACTCCGTTCGAGATGGCCAAAACATGCTGCGCTCCAGCGTCGAACGAACTGATACCGGACAAGGGAATTCCGTTGGTGTGATTCACGGTGACGGGTGTGGATTGATCGATAATCGTTCCCGTGGCCAATTGTCCATTTGCGTTGTCGCCCCAGGCCGACAGCGTTTGATTCGAGAGCTGAACGAGGGAGAAGTAACCACCAGCGGAGACTGCACTAATCGAGTTAGTCGCGGTCGTGATGTTGTTGACCGGCCCCATGTATCCGCGCCAGTCGTATTGACCGTTGCCGATCTGACCAAAATTATGGCGTCCCCAACCGAGGACGTCCCAACCGCCGGCGACAGAATTGGTGGCGAGGGCGACGGTGTGCGTCAGACCTCCGGAGATGTCGACGATGTTGCTTTGACCGACTCCGTTTCCGCTATTGGGAAGAAGAGTAGGAGAGAGTCGTTGTGTCTGCGTGCCGTCGCCGAGTGGTCCCCAAACGTTGTAACCCCATGTATAGGCTCGGCCGTTGCTTTCGACGGCGGTGGCATGGGAATCGCCCGCGCTGATGGAGACGATGTTGGTCAACGTTCCGGCGCGCACTTCGCCGGATGGATTTTCTGCGAGCCACAAATAGCGAGTCGCTGTGCTTCCATCACCAAGTTCACCGTGATTTTGAGAACCCCATCCCCAGACCGTACCTGCATCATCCAGGAATAGAGTGAAGTCTCTTCCGGCAGCGATTTGCACCGGGACGTGCCAGCCAGTCAGGGACTGATATTGCGGATATACATCATTCACATCCCACCAGTTAGGGTCATTGCCGTTGCCAGGAGTACTTCCCCAGGTGTAAAACTCGCCCCAATAGTTATCCCACGCCACAGAATGAGTTTCCCCAGCAGAGATCATTGTCACCTCTAACCCCCAAAAGGAGTCGACCTCTACTGGACTGGTCCGTTGGACGTAATCTCCGACACCCAGTTGTCCCTTGTTATTGTATCCCCATGACCAAACCCTCCGGAGGACCTCAACGTCGTAATCGATACACTCTTCATCCCAACAGTTGGTTATATACGACACTTCGATCGCCAAAGCGTGGCCAAATCCCGCCGAAACAGCGACGATGTTCGAGAGCGTAGTAATTTGCTTTGGTGTCGAGTAGCTGGTCGTGTTGCCAAGGCCCAATCGTCCGTAGGTTCCCCTGCCCCACGAATAAACGTAGCCATTGGAGATGGCCAGGCTGAAGTCCGTTCCCGCCGCAATGGCCGTGACATTCGACAATCCAACGACGTTGACGTAATTGGATTGATTGATGGTATTGCCGTTTCCTAACTGACCGTAGGTATTTTCGCCGGTCGCCTTTACCGTCCCGTCAGGAGCTAATAGAAGTGTATGATCACTTCGGGTGGATATTTTCGCATTGCCCGCAATGGCGGTCACGCCAAACAGACACAATGCAGCCGTAATGAATGCTATTCTTTTCATTATTTATTTAACCTTTTTGTAGATGCTTATCCCCGTCCCAGTTGCCTCGGAGTCACCGTGACCCCGTGTCCAGTTATGAGAAGCGGGTTTGTTGTAATCTGAAGTAGGATTACAATAGAAGTACAAAATGCTGTAAACCAGGGAGTTACAGATAATGGATTTACTGATCACTTCTCAGGGTTTCATTGACCTCCGGAAACGTGACACGGGGGTCTTACTCCGTAAGCTGGTGGTTAACGCGAGTAAACATTCGCTCTGAAGGTAGTTACTCGTAGTAAAGAACGGCGGAGGCGACGGTTGATTTGTCCGCCGAGACGCGAACCCAATAGGCGCTGAAGGTATCGGGAAAAATGTGGGTCATAGGTTGGCCGGGTGCGACGCTAAACTCGCGATATAAAACCCAAACCCCAGTTCCGGCGACATCGGCTTCTAGACGGATGTTCACGGTTTCCTTTGAAGAATGCGAAAGGAGCAGGCGCTTCTTATCATAGCCTGTCATTAGATAGGGATCACTCTTCTCGTCGGGTTTCACGGCGGTATTCTTCCACGGTCCGCCCATGCCGCGAGGTTTGCCGAATTGCCAGAGATCGTCTACCGCTCCAACCCACAGCGCGCATTTCCCGTCGTCACTGCGGACGATGTGTTCGCTGGGCGCGGCGTTATCAACAACTCCCGACATTACGAGTAATCCACGATAGCTCGCGTAATCTTTGATACCGCGATTGTGCGTAGTGATCGGGCGGATCTTGGCAAAGCCTCCCGCGTTTTCCGCGGGTAGTTCGTAGAAGGTTCGGGCCGCATTGAACAAGTCACGTTCAGTGCAAACTTCCCGACACACGCGTTCATCACCGAGCGCTGCTGCGTCGAAGGTTGCGTCACCTTTCGGAAGACGCCAGCGCTTTCCCTGATCATCGACGTAAAGCACGGACGCGGCATCGACGGTCAAAACGTTCTGCGGAATGGCGACGTTCTTCTTCATCCAAACCGCGCCCGAAATGTCGTTTGTTCTGCGGAGTTTCAATTCACCATCCAAATCATAACAACCGAGCGCGCCTTTAGTGTCACTGGCAAGAAACCGCAGTGTTTTGAAATCTTCGCCGCGCGCGTGCAGGAGGCCACCATTTACTTTGGTATTACTCTTCGTAAGACCGGCGAAGATTGCTGATGCGTTCGTCGAACGCATGTCATCGTTTCGATAATGGAAGAAGGCCGTGGCAGATGGACAATCCCGATTGGCTTTCACCCGAATCCAGACGCCTTTTTCTTTGGCCGTGAATTCCGTCCAGACGTAACCGTGCGCGGGGACTTTTACTTCTCGAAGCGTGCGCCAACTGCCGTTGCCTTTGGTGTCTACTTCAAGAGTAAAGGTAACTGCATCATTGGCATCGTGCGTGAGATGAAGCCCGCGATGGCTGTAGCCGGAGAACAAGTAGGCATCGCTGGGAGCATTCGCCTTGATATCTTCCTGCAGCCACACCGCGCCTCGCCCGAGCGCGGGACCGAGATCATCGAGTTGATCCGGTTTGGTAAACCAGAGGTTGGATTGCGAACGGCCCGGCCCGGCGATTTCACCCTTGGCTTTGCGCTTGTTGAGGAACTCGCTTTTCGCCGCGTCGTCGCAGCCGAAGACAACGCAATCATTCCATCGACAGAAGTCGCCGATGACTTTCAGATAATTCGAGCGCGGCGCGATTCCAGCCGAGTTCTTCGCAGAAAATGTTTTTGGAAATTTCCAAAACGTGCCGTGCATCGTCATGAGCAAGGCATCTTCACCAATGTCACGAATGCGCGGCCATTCCGTATTCCAACCATGCCCACCGTCGTAGCTGTGCGAACCTTTCGGAAGTCGAAAGCTTTGCCATTTATTATGATCAAGGACCTGGAGAATGAGCGATCGATGATCCCAACCGATGCTCCAGATCGGATCGTGGTCTGGATGTTCGTTGCCGTAAATTCCGCCGGGCCCGGTCACTTCCGTAAATTGATTACGTCGCACCACCGACCATTGTTCTCAGCGACCAACCCATTCCGCGAGCACACCGCTGGCCACGGTGGGATTGGAGAAGGCTTCTTTTGCATGATCACCGTTGTTTGCGTAGATGACGCGCCCCTGCCCGGAATAAAAACCTTTGCCGTGATAGCCCGGAAGATTGGAGTGGTGGCCTTCCTTCTTCTGTTCGTCCGTCCACAGTTCGGTGACTGCCAGCGTCTTCACGTCCACTTCGTAAAGACCTTCTTCCATGGTGGCGTAGTAAATCTTACCTGCAGGATCAAAGAGATGCCGCGCATTGCCGGTCGGGCGGCCGAACATCTGCGTGTAGGGAATCGCTCGCACGTGCCGCTGCGCATCGACTGCATAAGGCCCGATGAACAACTGCTGTGACTCGCGATGAATCATGCGATTCGCCGGTGTGCCGCCGATGCTTTCCGGCCGGATGATTTGTTGCAGCGCAGGCGTGATTTCGTAAAGTTTATCAGAGGAACCCTCCGGTTTGTGCGGGGCGTAAGTGACCACCCACAACCGATTAGCCCACGGCACCACCGCGCCGGTGCCGCATTCAGCTTCATCATTAAACGTCGCAAGATGCGGATAGATGCCGGAGACGTTTTGTGGGGCGGCGGCAAGAGGAAGCGATGCCATCAGGAATACAAATGCTAATGAGACCAAACCGCGAAAAGTTTTCCTGCGTGACGGGGGCTGGGGTTCAGTGATCACCATGGCCAGAACCTTCTCCAATTTGATCCTGACGAACAACTCTGTTTGCAAAACCCCACTCTCTTTTCAGCGAACCGGAAAGCCGGTTGGCAATGGTAAAGACCCCTATTTGAATAATCTCAGGATTGGCGTTTAGTTCACTGATGGCCAGGGTCCTGGGTTTTTCGGCAGATCGCGGACGTACGGGGTGAAACCAAAAACTCTCAATTTCATGCGGCGCGTTGCTTCCATTCTGGTGGGGGGCGTCGATGAACAGAAGACTCCCTCCTCCGCCCTTCGCCGCTACGGCATTGCCTTGGTTGCGGTTGTGGTGGCTTTCATCCTCCGTTATGCGTTGGGGCCGGCTCTTCACGACAAGGCACCGTTTATCTTTTTTGTTCCCGCCGTCATTATCGCTGGAATTGCAGGAGGATTCGGACCTTCTTTAATCGCGAGCCTGGTCTCTACGATCCTCGCCAGTCGCTTTATTACTTCTTCCGATACGCTTCCTCGGAATCTGAATGGGGTCATGGCCGGTGTGGCTTATATCTTTTCGGCTCTGGTTGTCGCGAGCCTTACTTCCGTCATCCGGAGGCAAATGGCGGAACTGCAGCACGAGGTCAATGATCGTAAGATTATTCAAGGCCGGCTCCAGCAGAGTGAGCAACGTTTTCGTAAGATTTTCGAATCCGCGGCGGTTGGTCTTGTGCAGATCGATGCAACCGGGAAGTGCGTTAATGCGAATCCGAAATTGTGCCAGATCACTGGCTATTCCATCGAAGAACTTCTGACCTTAAACCTTCGAGACATCACTTTTGCGGAGGATCGGGCTACCGACGCTTTGCTGCTACGCAAAGGATTCGACGGCGGTCTGCCAAACTACCAAAATCAAAAGAGACTTGTTCGCCGAACCGGCGAGGTGATCTGGGTGCGGACGACCACTTCATTTTTGCATGACCCTCAAGGCAAACCGGAACTGCCCATTTCCATTGTGGAAGATATCACCGATCACAAGGCAGCCGAAGAGGCCCTGTTAAAGAGCCAGGCGAAATTGAGGGACATTGTCGACCACAGTCCCGCCATGATTTTCGTCAAGGACCACTCTGGACATTATCTCTTAAGTAACACCGAATTTGAAAGAATAACCCACAAGCCCACCAAGGAGATTGTCGGCAAAACCGATCACGAGATTTTTTCCCCGGCGCAAGCCGATGCATTTCGCGTCAATGACCTCCGGGTTTGGGAAACGGGCCATGCCTATGAATTCGAGGAGACCGCCGTGCATGATGACGGGCAGCATATCAGCATCGTCCACAAATTTCCTCTTCGGGACCACACCGGACAAATCTACGCCACGGGCGGGATCGTCACGGACATCACTCAACGCAAGCGGGCTGAAGAGGAACTTCGCAAGTTACAAAAAGGCTACGCCGACCTGGTGAGCACCATTGATGGCATTGTTTGGGAAGCTATCCCCGAAACGCTCAAGTTTTCTTTTGTCAGTCAGCAAGCCGAGCGCCTTCTCCTTTACCCCATAGAACGTTGGCTGACCGAGTCGAACTTCTGGCAAAATCACCTCCATCCTGATGATCGGGATTGGGCCGTGGAATTTTGTCGCCAGGCTACGCAAGCCAGACGCCATCATGACTTCGAGTACCGGATGATTGCCGCCGATGGTCGTGCGATCTGGCTTAGGGACATCGTGAATGTCACGGCGGCACCCGACGGAACGGTCAAACTTCGCGGCGTGATGATCGACATTAGCGAACAAAAGAAAGCCCAGGAAGAGCTTCGTCGCAGTGAAGAACTGCTCCGCATGACGACAAGCGCCGCCAAGGCGGACCTTTGGAGCTGGGATATCGTCAAGGATTTACTCGAATGTCCCAGTATCCATGAGCCCTTTGGTTTCAAGGGCCCGATCAAGCTGTCCATCTACCTGGAACATGTAAAAGAAGAAGACCGGGAACCACTCATGGCAGAAGTACGGGACTGCATGCGCAACAATCGGGAATTCAATTTCGAATTTCGCGTCGTCTTTCCCGATGGCTCGATTGGTTGGCGGCATTCGCGCGGGCGTCCACAGTATATCGGTGGCAAGGCGGTTCGTTTCAGTGGCATGTCCATTGATGTCACAGCTCGCAAACAAGCGGAAGAATCCCTGCGACAAAGCGAAGAACGACTCCGCATGATGACGGAAGGCGCGCGGATCGGGCTTTGGGACCGGGACATGCGCGAGAATTCGATCCATTGGAATTCGATTGAATATCAGCAATTCGACTTGTCACCGGAAACGCCCGTCGATTTCGACGTCTTTATAAACCATGTCCATTCGGAGGATCGTTCCCGCGTCGCAACTGAAATCCAGAGATGCCTGGAGCAAAATAAACCGCTGGATACGGAATTTCGCATTCTCCACCGCGACGGAACGATCCGCTGGAATCACTCCAAAGGCGCGCCTATCTACAGCCATGGCCAGCCATGGCGCTTCAGCGGAATGTCCATGGATATCACAGAGCGCAAGAACGCCGAACAAGCCCGGGATGAAGCAAGAAATGCGCTCGCTCTTCACGCCGCCCAACTCGAAGACCACGTGGCGCAAAGAACCCTCGAATTGAAACAGTCGCTGCGGGACATGGAAACCTTTTGCTACACGATTGCCCATGATCTCAGTGCCCCCTTGCGTTATATGCGCGGCTTCTCCCTCGCGTTGTTGGAAGATCATAGCGGCCAATTGGATGAGAACGCGCGAGTTTACTGTGAGCGGATCCATGAATCCGCGATCCGCATGGAACAGTTGATCTCCGATTTACTTGCCTTCGGACGACTATCTCATCGTGACCTCCCGACGACGCCCGTGGATCTGATCGAGGAAATCGAAAAGGTATTGGCTCAGTCGACTCCTGAAATTGAAGAACGGCACGCCGAAATTGTTTTAGACCGATCCTTATCCAAAGTATCTGCCGACGCCCCAGTGCTCGATCATGTCCTGCAGAATCTAATCAGCAATGCCATGAAGTTCGTTCCGCCCCATCGACGGCCCCACGTCCATATTTACGCTGAAACTCGTGGGAACCGCGTCCGGGTCTGGGTCGAGGACAATGGGATCGGCATTGCACCGGAACACCAGCAAAGAATCTTCAGTCCGTTCGAACGGTTACACACCAAAGAAGACTATCCCGGCACGGGCATGGGGCTGGCCATCGTGCAACGGGGCATAGAAAAAATGGGCGGACACGTCGGCGTAGAATCGCAAGTCGGTGAAGGAAGCCGTTTCTGGATAGAATTACCCGCGCCACGGCGCGCGGGATGATCAACGCAACAGAACCCAAGCACCCGACGATTAAACACTCAAAGCCTGACCGCAACTCATGGTTAGGTCAGCCACCAGTTATCTTGACCTTGCGGCCGTGACAGAGCCAAGCTTCTTGCCTGGTTAAACGAAGCTCTTTCATGAAAATAACCCCACTATCCCGGCGTGCGCTTTTTCTTTTTATCGCATTGTTGATTCCAGTCGCGACGGTTCCCTCGGCGCGCGCACAACTCTCGCCGGGGCCGTATGAAATGCTGCCCTTTGAAGATGGCTTTATCATCGAGGCTTTCAAGGATTTGCAGACCAGCGCCGGCAGCATTGCGGATTGGACCGGCTATTCGGGAACAAGTTGGGTTTCACCCAATGCCTACGACGATCATATCGGCTCAGATTTTTCGGTGCAGACCGGCACACCGCTTTTCTCGGTCGTCGCCGGAACGGTCGTCGAAGTTGTTAATGGTTTTCCGCGCGATGATCACTCCACATATTCCGGCAATTACATTCGCATTGCCTGCGATGCTCCGGCGCCAAACGGCGAGGCGATTGATGTTCGATTTCTTCACATGCTGCAGGTGAGCGCCACGGTTGGTCAGCGCGTGAAGGTCGGCGATTACGTGGGGCTCTCCGACAACACGGGCAACTCAACTTCCGAGCATGTTCATTTTCAAACGGAGATTCGCACGAACGCTTCGCCGACGTGCGGCTTTTACTGGGCGCACTTCAAGTATCCAATCATCTTCAATACCAACGGAAATCTCCAGGTGGGGCGCGTGGTCAAAGTCACGGCGAATAGCACGCCGATCCGGACGAATCGCTTCGACACAAGCCTGCAAATCAACACGGCTTACAAAGATCAGCTCTACTTCGCCAGCTTCCCGAAGCGCGGCTATTACCAGGTTTTTATTCCGAACAATGCCTCGTGGCGTTCTGGCTGGGTTCGTGCCACGGATGTGACGGAAGTTTTCGAAGGCACGGTGATCCAACCGCTACCCGACAACGGGACGTTTTCTCAATTGGGACAACTCACAAACAAATACACCATCCGCTCTTCGCCGGACGATGGGGCGGGTCAGATTGGACAGATCCTGTTTGGCGGCGGCCGGTTTGTCGCCGATCAAATCACCAACGGTTACTATCGCATTCCATTGCCGACAAGTTCCGCGACATGGGGTTGGGTCAAAGCAAACAATCGGATGGTGGTCTATCCGCAACTGACTAATCCATCGTTGAACCTCGCGGCCCTGCGGAACAATGATTTTCCCATTCGCGAATCCTTTTCCACGAACTACACGAACGGCGTCTCGATGTTTGGTCGGCCCAAGTTCAATCGGTCCGTCGTAAAATCCTTCAGCCCCTCGTCCCCCGGCGGCGACGGCAAAGCACTCTTCGTCACGGACGAAAGCAATCATGGCAACGGCTCGAGCGAATCAGTCCTCGTCGGCAAACCGGGACACACGAATTATTTCGTGCAGTGCGATGTTTATTTTAATTACCAACCGGGCTATCTGCCCACCGGTGAATGGGAACGCCGCGGCATTTTCCTGCGCGACGACGGTTTTGCGGGCATCGATACGACGTTTGAAGGAGCGGGGAATTGCTACGCGATGCTTTGGGACAACGACGATGGCAACCTGCGCGCGGCGAAAATCACGGATGGCGCAATCACTAATTTCATTTCGCCGACACTCTATGTCACCGGCAGCGGATGGCATAAGTTTCGCATCGAGGCGCGAACCAATCAGATTAAATTTTTCTTCGACGACACCCTGTTATTGCAAACGAACGAGTCCACATTTTTCTCCGGTCAATGCGGCCTCGGCTACAGTTATCACGGGTCGAAATATCCGGCGGGTCGCGGTGCTTACTTTGACAACTTTGTAGCAGACACGTTGGATCCAGTCCCCTTGCGCTTCGGCCTCAGCAGCCGCAAAGCGGATGGCTGGCATTTCATTTTGAACAGCGACGTCGGTTCGACGAGCATGGTGGAACGCGCCGGGATTTTGACCAACTGGACTTTTTTCACCAACGTCGTAAGCACGAACAGCGTCGTGGAATTCCTGGATACGGCCACCAACAACAACGCGCAATTTTACCGGGCCAGGAAGATTCCTTAATCTGAGTATGAAACCACTCGACCGCGGCCAGCGTCCCTTTGAACACATGCACGCATTTCGACGACTATCCCTTCTCGTTGTCACCGCTTTGTTGCTGTCGATTCATGCAAAAGCGGCTGAGCAGAAGAAACTCAATATCCTTTTCATCTTCGCAGATGATTGGGGGCGATACGCCAGTTGCTATCGCGGGTTGGATGGCCGCCCTTCACTGAACGACGTCATCAAAACGCCAAATGTCGATCGCGTCGCGCGGGAAGGTGTGCTGTTTAAGAATGCGTTCGTCAACGCGCCCTCCTGCACACCTTGTCGAAGCTCGCTCCTTTCCGGTCGTTATTTTTTCAACTGCAATCAAGGTGCAATCTTGCAAGGCGCCGTTTGGGACAGTTCGATTCCAACCTTTCCGCTGCTGTTGCGCGATGCGGGCTATCATATTGGCAAGAGCTATAAAGTGTGGAGTCCCGGAACGCCGGTGGACGCTCCGTTTGGCGGACAGCAATACGCTTACGAAAAAGCCGGTCGCGCGCCGAACAATTTCTCCGAAGAAGCCACGGAACGCGTGAGCAAAGGAAAAACAGTCGCCAAAGCTCGTGAAGAAATCCTGAGCCAGGTGCGCGGGAATTTTGATGACTTTCTCGCGGCGCGAAAACCCGGGCAGCCGTGGCATTATTTCTTTGGCCCCGTGACAACGCATCGCACCTGGATTAAAGGCTCCGGCAA
>JAQGOU010000605.1 GCA_028293445.1 Verrucomicrobiales bacterium | reverse complement strand
GTGGCACGTATCAGCAAGAGACGTTTGCTCTCGTGGATCCGGTTTATTCGAGTAATGCAGTCATTATAAGCCGCTTTAGTTTCGTGACGAATAATCAGATGGAAGCGGATCGGAAGGGGCATGTCACGATTCGCATCGATACCCTCGAGTCTATCACCAATGAAACGGGCCGCCTTCTCAATGCAAAGGGTGAGGTGATCGTCTGGTTTGACCAAAATTGGAAATGGGATAAGGACCGTCGCGTCCTGTTGGCCTTGTTTTCGGGAAAAACAAACATGAACGCCGCTGTTGCGGTCGCGACTGTTCCAATGCCCGCGTCCTCAGCATCTCCAATTGCCCCTAAGGGTTACGAGTCGCAACGAACTCGAGCGATTGAGACGTGGAAGAACATCTTAGTAGCTGGGATGAACATCGAGACGCCGGAACCAGTGGTCAATAATGCCTGGCGAAATCTTGTCCTCGAGAATTTTTCCATTATCAACGGTAATAGCTTGCGCTACAGCGCGGGAAATCAATACGACGCGCTTTACGAGACGGAAGGTAGTGACGCGTTGATGGCCATGATGGTCTGGGGTTACGAGGCCGATACGCGCCGACTGCTCGTGCCGTTGCTCGATTTTGTGCGTGATGGCATCAAGTATCAGCAGGCGGGCACCAAATTGCAGGATGTCGCGCGGTATTATTGGCAGACGCGCGACGCCGAGTTCGTGAAATCACTTCAGCCGAAGTGGACCAAAGAAATCGAACGCATTCTTAGCAATCGTGGTGAGCATGGGTTGCTCCCGCGCGAGCGGTACTGCAACGACATCGCGACTCCGATCTTCTCGCTCAACTCGAATAGTAAATGCTGGCGCGGCTTGCGCGATCTCGGCGCTGCACTCGGCGAAATGGGGGATCATGTTCAAGGTAATCGTCTGACGAATACCGCGGCAGAGTTTCGCACGCACATTTTGGCTGCGGCAGTAAAAAGCATCGATACCACAACGAAGCCACCATTCGTTCCTGTGGCACTATTTGGCGAAGAAAAAGCTGTCGACCCGATTTGCGCGACGAAGATGGGAAGCTATTGGAACTTGCTCATCAACTTTGTCATTGGCAACGAAGCCCTCGGGCCGGGGAGCAAGTATGAAGATTGGATGCTGCAATACCTCCAGCAACATGGCGGCCTCTGCATGGGGATGGAGCGCGCGCGCCCATGGCCGGGATACTGGATCGATTCGCAAAATGTGAATCCGCTCTACGGGACCCGTTACGTTCTGACGCTTTTGCGTCGCGATGAAGCGGAACGTGCGCTCGTAAGTTTTTATGGCATGCTCGCGCAAGGATTTACCCGTGAAACGTTTTGTGCTGGCGAAGGAAGTTCGCTCGTTCCACTCGATGAATTCGGACGCCAGGTTTCACTTCCACCGAACACTGCTGGCAATGCTCACTTTCTAACGATGCTCCGTTATCTTCTCGTGCAGGATCTGGATTTGGACGACGACGGTAGACCAGAAACGTTGCGGCTCGGATTCGCCACGCCAAGACGTTGGCTGGAAGATGGAAAGAGTTTTAAAGTGGAACGCGCGCCAACGGCCTTTGGTCCGATTGCCTTGAAAATGGAATCACACCTCAAGCAAGGCGAAGTCACCGCTGAAGTTGAGTTACCGTCGCGGAACAGGCCCGAAAGAATGCTGCTGCGCGCCAGAGTTCCAGACGGTTGGAAGGTCACCTCTGCTACCGTGGGGACGACAAACGTGCCAGCGGATGCCCAAGGCACAATCGATCTGTCTTTGCGGACGGGCAAGCAGATCGTTCGCTTTGCTGTTGAGAAAAACTGAGGGCTTCAGCTTCCGTGCAGAGGGAACGACACCGCCTTAAAAGGAACACTGAATTTTTTGTCAAACCAGGCGTCCTTCCTGGGTGAACATTGCATGTCTCATCGCGTTGAATTTGGCCTTTGTATTGGGATCGTCTGCCGCAGATAACGCAACCAACGCCCCATTGTTGCATCCCAGACTGGAGATTGAGCGGCATCTGACGCTGGCACCGTCAAAAGGGAATCCCCGCAACAGCGAAGGAGATTTCATTCGGCTCAAGGATGGTCGTTGGCTGTTCATTTACACCCATTTCACCGGCGGGGCCGCTGACCATGCCAGCGCTGTTCTTGCCTCGCGTGAGTCCACTGACGAAGGCCAAACCTGGAGCAAGGAAGACAAAGTAGTTGTTTCGAACGAAGGTGGCTTCAACGTCATGTCCGTCTCGTTACTCAGGCTCCACTCTGGTGAAATCGCACTGTTCTACCTGCGCAAGAATTCTCTGATCGACTGTCGCCCTGTTCTCCGCATTTCGCGCGACGAGGCACGGACCTGGAGTGAGCCGACGGAATGCATTAAAGATGAAATTGGTTACTACATTTTGAATAACAGTCGTGTCATTCAGTTGAAAGGTGGGCGACTGGTAATGCCGGTTGCATTGCATCCCAATCGAGACGGCAAACTGCACGACGGAAAAATTATTTGTTATCTGTCTGATGACAGCGGAAAAACCTGGAGACGAAGTCGGTCAATTCTCGACCAGGACGGGCAGGGGACTCGCATTAACTTTATGGAACCAGGTGTCGTGGAGGTTAAGAAGAAGCAGTTGCTCATGACGATTCGCACCAAGCTTGGCTGTCAGTATTTCAGTGAATCCAAGGACAACGGCGAAACATGGAGCACGCCGGTAGCAAGTAACATTTTCGGCCCTGAAGCCCCGGCGACCCTGGCCAAGATTCCTGCAACCGGCGATCTCTTGCTGCTCTGGAATGATCTCCGCGATAAGCCGGAAGGATTTCGTCGCGCCCAACCGCCAGTGCGAAACCCACTGGTCGCGGCGATTTCCAAAGACGGCGGCCGAACGTGGACGAAAGACAAGATTCTCGAAAACGAACCGGGCCACGGTTATTGCTACATTGCTGTAGCGTTTGCCGGTGATCGTGTATTGCTTGGCTATTGCGCTCACAAGTCAGGGTGGGGACTCGAAACCACACAGATCAGTTCATTCAAAGTCAAAGACCTGTATCGTTGAGTCGTTTGGTGGAAAGCCGGTGGAGAGTCTAAGCTTGGAAACGTTGATCTCTCAATCCTTCTCGTCGTCGTCAGCATCTTCAATCTCGTGTAAGGTCTGATTCAGCAGATCCTCTTGTTCCGCTTTCGTTTCTCGTTTGATCATCAGGATGTCCATGAGAGCAACGAGCGCAGCCGCCCCTGTGAGCGAAAAGCAAATGAGCCAGTAACGGATAAAAAGTGTGCCGTCGAGCCGCGAGTCCAGAACGGTCTGGCCAAGAATCAGCATTAAGAGAGATACGGCAAGGAAGGCTCCGCCGATCAGACGCCGGATTGTTCGTGGGTTGGACATGGGCGTTATCTATATAATCATCCCTGCACAAAAGCCTCAGTGCATCGATTGATGCTCCTGAATGTATTCCTGTTTCAGTCCGAGCTTCTCCGGCGCATGCAATACGAGCATTTTCATCCGGATGTCTGCCGGGATCCGCTGTTTGGTCAGCTTGGACACAATGATCATCAGGATGATAGCCAACGGCACCGCCCAGATCGCGGGTTGTTCGCAAAGAATGCGGAGCAGGGGATGCGTAGCCCAGAAAGGATTAAGTCCGGCAAAGTGCGTGAAGAATTTTGTCGCATTTGGTGCGGAGGCCAGATCGCTAAAGCTCGTAAGCGAAATGCCCAGGAGCGCCATGAGTCCGCCGGTTAACATTCCCGTCGCCGCGCCGATCATGGTTAGACCGCGCCACCAGATCGCCATGAACAAGAGCGGGAAATAACTCGCCGCCGCGATCGCGAACGCCTGGCCAACCATAAAATTGATTTGTAACTGTTCCACCTGCATGCCGAGTAAAACCGAGACAGCGCCGATTCCGAACGCTGCGATCTTGAAGGCTTTCATGCGTTGTTGTGGGGTCGAATTGGGGCGCAACATTCGACCGTAAACGTCGTGAGCCATGGCACCCGTCATTGAAACAAGCAATCCGCTGAAGGTGCTCATGAACGCCGCGAACGCACCGGCACAAGCAATGCCGCTGAGTATCGAGCCGAGCAACGGCACGCGTTCGTTAAGCATCCGGGGCAGTTCAAGCACAATTTTATCCGTGCCCTTCGCGCCGGTGCCGGTGTAAAGCTCGGGCATAAAGTTTCTGCCGATTACACCCAATACCGGTGGGAATACATAAAAGACACCAATCAAAATCATCACCCACATCGTCGTGCGTTTGGCTGCGACACCATCCGGATTCGTATAGAAGCGAACAAGAATGTGTGGCAAACCAGCCGTGCCGCAAACCAGCGCGATGATCAGCGAATAAGTGTAGAGCAACGAAAGGGGCTTTGATTCCTCTGGAGAAAGTTTTGCGGCCTTGGCGGCTTTTGTGGTTAAAGGACCGAACGGAGAAACCCACGCGGCATCTTTCGGCGCCTTTTCTGGAAGCGGTTTACGCAAACCTGAAGCAATCTGTGATGAAACATTTGTTGAAACAGCGGAAGCATTTTCGGCCGGATGAAGAATGGCGCTGATCTCATTCGATCGGGACGAAGGCACCACCAAAGTGGCGGCGTTGAACGTGATTAGCGCGATCTGGTTGCTGCCGAGTGCAGATTCCAATGTCCTCACGAACTCCGCGGGTGGAACTTTCTGCAGACGCAATGCGGTGGAAATTCTCTGTGGGGTACCTTCAAGGACGAATGGAAAGCGACCGCTGGCCTGCTGATATAGTTTCAAAAAATCCACCGTCGGCATCGAGCTAATGTTCGCCGTTACGTTATTGCCACTACTGGCCCCAGCCTTCATGTCTGACGAACTTTTGAGCAGTTCCTCAAGTGTGTAATTCGTTTTTGCGAAAGTAGCATCAACGCTAACAAATTTGTAATCAGCTGCCGTTGGTGCTGGTTTTGCCACCGCCGGGATGGGGGCACCGATCGGAACTATATTCAGGGCCAACTGTTTTCCGTAATGGCCATAGACGCTCATTAAGACAAATACCGGCACAGAGATGGCGAACACTTTAATCCAGTATTGGAAGGCCTGCACCAGTGTGATGCCTTTCATTCCGCCGAGCGCGACGTTAAATGTAATAACCGCGCCGACGATGATCACACCGATGGAATAGTTGAGCCCAATCAGCGCTCCCTTTTCATCGTGGGGTGACAGGAATTCAAAAAAGGTGCCGCGAAAATCGAGGCCTTGAAAAATGTATGCCAGCGTCGTTCCTGCGCCTTTCATTTGTGGCATTGTGTAAAAGAATCCGATGAACAGAACAAAGATCACCGCAATCTTGCGAAAAAGCGGTGAGTCGAATCGTCCCTCGGCAAAATCAGGAATCGTGTAAGCGCCGAAACGCCGCAATGGCCCGGCGATGAAGAGGAGCAGAAATAAATAACCGCAGGCGTAACAGACGGGATACCAGAGCGCGTCATAACCACTCGACATCACCATGCCGGCGATTCCCATGAAGCTTGCCGCACTCAGATACTCCCCCGAAATCGCGCTGGCATTCCAACCGACAGATACGCTTCGTCCTGCGACAAAAAAGTCCGAGGCCGTCTTCGCTTTGCGCGCGGACCAGAAGCCCATGACAATGGTGGCAATGACCGTCACCAGGGAAAAGGAAAGGATCCAAGGATCTACCGTAGCAAATAGAGGTGTCATGTGTATAAAGAGCGAGCGGGTTGTATCAAGTTATTCACTCGCAGGCTTACTTTTCGCCGCCAACTGAACTTCCTGCACTTCGGCCTCTTCCAACGCCATCGAACGTTTAATGAACACGGCCGAAATAATCCAAACGTAAGGAAAGAACGCGACGCCTAGAATAAACC
Organism: Verrucomicrobiales bacterium; assembly: GCA_028293445.1. Classification (GTDB taxonomy): domain Bacteria; phylum Verrucomicrobiota; class Verrucomicrobiia; order Limisphaerales; family JACDHS01; genus CBHWET01. The sequence goes on along the minus strand of JAQGOU010000605.1, from coordinate 24,098 downwards.
AGGTGAGCGTAAATCCAAAAACCCGCGTCGCCATTACCTCCGGATAGTAATAATTTGCCAGAGGTAAACCGAAGAGCGCGATGACAAACATCGCGGCGCAGGCGATCGACAACTTTAATTGACGCCTCATCAGCGTGTGCAGAAACGACTCGCTATGAATATCGAACTTATCGGTCTGGGAATGCATCGCGAAGTCATTTAGCAGAGACATCGACATCGGGCAATCATGGTTTACGCGGAAAGGTTGGCCTCTGAAAACGGAAAAGGGTTCGATACCACGTGTGAACCTGGCGGAAGAGGCTGTTAAACCTGAAAATGGCAAATCTCAATCGCCATTAACTGTGTTGGAATAAAACTGAACGGTTCTTGGTTTCCAACTCTTCTTGCCGAGTCGCCGTTCGTTTGTTAAGAACCGCGCCGATTAAATGAAAAACCTCATGGTTCTGGTGGCGGTTTGTTTGGGAACAACCGCAGTGGCACAAAATTCAACCTTCAGTTATCAAGGTCGTTTGACCGAGAACGGTGTTGCCCCGAATGGTAATTACGATTTGCGATTTACGGTTTACGACGCACTCACGGGGGGTAATGCGTTCGGAGTGGTGACGAATAGTTCGAGCACGGTGAGTAATGGCCTCGTTGTGGCTTCCCTGGATTTCGGTGCTAATGCTTTTAACGGTAGCGCGCGTTGGTTGGAAATCGATGTGCGCACCAACGGCGGTGGGGGTGGCTTTTCAACTCTGGCCCCGCGTCAGGCAATCTTGGCATCCCCGTATGCAATCCGTGCCTTGAGCGCGACCACAGTCAGCAACGGTGTATACGTTTCAGCCAATCAGGTTTTCAGTGGCGCGAATCAATTCACTAACACGGGGAACACCTTTTTCGGGAATGGCGGTGGGTTGACGAATTTGAATGCGACCACTGTGAGTGGCGTGGCTGCGAGTGGCTTTTGGCAAACGGCCGGAAACAGCAACACTATCGCGGGCACTCATCTTCTTGGGACGACTGATAACCAGGCGTTGGAACTAAAAGTGAATGGGGTGCGTGCATTGCGTCTGGATCCGGCAACAAATGGTTTGCCAAATGTTATCGGTGGCGCCGCTGGCAATACGGCAAGCGGATTTGCTATCGCGATCGGCGGCGGGAATTCAAATAAAGTTCAGACGGCGAACTACAGCATCATTGCTGGTGGGGAAGGCAATGTGATCCAAACCGGTGCCGACCATTCTTTCGTCGGTGGTGGTTACAACAACAGCATCCAAAGTAGCGCCTTCTATTCAACGATCGGCGGTGGGTCCGTGAACAGCATTCAAAGCGGCAGCGCCAACGCGACCATTGCAGGAGGATCGAACAACACTAATCGCGCCTTCAGTTCCAGCATTGGAGGTGGCGTTTCAAACCTCATCGAATCGAATGCTTTCGGCTCTACCATTTCCGGCGGTATCTTCAATACGATTCAAACAAATGCGAGTTACGGCACAATCGGTGGCGGGTTCGATAACAGTGTTCAAAAGAATGCGACGTACGCGACCGTGGCCGGCGGTAATTTGAACACGATTCAATCCAATGCCCAATACGCTGTAATTGTCGGTGGACAGAATAACGCGGTCGGGACCAACGCCGGTTTTAGCTTCGCGGCCGGACGTCGGGCCAAAGCCAACCACCCCGGGACGTTCGTCTGGGCGGATACTAACAACTTTGATTTTGCTTCCACGGAGACGAATTCGTTCTCCGTGCGCGCGGTCGGAGGTGCGCGATTTGTTTCTGCCATTGATACAAACGGCGTTGCGACCGCAGGCGTATCACTCCCGCCGGGCGGTGGTGGTTGGGCGGCACTGAGTGATCGCAACGCCAAAGAGAATTTCCAACCGGTGAATGGACGTGAGGTGCTGGAAAGGATTGCAACTCTTCCGCTCACCACTTGGAATTACAAAGCGCAGGACCGGTCCATTCGACACATTGGACCAATGGCGCAGGATTTTGCATCCGCATTTCAGGTGGGCGAAGACGATACTCACATTAACACCATCGATGAAGATGGGGTGGCGTTTGCAGCGATTCAAGGGCTCCACGAGCTCGTGGAGGAAAAGGAAACCGCCATTCATCAGCTTAAGGCGCAGAATGATTGCTTAGAAAAACGATTGAGTGATTTGGAAGAATTGGTAAGGTCGCTGACAGAACGGAAAAAAGGCTCACTATGAAAAAACACCTTCTGATTGCCATTGCGCTATTTCCTCTGGTGAGTTTCGCGCAAACTTACTCCATCGATTGGTCAAAAATCTCTGGCGGCGGCGGTACGAGCACGAACGGCGTTTACTCGCTGAGCGGCACGATCGGCCAGCACGATGCGGGGACAATGAGCGGCGGAAATTTCACTCTCGACGGTGGGTTCTGGAGTATCGGCAGCGTTGTGCAGACCCCCGGTTCGCCTAAGTTGACCCTGACAGTTGTGGCAAGTAATTACGTCCTTTCGTGGCCTGTGAGTTCCGCCACATTTCGCATCGAGTCGAACAGCAACCTCGCCAATGCAGCAGGGTGGGGAACAGCGCCGCAAACGGCAGTCACGAATGGAGGAACGGTCTCTGTTAGCATTCCTATCGCAACAGCATTTGGGAATAAGTTTTATCGTTTGAATACGCCATAATCGAGCGGCGCTAACGCAAGAATCTAAAAACAAAAAAGGACGTGCGAGTTGCACGTCCTTTTTGTTTAGAACCGGTTCGTTGATTACTTGATCAGTCCCAATTCCGTCGCGATATCTCTCTCGCCTTTCAATTCATCAACGGTCGCCTGAATTTTAGAACGGCTGAAATCATTCAACGCGACACCTTGGACGATCTCCAGTTTCTTGCCGTCGCTGCGCATTGGGAACGAGCAGATAATTCCTTTTTCGATCCCGTAGCTGCCGTCGGATTCAACACAAACACTGTGCCAGTCACCGGGCTTCGTGGGGTAAGCAATGGATTTGACGGTATCAATCGCAGCATTAGCCGCGCTGGCCGCACTGCCGGCTTTGCGGGCGTTGAGCACAGCGGTCCCGCGTTGACCCACTGTCTTTACAAATTCTTCCTTCAACCACGCCTCATCCTTGATGACATCAGTGACAGGCTGGCCATTGATCTTGGCGTTATAAAAATCGGGAAACATCGTGGGGCTGTGATTACCCCAGACGGCGAGATTCGAGACCGACGTGACGTCCACTCCGGCTTTCTTGGCGAGTTGTGTCTTGCCACGATTTTCGTCCAAACGCGTCATGGCTGTCCAACGGTCGCGCGGAATCTCCGGCGAATTGTTCATGCCAATCAGGCAATTTGTATTGCACGGATTGCCCACCACGACGATGCGGATATTCTTGGCGGCATTTTTCTGGATTGCCTGTGCCTGGCCCACAAAAATGTTGCCGTTAATTTTCAGCAGATCTTTTCGTTCCATGCCCGGCTTGCGGGAAACACTGCCGATGAGCAAAGCCCAGTTGACGTCGCGAAAACCTTCGTCGAGATTGGACGTCGCTACGATACCTTTGAGTAACGGCGAGGCGCAGTCATCGAGTTCCATGACAACGCCTTCAACGATAGGCATTGCGGGCTCAACGTCGATGAGATGAAGAATGACCGGTTGATTGGGGCCGAACAGATCGCCGGCAGCAATGCGAAATAAAATGGAGTAACCGATGGCACCGGCAGCACCGGTGACCGCGACACGAATTGGAATTGCACTCATAATATTTATTTTCGAGCGCGAATAATGAGCCGCCATTTTACAGAGGCAAGCGGAATGTCAGGACAATATTGTTATCTTTGTCCGTGGTGCTGTTGCGGCATTCTCCTGAAGCGACCCTTAGGTCTTTCCTCCGTCCCGCAATAAGCGTGGTGCCGGTTGTTGAAAACGCAAAACGAATTACGATCTGACTGCACGTTCCGATATGAAAACCGAACCAATCCTTACGACAAGCCGCCCCAAGGACAATACGAGTCAAATCCTCGGCAACCTCAACGGCCACAAGATTAACCCCAAATGGCGGGGCGCCTATGATAACCTCATGGACTTGCGCGACGTTTTGCTTCACGCGAAGTCAGATCTTCAACAAGCCGCAAAATCCGATCAGCATGGCGCATTCAGCATGCACATGGCCGATGCCGCCAGCGACCAGTACGACCTGGACTTCGCCCTTGGCATGATGTCTTCCGAACAAAATTCCCTGTATGAAATCGAGCAGGCCCTCAACCGTATTCGAAACGGTTCCTACGGCCTGTGTGAAATGAGCGGCGAACCGATCGAAGCCGAACGACTGGAAGCGATCCCCTGGACGCGCTATTCCGCAGTCGCCCAACGGGAATTGGAACTTCAGACCGGTTTCGGCGGGCCGAAGCTCGGCAAGCTCGCAAGCCTGGCTGCCCCCATCTCCGAGGACGATGATGACGACAGCGATACGGATTAACCCTTTTGTTAACGAGTCGTAGTGTTTCCGCAACAGCAATGAAAATTGTCTGTTGCGGAATTCTTTTTGACGTGCTTTTGTAAGTTCAAGGTTTGGATTATCTCATGAAACGTTTTTTTCTTTCATTCGGTTCCCGTTGCGTTGCCATTTCTGTTGCCACCGTTCTTTGTACGTTCGTTGCTCACGCGAAGGACTTAAAACAGTCGCGAACTCTGGAGGATTTCCAGAAGCGCGCCGAAAAGTTTGACGCAGTGCTGCAATTGCCCACGTTTGAAACGACTCCTGCGCAACTGAAGCAATCGGTCAGCAACACGATCGCCACGGCAAACGCCGCGCTGGATCGTGTGGGCCAACTCGATACAAATAAAGTCACCTTCGAAAACACGGTCGTTGCTCTGGACAACCTTGGTTACGACGTTGCCTTGATGGCCAATCGGATTGGATTGATCAAGGAAACAAGTGAAGACGCAGCAATGCGTGATGCCGCCACGGCGATGTCCAAAGTATTGGATGAGTGGTCCGTCGGCGTGGATTATCGGGAAGATGTTTACGCCCGGGTCAAAGCCTTCGATAAAAAGCACAAGCGCCTGAAGGGCGAGGACGAGAAGCTGCTCGAGGAAACCATCCGCGATTATCGCCGCGTCGGGCTCGAACTACCCAAATCCGAACGCGGTGAAGTTGAAGCCATGCGCAAGGACTTGTCGAAGATCACCACCGATTTCCAGACCAACGTCACGGAAGCAAAGAAGGCGGTGCATTTCACGAAAGCCGATCTGGAAGGAGTCCCGGAAGATTTCCTGACGCAAAAGGACATTAAAACCGGCGACGACGACTACACCGTCATGGCCAATGTAACGTGGCAGTACATCATGGTGATGGAGAACGCGAAAAAAGAAGCGACCCGCAAAAAGCTCTTCCTGGAACGTGAAGTGTTGGCCAAGGAAAAGAACCTTCCTCTTTTGCAGAAGATCGTCGAATTGCGCGATGAGATTGCACGCAAGCTCGGCTACGCGACCTGGGCTGATTACAAAATTGAAATCAAAATGGCCAAGACGGCTGGCGCGGCCCGTAGCTTCCTGGAAAAGCTCAGCACCGGGCTACAGCCGAAATTCGATGCTGAAGTTGAAGAGTTCCGCGGGATGAAGGCGAAGGACATTGGCGATAAGAACGCGAAGATCAACATCTGGGACTGGCGCTATTACGCGAACCAGATGAAGAAAGAAAAATACACGGTTGATGCTGAGCAGTTGAGGGTTTACTTCCCGTTTCAGCAGGTGATGAAGGGAATGTTCACGACTTATGAAACCATCTTCGGTCTGAAGATTGAAAAGGTCGAAGCCCCTTACAAATGGACGAAGGATTTGCCGCTCTACGTCATCTCTGATGCGAAGAAGGATGAGCCGCTGGGGATGTTCTATCTCGACCTCTGGCCTCGCGAAGGTAAATACAGTCACTTCGCTGAATTTGGAATCGTTGAAGGAAAACTTCTGGCGAACGGTAAGTATCGTCGACCGGTGGTTTCGCTCGTCTGTAATTTTCCGCCGCCCGGGGAAGGGAAACCTTCCTTGCTCTCGCATTCGGATGTCGAAACTCTTTTCCACGAATTCGGCCATGTGCTGCACGCGACTTTGACCCGCGCCAAGTATGCTCGCTTCGCCGGCACGAGCGTTCCGGGCGACTTCGTCGAAGCGCCGTCACAAATGTTGGAAAACTGGGTCTGGGATAAAAGTGTCCTCGACAGTTTCGCTGCGGATTACCGGGACCCAACCAAAAAGATTCCCGCCTCCATTCTCGACAAGCTGAAAGTGGCAAAGTTGGCCACGCAAGGCTGTCATTATCGACGCCAGATTTCTTTTGGCCTGCTTGACCTCGCGTTGCACACCGAAGTCAATTCCGCCAATCACGTCGACGTGAATGAACTCTCGAATAGAATTCTTTCCGGCACGTTTTTCCCCGAACCCAAGGAAACGGCGTTCGTCGCTTACTTTGGCCACCTCATGGGATATGACGGCGGTTATTATGGTTACGCGTGGGCGGATGCGATCGCGGCTGACATGGCGACAGTGTTTGAGAAATCCAAAGGCGGTTATCTCGATAAAAAGACTGGCATGCGCTTGCGCAAGGAAGTCTATGAAGTCGGCAACTCTCGTGACGTAAACATTTCCATCGAGGAATTCCTCGGACGGCCGCGGAAGCTGGAGCCGTTCTTGAAGGAGATCGGTGTTGAAACTGCGCCCGAGAAAAAATAGGGCAGGTGGTTAGAGTAAGTTGCGAAAAACAATTTCCAAGTTGAAATGGAACATGCGAGGACCATCGAGAATATTTGGTTGAACGCTCGTCCTCACCCAGTCAGAACAGAGATCAACGGCACCGCTCGCGGTGCTGGCCCTCTCCTCCGAGGAGAGGGGGAATCATTTCCCGCTTTATTGAAAGTTTACGCGACGGGATTTGCCGGACAGTCATCCAAAAAAACGGGGACATCCGCATGCTCTTCCTTCTCCTCGGGGGAGAAGGTTAGGATGAGGGCGAGCGTTTATCGAAGTTATCTTTCCTGAACCATGAGCTCTTCATCAACGAACCCGAATCGCTGGCCGCCGCAGATTAAATACATCGTCGGTAACGAGGCATGCGAGCGATTCAGTTACTACGGGATGAAGAGCATTCTCGCCGGTTATATCACAGGCGAGGTGGTTAAAGGCGGCTTGGGCCAGGCGTCCGACACGGCTACAACGATCATCCACACCTACGGCTTTGCGGTTTATTTCCTGCCACTCTTCGTCGCGTGGTTGTCGGACAAAATGATCGGCCGCTACAACACAATCCTTTGGGTATCGCTTTTCTACTGTCTCGGACATGGCGTTCTCGCCTGCAGCGACTTTGCTACCGGCGTGAATGGCAAAATGGCCTTTCTCTTCTCCGGTCTGTCGTTGATCGCCTTTGGTTCCGGCGGTATCAAGCCGTGCGTGTCGGCATTCGTCGGCGATCAGTTCAGGTCGGATCAATCGCATCTCTTGCAGAAGGCCTACGGCGCTTTTTATTGGTCGATTAACTTCGGTTCGTTCTTTTCGTTCCTGACGATTCCGTGGATCAAGAATCATCACGGTTACAGCTGGGCGTTCGCCGTGCCTGGAGTCTTGATGGCGATGGCCACCTTCATTTTCTGGCTTGGAACAAAACATTACGTGCGGGTGCCACCCTCGCGTGAAACAAAGACCGCAGGATTTATAAAAATATTTCGGTATGCACTGACAGTCATTGTAAAAGAATTGTGGTTCGCCCTGATCGGTCGTAAACGCGGTCCGAGACAGAGCTTTTGGGGCGCAGCGAGTAATCGATTCACCCCACAAGAGATTGATGCCGCAAAATCAGTCGGGCCAATCCTTTCTATCTTCGCCCTCGTGCCGGTTTTTTGGGCGCTCTTCGACCAGACGAATTCCACCTGGGTTTTGCAGGGATTGAAGATGGTTCCGTTTCAACTCTTTGGTTTGGAGATCGGCGCTGAGCAGATGCAATCCGCGAACCCCGCGCTGGTGATGATTCTCGTCCCGCTCTTAACCCTCGGGATCTATCCACGACTCGGTCGCTTTGCGAGTCCCCTAAAGCGGATGAGCTTCGGTCTATTTCTTACCGCCGCGTCGTATGTGATCGTGGCGATCCTGCAAAAACAAATCGAATCCGGGGCACACCTCAGCGTCGCCTGGCAAACCTTGCCTTACATCGTTTTGACGACAGCCGAAGTCCTGGTCTCGACGACCGGTCTGGAATTCGCGTTCACGCAAGCCGCTCCGGAAATGAAGAGCACGATTATGAGCTTTTGGCTCCTGACCGTGGCATTCGGGAATCTCCTCGTCACCGCCGTGACCAAAATCTTCGCCGGTTCCGGCCCCGGTGCCCATGAAGCCTCCGTCAGCACCGGACGCTTCCTGATGTATGCCGGAATGACCTTCGTCGTGGCAATTCTCTTCAGCATCATCGCCGCTCGCTATCGTTATCGGAACGAGACTGCGGTTTAGACCGGCACCGCGCTTCAAATCAGTCCCGAAGCGAGCCAATTAGCCCAATCCGGGAGTTTTTCGGAGAAAAACCGCGTCTTCGACTGCTTTTGACTCATACAAACGGCAGAAAGAGCACTTTTGCCCTCAATTGCAGCGTGCAATCGGGGACAAAACTTCCAACGAAGGCGATTGCAGCGTGCAATCGAGGACAAAACTTCCAGCGAAGACGATTGCAGCGTGCAATCGGGTGCAAAACTTCCAACGAGAGCGATTGCAGCGTGCAATCGAGGACAAAACTTCCAACGTGGTCTCCGGAAAAGTTCCTTTTAGGAAGAACTGCTCGTGCGGACGTCTTTCGGGTGTCTTTTCATGGGAAGACTCCCACAAGCGAACATTGCGACGCTCGCCAGATATTGATGTCGCCCTATGTGCATATTTGTTCTAAGAAATCTGGCGGTGAGCCGTTGTACAAGTATATGAAGCGGCATTTCACATTCCTCCTTGTGCTCGTTATGAGTGTTGCTGCGGTTCATTTCGCGTTCGCATTGAGCCGCAGTTTGCCGCAACCCGAAATATTCTTTCCGAAAGGCTATGACACCAATCGGACGGAGCAGGTGCATTCCATTCTTCGCTCCGACAAATTCAAGTATCTTGGCGGCTTGACCAGTTATTGGGAACCGGAGTGGTCCACGACATTGGTCTATGAAGGAGACGCACCGACATTGACGGCTTTTCTTACTGACTTGAACGAGATCAAGGGAATGAACGTGCGCCTCACATTTTCCAATGACCTTTCCAAAGAAACCGGCAGCGCGCTTCAGGCAGGCAGTTGGTGGCTGGTCTATGACCACACGATGCCAGACACGATTACTGTCCGCATCAATCTGGCGGCACCGTCCCTTGGCCGCGACAAGTTCGAATTAAAATTACCTAAAGCCAGGAGATGACGCTTGAACACGGCGCAGCCAACGCCTGCGCCAATATATCGGATGCAAGATGGTTTGGTGTTTGGGTGTTTCCTTTCCTTCCCTGTTTCTTCCACAACCAATGTTTGCGTTTATTTCCATCGTGGGCTAAGTAGTTTCACCGATTTCGTTTTAATGACGAAACAATAAATTGCTTATGTCTTTCCGAGCGGACGTTCCTAAGATGGCGTCTAAGCAAGTTGCATGAGGTTTTGGAAACATAACGTGTCCTGCTGGCTGATCCTGGCCTTGGGACTCTTTTTCTTCACGAGTTGTGGTCAACACGAAACCCGTGTGGCTGTCGGCGATCGCGAACAGGTTTATCATCGCGCCAACGGAGCCGAACCGGAAGATCTCGACCCTCATGTCGTCTCTGGCGTGCAGGAGGACAATATTATCCGCGCCATCCTGGAAGGTCTGGTCTCCGAGGATCCCATCGATTTGCATCCGGTTCCGGGAATGGCGGAATCGTGGGATATTTCTCCGGACGGAAAGGTTTATACGTTTCATCTCCGCAAAGAAGCCCGTTGGTCGAACGGCGATCCAGTCATCGCCTCCGATTTTCTTAAAACCTACGAACGAGCGTTGGCCCCGCAAATGGCGAACCAATATGCCTACATGATGTTCGCCGTGAAAAATGCGGAGGAATATAATAAGGGAACGCTCAAAGATTTCACGCAGGTCGGCTTCAAAGTGCTCGACGAAGCGACACTCGAAATTACTTTAAACAATCCGACCTCCTATTTCCTTTCGATTTTGAATCACGACTCTTGGTTCCCTTTGCACATTCCGACGATTCTTAAATACGGCGGCCTCTATGAGCGTGGCAATCGTTGGACGAGGGCTGGCCATTTCGTCGGTAACGGTCCATTCGCGTTGTCGGAGTGGAAAGTAAATCGCGTGATTTCGGTGAAGAAGAACCCGCTCTATTGGGATGCGAAGACGGTGCGTTTGAATGAGATTCGTTTTTATCCAATCGAGAGTCTCGACACGGAGGAACGGGCATTCCGCTCCGGACAAGTTCATCGCACCGATAAGTTGCCGTTGCCGAAGGTGGAATATTATAAACAGAAGTATCCCGAATTGCTGCTGCGAGCTCCGTATCTCGGCACTTACTTTTATATCTTCAATGTGAAGAGAGCGCCGTTTAACGACAAGCGCGTCCGTCAGGCTTTAACAATGGCGATCGACCGCGAAACGATCACGAAGAACGTCACGCGGGGAGGGGAGGAACCAGCTTACACATTCACGCCGCCCAACACCGCTGGTTACACCTCCTCGGCTCGCATCACGCCCGACTTGGCCAAAGCAAAGCAATTGCTCGCCGAAGCGGGGTTCCCGGATGGACGCGGGTTTCCACATTTTGAAATTCTCTACAACACGCTCGAGAGCCATAAAACGATCGCCGAAGCCTTGCAGCAAATGTGGAAGAAAAACCTGAACATCGACGTTGGTTTGCGCAATGAAGAGTGGAAGGTTTATCTCAACACGAAAAAGGCGGGCGGCGACTTTGATCTCTGCCGGTACGGATGGATCGGCGATTATCCGGACCCGAACACCTTTCTGGATATGTGGATCACCGACGGCGGCAACAACGACGCCGGTTGGTCGAACAAGGAATACGACCGGCTGATCGCCGAGGCAGGAAAGACGATCGATCCACAGGAGCGCTTTAAAATCTTTCAAAAGGCGGAAGCGATCTTGCTGGATGAAATGCCCGTGCTACCGATCTATTATTACGTGAGCATTTATTTGTTACAGCCGAGCCTGAAGAATTATCACGCGACGATTCTGGATCATCAGCCGTACAAATATCTGTATCTGGAGCCGCAGAAGAAAAACTGACGCCGCTATGTTTCGATTTATCGCCAGAAGACTTTTGGAAATGATCCCGGTGCTGTTCATCATCAGCGCGGCGACGTTCTTCATGGTGCATGCGGCGCCGGGCGGGCCTTTCTCCCGAGAAAAGAAAGTGTCACCAGAAATTCTGAAACAGCTGAATGCCTTTTACGGCTTGGATAAACCGCTTCTGCAACAGTATGGCAACTATATTTGGAAGGCTGTCCGTCACGGCGATCTCGGTCCATCAACCAAGTATGCGAATTGGTCAGTGAATGAATTGATCGGTGCTTCGTTCCCGGTTTCACTTGAGCTGGGCTGTTGGGCCCTACTGGTCGCTCTTATTTTGGGTTTGGGAGCTGGCATTGTCGCATCGCTCCGTCCGAATACTGCGAGCGATTACATTCCGATGTCGCTGGCGATGGCGGGGATCTGTTTGCCTACGTTTGTCCTCGGGCCGCTGCTCATCGGGCTCTTTGCCCTCGGGTTGCATTGGTATAACGCGCTGGGATGGGATTTCGCCAGTGACCGCGTCTTGCCGGCTTTAACCCTGGGAATTTTTTACGCGGCTTACATTGCGCGCCTGACACGTGGTGGAATGTTGGAAATTCTTAACCAGGATTTTATTCGCACCGCGAGAGCTAAAGGCGCATCTCCATGGCGGATCGTCACAAAACATGCGCTTAAGGGTGGTTTGTTGCCCGTGGTATCTTTCCTTGGCCCGGCAGTCGCCGGATTGCTCACCGGTTCGTTTGTCGTGGAAACAATTTTTCAGGTTCCAGGTCTCGGCAAGTTCTTCGTCACGTCTGCATTTAATCGTGACTACACCATGGTCATGGGCACCGTGATTTTTTATGCCACGTTAATCATTTCGTTGAACCTGGTTGTCGACGTCGTTCAGGTCTGGCTTAACCCTAAACTGCGGTTTGAATAAATGGCCGAAGGAATAACAATCCAGCCCGAAAGCGCGCCGAACGCAGCGCAGGATCAAGGCGCTTCCCTCTGGAAAGATTCATGGCATCGGCTCAAAAAGAATCGCATGGCCGTGGTGGGCGGGATCATTTTGATTTTACTATTCCTCGCCTGCACCGTTGGACTGCTTCTCGCCAATCTGCTGGGCTATAGTCACGAAAGTCAAAATCTGATTCTCGGCTCGGCCGCACCTTCGTGGCAGCACTGGATGGGAACGGATATACTCGGCCGTGATCTGTTCGTGCGCGTGCTCTACGGCGGTCGCATTTCGCTGATGGTCGGTATTTGTGCGACGGCGGTGTCGCTGATCATCGGGGTTCTTTACGGTGCAGTCTCCGGATTTCTTGGCGGTAAAGTCGATTCAGTCATGATGCGTATCGTGGATATCATGTACGCGCTGCCGTTTACGATTTTCGTTATTCTTCTGATGGTTGTTTTTGGCAAGAAACTCATCCTCATCTTTCTCGCCATCGGCGCGGTGGAGTGGTTAACCATGGCTCGGATTGTGCGAGGGCAGGTGATGTCGCTAAAACGACAGGAGTTTATCGAAGCCGCACAAGCACTCGGGTTGCGCAAGCGCCGCATCATTCTTCGCCACATCATTCCGAACATTCTCGGACCCGTGATCGTCTACGCCACCTTGACGGTGCCCGGCGTGATGTTGCTCGAATCGTTTATCAGTTTCCTCGGCCTTGGCGTGCAAGCCCCCGCGACTTCGTGGGGCGTTCTGATCGATGAAGGCGCTAAAGCTATGGAACAGTTTCCGTGGTTGTTAATATTCCCAGCCGGCGCTTTGTCACTCGCGCTGTTCTCATTGAACTTTCTCGGTGATGGCCTACGCGACGCACTGGATGTGCGCGCGTCGAAAGATTAAATGCCTCCATTGCTCCAAGTCGAAAACTTGCATACGTCGTTTCATACGCGGCACGGAATCGTGCGTGCGGTGCACGATGTGTCGTTCGATTTAGAAAAGGGAGAAACCCTGGGCATCGTTGGCGAATCCGGTTCGGGTAAATCCGTGACCTGCTATTCCATCATGCGGCTGATCCCGCAGCCTCCCGGTAGAATTGAAAAGGGCAGGGCGATGTTCGGCGGGGTTGATTTGCTGAGTTGCTCTGAAGAGCAACTGCGGAAGATTCGCGGCAAGCGCATCTCGATGATCTTTCAGGATCCGATGACCTCGCTGAATCCTTACCTGAAAGTTGAGGATCAACTGATTGAGCCGCTCCTGATTCATGAGGAGATCAGTCACGCGGCTGCTGTAAAACGCGGGATTGAGATGCTCGACGCCGTGGGTGTGCCGGCGTCAGCGGAACGAATCAAACAGTATCCTCACCAGTTCTCCGGCGGTATGCGTCAGCGTGTGATGATTGCCATGGCGCTTATCACCAAACCCGACTTGCTCATTGCCGACGAACCAACCACCGCCCTCGACGTCACCGTGCAGGCTCAGATTCTCGACCTCATCAAGAAGATGCAAAAGGAACTCGGGATGGCGGTCATCCTGATTAGTCACGATCTGGGCGTGGTCTCCGGCTTCTGCGATCGCGTCAACGTCATGTATGCGGGTCGGGTGGTGGAGAGCGGAACGATGCACGATTTGTTCCAGCGCACGAAGCATCCTTATACACGTGCGCTCCACAAATCGCGTCCGGTGTTCCAACCAAAGGGCACCGAGCTCTACACGATTCCAGGGATGCCTCCGGATGTTTCAAAACAAATTGTTGGATGCCCATTCGCCCCGCGCTGTGAATTCGCGGTCGATTATTGCACCCGCGAGCCCGTGCTCTTGAAAGAGGTCGAACCGAAACATACGACGGCATGTCTGCGCGTGCAGAAGGAAGGTTTGAAGCTGTAATATGTCCAACCCCTTTCTCGAACTACAAAACGTAAAGACTCATTTCCCGATTGAGCGGGGAATGATTTTTCGAAAGCAAGTCGGCACCGTGAAAGCTGTGGACGGCGTGAGCCTCAGTTTGCGTAAAGGAGAGATTCTCGGGCTCGTCGGAGAATCGGGCTGCGGTAAATCGACGCTGGGTCGAACAATTCTTCAACTGATCCCGCCAACCGACGGCACGGTCATCCTGGAAGGTAAGAATCTTAATCGTTTGAAGGGCGATGAACTCCGCTACGCGCGCGCCGATTTTCAAATGATTTTCCAGGATCCGTATGCGTCGCTCAATCCACGGATGACCGTTTACGACACGCTCGCAGAAGCGATTTCCACGCATAAGAACGTGCCGACCGGGGAAATGCCCAAGCGCGTGAGTGCCTTGTTGGAGAAGGTCGGTATGTCGCCACGGTTCATTCGAAAATATCCACACGAGTTCTCGGGCGGACAGCGCCAACGTATCGCTATCGCCCGGGCATTGGCGGTCGAACCCAAATTAATTGTCGCGGATGAGCCTGTTTCGGCTCTCGACGTCTCCATTCAAGCGCAGATTATTAATTTACTTGGGAAGCTTTCCCGCGAGATGCAGCTGACGCTCATATTCATTTCGCACGATCTGTCGGTGGTGAAGCATATTTCCGATCGCATTGCGGTGATGTATCTTGGCCGGATTGTGGAACTCGGACCTGCCGCGCAAGTGTTTGATCGCCCGCTCCATCCCTATACAAAAGCTCTCGTCAGCGCAATTCCGACGGCAGATCTAGGAATTGGTGGAAAGAGCAAGCGGATCATTCTTTCTGGCGACCCGCCGTCACCGATCAATCCGCCGAGCGGTTGCCCGTTTCATCCGCGTTGTCCATTTTGCGATCTGCCGCGTTGCGCCACGATTGTTCCGAAGCTCGAACCGCTGGACGATCCTGCGCAAACCGCCGCGTGCATTCGTCTCAAAGAAATTCACTGACCCGGATTTTTGCTTCAAAGCGGATGACCCTTTAGCCCTTTGACGCTTTAATTTGAATGGCGTTCCTGCGAAGCTGGATCCCGTCGATGAAGAAAACTTTCCTAATCTGTCTCGTTCTTGCTCTCGGTCTCCTGGGATATTTTTGGTCACGACCCGCCAGCTACAAAAATTTTCCGCCGACGGCAAAAGGGGATTGGATCGCTTACGGGGATAGTTTGACTTCTGGCTACGGCGCGGCCGATGGGAATGATTATCCGGCCGTTCTTTCCCGAACTCTGGGTATTCCCATTCGCAACTTTGGCGTTGCCGGCGATACAACGGAAATGGGATTGAAGCGGGTCGAAGAAGCCGCAAAAATTCAACCACGTGTCGTTCTGCTCTGCCTCGGGGGCAACGATGGTCTTCAACGAATGTCGAGTGACGAAATGTTCTCCAACTTGCGCCAGATGATCCGAGTCTTTCATCAAAGTGGTTCGTTTGTTATTTTGATCGGGGTGCGAAGCGTATCGCTGCTGGATTCAAATCATAGCGGTTTTAAAAAGCTGGCGAATGAGGAAAAAGTTCTCTACGTGTCTAACATCCTCGACGGCGTATTTGGTTCACCTTCGCTTATGTCGGATCAAGTCCACCCAAACGATGCCGGCTACAAGGCGATCGCCGAACGGTTGGCGACTGTCTTGAGCCCAATTCTTCCACAATTGAAGTAATCGCCTTGGTGATCTCTACCAACAATGGTGAAATTCCCGCAGTTAATTTTTTGCGGTGTCCGCCTTCTTCTTGAGAGAGATCAGGGCTTTCAGGGCCAATTCCATGAAGAGGTAAGGTTTGGCGATAAATTCATTGCCGCCGCTGGCCGTGCTCTTCGTGCGAGTTTCGAAATCCGTTTGACTGGTGACGAAAATCACGGGCGTCACCTTGTGCGCCGGCAATTCGCGTAATTTTTGACAGAGCGTGAAGCCGTCCATGACCGGCATTTGCACGTCGAGAATAATCAGGTCAAAGGGGTTTTGTGTGAGAACTTGCAGTGCAATTTCGGGATCGGACAGGGCAATGGATTTCAATTGAGCGCGATCCATCGCCACCTTGGCGGCACGACGGCAGAGAGAATCATCGTCAACGATCAAGACGAGGCCCGTTTCATCGGCAGATGGTGACTCTTTTGCTTCTTTTAAAAGGAGACAGAGAAAATCAACCGTCTGGCAAATCGTGCGCACGGCCGAAGAATTGACTTCGTCTGGCTTACCCAAAAGCTCATGAATGTATGCTTCCAAAGCCGCTGCAGAACGCGCGATTTGTTTCTGTGAAACGGCGGCGGCATTGCCGGAAATGAGGTGCGTCGTTTGGAGCAATTCATTGAACGTGGTAATCCGTTGCATGGGATCTTTGCTGCGAATCAGCCGCACGAGTGTATCGCGCAACCGATTTATGGTCCCGGCCGCGTTGGCCAAAAACGTCGCTTCGTGTTTCCCAGGAAAAGGCTGAGCAAAGGCATTCGTCTCCAGCACGGCCGGAACCACCGGCGTCTTCGGGATGGCCTTGAAGGCTTCTGGAAAAAAGGCCTTTCCTAACGCGCGCAAAAAATCTTCAGGCGTCGCTTTGTTCTTATCAAAAACCTCAGTAGCCCCTGCATTTCGTGCTTCTCGAGTGAGCTCGTTGGCAAATTCATTGGTAAAGACGAACACCGGCAATGTTTCAAATTGTTTCTGTGCGCGAAGCTTTTTTAGAATCTGTAAGCCATCCATCTTGGGCAGCATTAAATCGAGAATGATGGCGTCAGGTTTGGTTTCATGAACGAGGTAAAATCCGACCTGACCGTCAACGGCAGTAATGACATTATAACCGTCACGTTCCAGTTTCGACTGATATACTGCCGAGACGACGGGATCGTCTTCAATCAGGACAATTTTTTTGAGCGACTTATCTGCAAGAGTTGACTGATTCATAAAATCAAGATTTGAAAAAGGTGTCTATCACGTTCAATTCGGATGATGCAGTGTTAAATAAGGTTTCTAAGTCTACAACATTGCCATTTCTAGCTGCTTGTTCAATCGCGCGAAGTGGCACGACAATTCGTTTCATCCCGCATGTCGCACTTGCGCCGAGGAAGCTGTGGGCATGAGTTGCGACCAGTTTTAGATCGGAGTTCTGAATGGCGGCTTGCAGTTTCTGCATTTGGTCCCGCGCCTGCGTCAGATAGAGGGACACTAGTTCTTGCAGCGCGATTGGATCGTGGTCTGCCATCTCTTGCAGGCGCGCCATATCTACAGCGGCTTCGGGCATCGGCAAATCTGACAAAGCAGAACTTGCGGACGGACGGGCATTGTCCGTGTGGGATTCCCATTTATTCAGAACCGCAACAAGCTCCTTTAAATCGATCGGTTTGGAAACATAATCATCCATGCCTGCAGCCAGGCATTTTTCCCGGTCGCCCTTCATTGCATTTGCAGTCGTGGCAATAATGATTGTTTTCACGGCTGCGCCCTCTTCCCGTTTCCGAATGTGCGCTGTCGTTTCATACCCATCCATTTCTGGCATTTGACAATCCATCAACACAACGTCGTAGGCAGTGCGTTTCAAGGATGATAGCGCTTCCACGCCGTTGGTAACTACATCTGCGGTGTAGCCAAGCCGTTTGAGCATGGCGAGAGCGACCTTACAATTGATCGGATTGTCTTCCGCCAATAAAATCCGAAGCGTGGAAGCCTGTCCAGGTAAGGCCGGGGAAGTCACCTCGGTGGCCTTGGTGATAATTTCAGCGGTGTCCCGGTTGGCAACCTGCACTAAAGCATCAAACAAGCGCGACTTGCGAATGGGTTTTATCAAACACAACTCGATCCCATTCTGCTCCATGTCGGCGGCATAGAATTGATCTCCCGAGGAACTAAGCAAAATGGAACGTGTTTGAGACAGCGCCGGGTCTTCTTTAATCCTCTGGGCAAGAGTTACCCCATCCATTTCCGGCATTTGCAAATCGAGGATCGCCAGTTGTATAGCCTCATCCCTGGCTGCGGCCGCGTGCAGGGTGTCGAGCGCCTCTTTGGCGTTCGCTGCCGTGTCGTTAGGGATTTTCCAACTCTGTAGATAATGCTGCAGGACTTCGCGATTCGTGGCGTTGTCGTCAACCACGAGAACTCGATATTTGGAAAAATCCACTGCCACATCGAGTCCGGCATGGGTCGTTAGTTGTTTCTCGAAAACCGCAGTAAACCAAAAAGTGGAACCTTTGCCCTTATCTCCGCTGACGCCGATAGTACCATCCATTCGCTCAACGAGTTGTTTGGAAATGGCAAGACCCAGACCGGTGCCGCCGTATTTGCGAGTGGTGGAGCCGTCGGCTTGTTGAAAGGCTTGAAACAGGTTTGCCTGCACTTCACGCAAAATGCCGATGCCGGTATCGCGGACTTCAAAGCGGATGATAGCGTTCCGTTCTGTCTCATTGATCTTTGTCACTGTCAGTGCCACTTCACCTTTGTCCGTGAATTTTATCGCGTTACTCAACAGATTTGTCAGCACTTGCCGTAACCGTCCCGCATCCCCACGCAGCGCCAACGGAACATCTGCCTGGACGCAATCCGCGAGTTCGATTTTTTTGGCCCGTGCTGGACCAGAGAAAAAGCCGATGGTCTCCTCGACGGTCTCAAGTAAATCAAAATCCAGAGACTCAAACACCAACTTGCCCGCTTCAATTTTTGAAAAGTCCAGGATGTCGTTAATAATCGTGAGAAGGTTTTCGGCGCTGGACCGAATCGTTTCGGCAAAATCCCGCTGCTGTGTATCCAACTTCGTCTCCATGAGCAAGGTAGTCATGCCGATCACGCCGTTCATGGGCGTACGAATTTCATGGCTCATGTTGGCAAGAAACTCTGATTTCAAACGCGCTGAATCGAGCGCCGCGTCCCGGGCTTTGGCCAACTCGACCTCAAATTTTTTCCGTTCGGTGATGTCATGAAACGTGCACCGGAGAGCGGTTGATCCATCCGGATCATAATGGCAGCTTGCGTTTCCAATGACAAACAGCGTGCGCCCATCTTTGGCGACGAGTTGTGTCTCGATGGCTTCCACATTTCTGCCGGTCAATAAACCGCGAAAAGCGTTCTCGCACGCTTCTCGAGTCTCCGAATGCACCAGGTCCCAAAAGGTCTTCTTGCGTAAATCTTCCAGGGAAAAACCGAGCGTCTTATGCCAGGCGGGATTGACGAACAGGAAGTTCCCATGAATGTCGATGCTTTGAATCAGGTCGTTGCTGTTATCGAACAGATCGCGATAACGCTCTTCGCTTAAACGTAATTCATGTTCGATGCGAACGCGTTGTAATGCGCCCCCGCTTCGATCAACCAACGCCTGCAAGAGGTCTAGATCGTTTTCGTTATACGCATTGGCCGTGTAACTTTGGAGGGATAATACGCCGACCACCTCGTTGCGAAAACGGACCGGCACGAACATCAGCGATGCAGCCGGGCGAGATTTGTTTCCGGCGGGGATAAGATGCACACCAGTGTCATGAGAGGATGAGTCGCGCAAGATTAGTTGAGCGCCTTCACGAATGACCTTTTCCCCCATGGGTGTCGGCTGCAAGGTTTCCGAAACCCCAGGAATCTGAACTCTTTTTCCGTCGATCGTATCCAGATACAGAATTCTTTTCACTTCGTTGAGTTCTGCTGAATAGGAGTCCAGGAAGCAGGCATCGACGGGAAACAGTTCATCCGCGATTTCCAATATCACCCGGCCAGCCTCGACCGTATTGGAGGCGCTACTCATTTTCTGTCCGATCTTACTTAAAATCGCGCGCTCTGTTTCCAACCGCTTTTGCTCGGTCACATCTGAGCCAATCGCGAGGTAACCGGTGAGGTTGTTTGTCTCGTCAGTGAGGGTCGTGATCGAGAGACGAACGGGAAATTGTGAGCCGTCTTTCCGGATATATCTCCA
The DNA here is from genome assembly GCA_028293445.1 of Verrucomicrobiales bacterium. Classification (GTDB taxonomy): domain Bacteria; phylum Verrucomicrobiota; class Verrucomicrobiia; order Limisphaerales; family JACDHS01; genus CBHWET01. The sequence continues at coordinate 4,114 of JAQGOU010000605.1, read as the reverse complement.
TTCCTGTTCATCAGCTCGCCCGGGGAGTACCTTCGCCACGAGTGTTTCGAACCCGGACTCGACCGGTCGTCCCAACTCCCACGATAATTCGCGCGAACGTCGCAGGATGTCGTTGGGATCGTGACAAAAGGCCAGTGTCTTTTCTCCAATCACTTCATCAGCGCGATAGCCCAGTAATTGTTCCGCTGCAGAATTGAACGTAACAATCTCGCCTCGCGTGTTGGTCGAAATGATCGCGTAATTAGCGCCATTCAAAATCGCGTTCTGCAACGTGGAAATCTGCGCGAGTTCCTGAATCGTGCGGCGCAACTCAATCTGCGACATGACCTGTCGGCTTAATACCCGCAACGCATTCGCTTGTGTTGTTGTCAGGTGTCTTGGGATCCTGTCAATGACGCACAACGTCCCGATGCGAAAATGGTCGGGAGTCAGCAGCGGAGCACCGGCATAAAAGCGAATTTTTGGCCCGTCGGTCACCAGTGGATTATCCGCAAAGCGTTCGTCTTTTAAGGTGTCTTCAATGACAAAAAGATCCTCCGAACCGTTTAGGGCATGGGCGCAAAAGGAAACGTCTCGGGATGTTTGATTAACCTCCAGCCCGATTTTTGATTTAAACCACTGCCGCTGTTCATCAACGAGGGTAACCAAGGCAATAGGCATCTGACAGATTTCCGATGCAAGACGCGTAATTTCTTCAAAGACCGCTTCAGGTTGCGTGTCCAGAATTCCATAGCTGCGCAACGCCGCGAGGCGGTGACGCTCATTGGTTGGAATGATCGGACTTTTCACGCTTTTGCCTGCCCTGTTGTATTCTGACGACCGACAACACCTACAACTTCCTGCATCTAAACATGATTCGAATGTTTTTCAAAGCGGCAACATCGGAGTGTATTGAACATTGATTTCCTTCCCGACGGGGTCTTCTAGAGAACATTTTGCTCAGGACCAGGCCAGCCCGGCGCAATCCGGATTCAGCGTTTCCCTGAAAAACGATTCGCATGGATTCAGATTGTCGAAGTTTTGTTCCGACTTTAGTTTCCACGACATGAATCTTTTTGTCACAGGCGGTGCGGGTTACATCGGTTCGATTTTTGTGGAAGAAGCATTAAACGCCGGACACTCGGTCACCGTTTTCGATAACCTCACCGAGGGGCATCGTTCCGCAGTTGATACACGGGCGACATTTGTGCAGGGAGATTTTAGCGACCGCGACCAGATCAACGTCGCCATTAAGTCATCGAAGAGCGAAGCCATCATCCACTTCGCCGCGCACGCTCTGGTTGGGGAGTCGATGACGAATCCTTCGAAATATTTTCGCAACAACGTTTGCAGTGGCCTGAATCTTCTCGATGCCGCTCGCGATAACGGTGTGAAGAAATTTGTTTTCAGTTCCACCTGCGCCACCTACGGCCCGCCGGATAAAGTGCCGATGACCGAAGATCTGCCGCAACGCCCCATTAATCCGTACGGCGAGTCGAAGTTGATGTTTGAAAAAATCCTGAACTGGTATCACCAGCTTCACGGTCTGGACTTCGTGGCTTTTCGTTACTTTAATGCTGCGGGCGCAAGCCGGAAATTCGGCGAGCATCATCGCATCGAAACGCATTTGATTCCCAATGTCTTGAAGGTGGCACTCGGGCAAGCACCGCAATGTGAAATTTACGGCACCGATTATCCAACCCCCGATGGCACCGCGATTCGAGATTACATCCACATTATTGATTTGGCCCAGGCGCACCTGCTCGCGCTGCAACCTGGTAAGCAGGGCTTCTATAATCTTGGAAACGGGGACGGCTATTCCGTTCGACAGGTGATCAAAATGTGCGAAGAAGTTTCTGGTAAAAAGATTCCCTCAATTGAAAAACCCCGTCGGGCTGGTGATCCGCCGAAGTTGGTCGCGGGAGCGGATAAAGCGAAGAATGAACTCGGCTGGAAACCGAAGTATCCCAAACTTCAGGACATCGTCCAGACGGCGTGGGCATGGCACCTCGAGCATCCCAATGGTTACGAGGATTGACGAAGCGGCTCGCGCAGTTTACGGCACCGATTTATCGATCGACTGGGTAATCAGGCTTCGTTGAGAGTGTTTGCTTTTGCGAAGCATCAAGACGAGCACGAGTAAAATCAGGAACAACAAGATGCCAATGACGACGAGCACCTTGCGCAAGCTCGAAGATCCTTCGGTTTGAGCAAGCATTGCCGGCTCTGTGACAACGGTTGTTTTCTCGACTGTCGGATTCTGGGGCGGCTTCGGCAGCGGGGGAGTCGCAGGAGCAATCGACGCCGTCTCGTTTGTTGGTTGCACTGTGAATGTCGCTACGTTTGAAGCCTGCTCTTTCTGCACCGGCGTCGTTTCCTCAGCTTTGGTAACGGGTTGGACAACCGGCACCTCAGGCTTTGGAATCACGGCTGCAGGTTCCGCAGTGACGACCGGCGCTGCCGCTGCAATTGGCGCCGTAACATCGTTGGTTGTTATTACCGGTGCCGACGGGACAGTCGGTGGAGCAGGAGGAATCGCCCCCGCGACCGGTGGTGTTACCGAGGCGGTTGTTACGTTCGCCGATTCTGTGGGCGTTGTAACCGGCGGAACGGGAGGAACCGTTGTTTCAGTTTTATTTTTCGGCAATGGCCCGCGCAAGATCAGTGACTCCCCACGTTTGACCGGAGGCGCCGGCGTTGGGGCTTCGACTATATTGGTTACCGCTGGCGGCTTCGGCAGACGCGGCACTCGAATCGGCCCCAGCGCCGAGTTCACCGCATAGTTGATAAACTCTCCATGATACGCGACCAGCACGGTCACGAACGGCAGTTTCGACTCTTGCAAGTCGTCATAATATTTTTTGTGTAACGAGCGTATTTCCTGGTCGAACGGCGTTCCTGCGACCGCCTGTTTGCCGTCAGAAATAAGAATCACCGTCAGGTTCGGCGAGTTCGTGGCGAGTTTCAGCAGTGGTAATAAAGCGTTTTCAAGATGCGCACCCCCTGTGAATTTTTGCGCCTTAAGATATTCGGCCGCCCGTGTCGTGAGTGCTTCCCGATCTTCCCAGACGAACGATTGCATCGGATAGCTGGCCTGCAGTTTGTCGTTGTAGGTCCAAATGCCGAAGGTATCTCCTGCGTGCATTTGTCCCATGACGCCGCTGTAGAGTAATTGGAGCAATACGTTCCGTGCGGGTTCGGCTTCCCGTTTCATTTCCTTGGACGTTTCCAAAATGAACAGGTATCGATGTTCGACTGGGCGCAATACGGCATTTGCGGCCATCGCGACGCTCATCGCACAAACAATTAACAGTAAACGAAAGTTCCAGAATCCTTTCACATCACCAAGATAAGCAGGCATCAGGCCGCAAAAAAGGAAATTCCTAGCGCCACTGCTTCTGTAACAAAAGGAATGTTCTGCCGGTAACCTTCATTTCGCGGTCACCGTCTCCTTCGACATGAAACTCTTCTCCACTTTGGCCGCGCTCTGCCTGTCATGGCTGTCCCTGAGCGCCGCGACCAAACCGAATATCGTGTTTATTCTCGCCGATGATTTGGGATACACCGATCTCGCCTGCTACGGGAGTAAATATTATGAGACCCCCAATATCGACAAACTCGCCAGTCAAGGAATGCGTTTCACCGATGGACACTCCAGTGGACCGAACTGTCAGCCGAGTCGCGCCGCCATGATGAGCGGACAATACGGTCCGCGCACGGGTGTCTATACCGTAGGCGGCATCGATCGTTTTGATTGGCAAAGCCGTCCTCTCAAACCGGTCGAGAACGTCACCCAATTGCCCCTGGATAAGATCACGCTTGCGCAATCTCTCAAAAATGCCGGATATGCCACCGCCATGTTTGGCAAGTGGCACCTCGGCAACGACGATGCTCATCATCCCAGCAAACGTGGCTTTGATGAAGCGATCGAAAGTTCCGGCGTCCATTTCAATTTCAAAACCGATCCCAAGACTGAATATCCCAAGGATGAATATCTGGCCGACTTCCTCACCGACAAAGCGACCGATTTTATCAAGCGCCATAAAGATCAGCCGTTCTTTCTCTATCTGCCGCATTTCGCCGTGCATCGACCACTTGAGGCCAAGGATGAGTTGATCAAAAAGTTCAAAGGCAA